>JBICHT010000035.1:0-41400 GCA_043101125.1 Phycisphaerales bacterium JB050 | reverse complement strand
GCTTGGGAGAGCCGGAACGCAGGGCGGCGACGAACGCTTCGGGCGGGACCTCGACGGACCCGACGGCCTTCATCTTCTTCTTGCCTTCCTTCTGCCTCTCCAGGAGTTTGCGCTTGCGGCTGACGTCGCCGCCGTAGCACTTGGCCAGCACGTCCTTGCGGCGTGCCTTGATGGTCTCACGGGCGATGATCTTGGCGCCGATGGCGGCCTGGATCGGGACGTCGAACATCTGTCTGGGGATCAGTTCCCGCAGGCGTTCGACCATGTCCTTGCCGAAGCCGTAGGCGTTGTCCTTGTGCACGATCGAACTGAACGCGTCCACGGCCTCGCCGTTGAGGAGGACGTCCACCTTCACGAGGTCACCGGGCTGGTAGTCGCCACGCTCGTAGTCCAGCGAGGCGTACCCGCGCGACAGCGACTTCAACTGGTCGAAGAAGTCGGTGATGATCTCGGCCAGCGGCAGGTGGTAGCGCAGCTCGACGCGGTCCTCGGTGAGGTAGTCCATCGCCAGCATGTGGCCGCGTCGGCCTTCGCAGAGCTGCATGACGGGGCCGACGTACTCGGTCGGCACCAGGATCATCGCCTTGACCGTGGGCTCCTCGATGGCAAGCACATGGTTGGGCTCGGGCAGGTCCTGCGGGTTGGAGACGACGTGCATGACCCGCTCGCCGTGCTCGTCCAGTTGCGCCTGCCCCTTCTGATTCGGGTCCTGCATGACCACGTGGTAGCTGACCGACGGGGCGGTCGCGACCAGCGGGATCCCGAACTCGCGGTCGAGGCGTTCGGTGATGATCTCGAGGTGGAGCAGGCCGAGGAAGCCGCAGCGGAAGCCAAAGCCGAGTGCCTCTGAGTGGACGGCCTGATAGGTGAAGCTCGCATCGTTGAGGGCGAGTTTCTCCATGGCCTCGCGCAGGTTTTCAAAGTCCTGCCCCTTCCCGTCTTCGGAAGTTGCGGGGTAGAAGTCGCAGAACACCATCTGGCGCGGCTCTTCGTAACCCGGCAGCGCCTCCTCGGCGGGATCGAGTTCCTGGGTGATCGTGTCGCCGACGCGCACATCGGCCAGCGCCTTGATATTCGCGATCAGGTAGCCGGTCTCACCGGGCCCGAGGGTCGTGACTTTCTGGGGCTTGGGGGTGTACTTGCCGAGTTCGGTCACGACAAAGGTGCGTCCGGTCCCCATCATGCGGATCTTGTCGCCCACGGTCAGTTTGCCGTCGAACATACGGATGTACACGACCACGCCGCGGTAGTCGTCGTAGTGCGAATCGAAGATGAGCGCCCGAGTCCGCTGGGTTTTCTGCTCGCGGGGTGAGGGGAGTCGCTCGCAGATGGCTTCCAGGAGTTCTGGGATGCCTTGCCCGGTCTTGGCGGAGGCGAAGATGGAGTCTTCGGCGGGGAAGCCGAGGATCTGCTCGACTTCCATCGCCCGCTCTTCCGGTTCCGCCGCGGGGAGGTCGATCTTGTTGATGACCGTGATGATCTCGAGGTTGTTGTCCACGGCGAGGTATGTATTGGCGACCGTCTGGGCCTCGACACCCTGTGTCGAGTCCACCACCAGCACCGCGCCCTCGCACGCCGTCAGTGCCCGGCTGACTTCGTAAGAGAAATCAACATGGCCCGGGGTGTCGATGAAGTTCAGCAGGTAGTGCTTGCCCTGATGGATGTGGCGCACGGACACCGCCGAGGCCTTGATCGTGATGCCCCGCTCGCGCTCGAGGTCCATCGAGTCGAGCATCTGCTCCCGTGCCTCCCGCTCGGTGATGGCGTTGGTCGATTGCAGGAGACGGTCCGACAGCGTGGACTTGCCGTGGTCGATGTGTGCGATGATCGAGAAGTTCCGGATAATCGGGTTCTCGGGGCACGAACCCTCTTCGCCGAGGGAAGGATCGAGAGCTAGGATCGGCTTGATTTCGGCCATCGCGGGATTGCTTCACCGTCAGAGTGCGGCCGGGTGTGAGACCCGAAACCGGGGGCGGTTGATTCAAAACAAGACAGGACCGGCGAGTGCCGGTCCGTGATTGTAGCGGGAACGCCCGATGAAGTCGCGGCGGCGGGTTCAGCGCCCTTCACGCTGCTTTCGCTGGCGTTCGGCCGTGGTGGGGGTCGCGAACGCGTGGAAGCGAACGCCCTGGTCGACATTCGGTGCGCTCGGCTTGGGCAACCAGCCCCAGAATGCCGGGGGGCCAGAGTTCACGACGGTGGTCGGCGGGTGCCAGTGGAATGAAATCACCGAGTAGTTCTGGCTCAGATCGCTGTTGCCGAAGTACTTCCACTGGCGGGTCACATCGGGAGCCCGGCTCGAAAATTCGCGTTGCCGGATGATGTCCACCGGGACCCACTCGCCGCGCTGGTTTTCCTCATCAACCATCAGGAAGAATTCGACCCACGCGGTGACCGGGGGGCGATTCGCTTCGCGCTGGGCCTCGTGGTCATACCCAATGACGACGCGTGCTGGGATTCCGGCAGCCCGATATACCGCGCACAGCAGGTTCGCCATGTCGAGGTTTGAACCTTCTTGCTCTCGTGCGGCGAACACCGCACCTCGGACGTTGTATCCGGCGATCATGACGGCACCCGAATGCGTGCGGTAGATATCCGAGTCCCGTTGCGACAGGTAGGGGCCTTCGCTGGGCTGGTACCAATCGATCACTTTCGCCGCGAGGAACTTCGCCAAGTAGTAGGGCTTGACCCGCTTCGCGTTGCCGTTGGTCCAAACCTCGACGAGCCGCTTGATCTCCGGAGCATCGGCCTCGATATACATCTGCGCGCCCAGAGAGGAGTTCAGCGACTCGGGCAGTTCCCCTTTGGGCCAGTCGACCGCGAACGCGCGTTCTTCATCGATCACGGTCTTGAATGCTCGCTGTGAGGTCTTCACATCGAGACGGATCGACTTCGCATCGATGCCCACGACATCCCACGCCAGAAGACGCTGCTCTGACTGATAGCCATCAAGCATACGCGGCGGGCCTTGGACTTCTGTATTACCGACTTTCAGTTTCGATTCGGTCATCGAATCATCAATGACCGTGTACGCCGTGTCCGTGGGGATGGGGTAGGTGATAACTGCGGCGTCGAGTTTGATCGGGTAGGTCTGCGCGACCGGGCGAGAGGGGGTGTTGGTGTCATCCCGTGTCAGTGAGAGCAAAAGGATTTCACCGTTGAGCGTCCATTCCTGTGCGTCCGCAGCAACACGCAGCACAATGGGCTCGTACGGCACCGCTTGCACCGGAGCTGGTCTCGGTGTTCCTGATGATGGCTGGAACATCGCCAAAACAGAGCTGGCTGTCAGGGCGAGCCCAACAGTGCCAGCAATCAGCGTGCGGGTGCGAACGGTCAAATTACTGCATGACATGCGGTGGCGCCTCCGTGGCGAGTCTTGGGGGGATACCGCTCCATGGTATGCGCCGCACCGCCTCGCCTTTGTGCTTGGATGCCCGAAATCTCAAGAGGTTCCGTTGGAGTCGGTCAGCGGTTCCGCAAGAAATTGGCGGTGTGTGTGAATCGCTCGGTCAGAAACGCCAGCAGCGGACCTTGGATCTCGCAGTCCTGCATCGCTGCTTCCATACAGGCAAGCCAGGCATCCACCGCTTCCTGATCGACCGGGAACGGCATGTGTCGCATCCGGAGGCGGGGGTGTCCCCGTTTCTCCATGTACAGTTGGGGGCCGCCCATCCAGCCACTCAGGAACTCGAAGAGCTTCAGGCGAGATTCCGTGTCATCCGGCGGGTGCATTGCCCTCAACACCGGGGAATCGTCCCTGATGTGGTCATAAAAGGCGTCCACCAGGCGGCGCACACCATCCTCGCCACCGATCGCCTCGTAGGGCGTGTGGTCGGGTCCAAACGGACGGAATGGGGTTATGGGATTGCTGGGATTTGCCATCGGTGTATGGGAGTTGTAGGTTTTTGTTCAGATCGCAGAAAAAATTCTTGTTTGGGTTTTGTTGTCAGGTTACCGTCAGGACATGATCTCACATCTCCAGACCTTTCTGCTTCAGGGTATCGCCGCTGAGCGGTGCGAGGTGGAAGTGGACATCGCCGAAGACGGGATCTGCAAAGAGACCATCGTCGGCCTTCCGGACACCGCCGTCCGTGAGTCTATGGAGCGGGTCCGATCCGCGATCACCAACGCGGGGTACGCATTTCCGGTCGGGCGGGTGCTCATCAATCTCGCTCCGGCGGATGTTCGCAAGGAGGGGCCGGTATACGACCTGCCCATTGCCATTGGCCTGCTCATGGCCGACGGCATCGTTCGACCACCCAAATCATCTGACGATGGCGGACTGGACCCGCGACGGTTCTTGTTCGCCGGTGAGCTCGCCTTGGACGGTCGCGTTCGCCCGGTTCGCGGCGTGATCGCCATGGCGACGCTCGCCAAAGCCCTCGGCCTCGACGGCGTGGTTGTCCCCCTTGAAAACGCCTCCGAGGCCGCGGTGGTGGAGGGGGTCGCCTCGTTCGGCGTCTCGACGCTCGCCGAAGTCGTTGGCCTCATCAACGGAGCGCTTCCCGTCGAGCCGCACCCGCCAATCGATGTGGAGGAACTCATCCGCGGCGCGAAGCCCAGTGTGGACTTCGCTGAAGTTCGCGGCCAGGAGTCGGTGAAGCGAGCGCTCACCGTCGCCGCAGCCGGATCGCACAACATCCTCATGCTCGGCCCCGCCGGGACTGGCAAGACCATGATGGCCCGCGCCTTGCCCGGCATCCTTCCGCCCATGACCTGCGAGGAAGCACTCGAGGTCACGCGCATCTACTCCGCGGTCGGACGACTGGCCGAGGCGCCGCGCTGCGAATCTGCATCGGGCGGCACAATGACCGCGAATTGCACCGGATTGGTGACCACGCGTCCCGTCCGCGCCCCGCACCACACCGCCTCGGCCTCCGCGGTCATCGGCGGCGGCGCGATCCCAAAGCCCGGCGAGATCTCGCTCGCACACCGCGGCATCCTCTTCCTCGATGAACTCCCCGAGTTCCCCCGCCCGGTCCTCGACACGCTGCGCCAGCCGCTCGAGTCCGGCGATGTCACCATCTCCCGAGCGCACTCCTCCACGACCTTCCCCGCGAACTTCATGCTCGTCGCCGCGATGAACCCCACACCAAAGGGCGATATGCCGACCGATGCGGTGAGCCGCGCCGCAATGGAGCGGTACCTCGGTCGCCTGTCCAAGCCGCTCGTGGACCGCGTGGACATCCATGTCGAAGCGCCCGCCGTGCCCTGGAAGCAACTATCCGCGACAGACCTTCCTCTCGGCACATCGACGGCAGAGATGCGCGAGCGTGTGGAAATCACACGGGACGCGCAGTTCAAACGACAGGGCCCGGTGCTCAACGCCGATCTGCCCGGAAAAGAACTCGACCGCATCGGGTGCTTCACCGAGGAGGCGAAATCGCTCATGGGGCAGGCAATCAGCGAACTCGGTCTTTCCGCTCGTGCCTACGACAAGATCCGACGCGTCAGCCGCACCATCGCGGACCTTGATGAGTCGGCTGAGGTGCAGGCCGGGCATGTCGCCGAAGCCGTGCAGTACCGATTGCTCGATCGGCGGGTCTGATCCGCCCACGGGGTCGAATCAGTCCTCGCTCGGCGAACCGAAGTCCAGACCCACGCAGTATCCGGTGCGCCACATCGGGTACACCACCTCGCACCGGTAACCGATGAACTGCGAGGCGCTCTGGTCGATCTGGTCGAACAGGTACGCCGTGAGATCCGCGTGGCGAGCGTAGTGGGGGGAGGCGGCGTTGGCGAGGCCCGAACCGAGCAGTTGCAGTTTGGGCGCTTCCGAGAAACGGGTCTGCCACCGGTCGCCGACATGCTGCGCGAAATCGGGACGCCACAGGTGCGCATCCAGAGAGGGGATACAGCCGCGCGCAAGATCACGATGAAGGTAGATGTCAAAGATCAGTGAACGCGTCGGGAAGTTCACGAGCGCCCACGCTTCTTCGATGGGTGGCTTCTGGGTTGCGGGGTGTTCGATCGTGCCGCGAGTGCCGAACATCAGATCCACCGGCTGGCCGATCGTGTCGGGGTCCGCGTCGATCGCCTGGACCATGAACTCATTGGGCTGGCGGGCAGACACCACCGGCAGTGGTGACGAGGAGAATTCCCGCAGGACCGTCGCGGGCGAAGCCGGGTCTGCCTCCGGAACAAGCGCGGAGAATTGCCCGTGCGGAGTTGCGGGGGTTTCATCCTTGCGACGCGCGGTCGTGAAACTGTGGAAGGTCAGCGGCACCGCGTCCGGTCGCGCGACATGGCCGGACAAGCCATTGACGCGATCAATGTGCAGCACATCGGGGTCATCGCGATGAGGGTGGTACGCGTACACCGCCACCCAGCACTCGGAGCAGCGCCCGGTCAACTCGGCCGATGCCTGAAACAATCGCTCCCGTGCGCCCAGGCGTTCGCCGGTGCCCTCAGCGAGTTGCGGCGTCGATTCGATTCGTCGGAGCAATTCGGCGACGGATCCACCCAGGCGATCGATCAACTGGGCGAACTGCTCGACCGCTGATTCCAAGCGTTGGACCGGGTCGGGATTGATGGTGTCCTTGGAGCGTGCGGCACCGATCATGGCCCGGAGGCCGCGAACACCCGGCAAACGCTCGATGATCTGTGGGCCGTCGTAGTGAGACCCGGTGGCGAAGACCGCTCGCTGGCAGGTGGTGCGATCAATGCCGAGGAACCGGGCGAGGCCGCTTGCGTTCTGGGCTTCCTCGGGGCAGGCGTTCAGGAAAGACCGTATCGCCTCGTGAAGACGACGGGTGGTCCGATCGACCGCCTGCATTTCTCCCTGATCGAGTGTTTCGGATCTGCTCTGCCTGTTGGTCCCTGCAATAGCCATGCTGACCGGCATGGTATGAATGCCCCGTCCACCGGTGGGCGAACTGGGCGCCTTGACCGGTAATTTTCGGGATGGGTCGATTTTCGAGGGCATTTCCTTGACGGGGTCCGTTTCGGGATGCAGTATGTTCAGAACAGTGTTCTGAACACTGTACCACCAAACCCCGCATGTGCAACTCAGGACCGGAATTTCTGGGGGGTAGATGCGGCGGAGTTCGTCTCGAATCACGAATGGAGAGGCACAGTCATGAAAACAGCAGTCACAGCAGCATTCCTCAGCACTACAGTCGCCGCCACCGCTCTCGCGGGTGGGGCGACGGTCACCTTCGACAACGGCCCGGAAGGCTGGTCGATCAACGGTGCCGCGACCATCGTGGCCGAGGGCGGCAACCCCGGCGCGCACCTTCGCCATATCCAAATCGACACTTTCGGCTGCGAGGTCCGTACCGACACCAACACGGATTTCGTGACGGATTTCACTCAGACCGGTCCGGTTCGCATCACCGTGGACTTTAAGGTGAATTCGATCACATTCTTCGGGGGCGAAGTGCCCCGCAACATTGTGCTCGAACTGCGGGATTACGATATCGACGGAGATTACCCGTACAACTCCGTGTGGTTCGATGCCGGACTCCTCCCCGCGCCGGGAGATGGTTGGGTGACCTACGAGTTCATCATCGACGATGTCAACGCGACGGAACTCCCCGAGGGTTGGGGCGGCACCGGGGCGGAGGATCCCAACACCTTTGAGCCGATCCTTCCCGACAACCGCACCTGGACCGACATGCTCCAGAGCATCGACGAAGTGCAGTTCACGACTTTCGTTCCCGGCTTTTTCTATGGCTTCACGAATTACGACTTTGAAGTGGACAACATCACCATCACGCCGCTGGCACCCGCCTGTCCGGCTGATGTCGATGGATCAAACTCCGTCGATCTTGCTGACCTGAACATCGTGCTGGCGAACTTTGGTCAGGCCACCGATTCCGGCGACACGAATGGCGATGGCACTGTCGATCTGGCCGACCTCAACGCGGTGCTCGCCGCGTTCGGGACCAATTGCTCCTGAGTCATTGAGTCGCCAAATTTCATCGATCCTGATGACGCGAGGCCCTTTTCCGGAAGGGTCTCGCGTTTTTCTTCGGGCGCGCTCCGCAGTTTCGTCGCCTGTCTTCCTGAAAGCCCTTCCGTCGGGACGGGCGATCGGTTTTCTACGCGGACAGGATTCCAGACGATGCGTCTTTCCAACCACTGTTTCTCGGTCATTGCACAACTTATCGCTTGGGTTCTCGGCGGCATGATGGTGCTCCAGCCGCCAGCCGCGTGGGGGACCGATATCCCGGTCGAGAGCGAAGCCGACTACCAGATCATGCTCGATGCGATCCGAGCGACCGAATACACCCGGCAAAACTATCTCGAAGATCAGCCCAACCCTCGGGCCATTGCCGGGGTCGCTGGCCTTTGGGCCTACGCCGAGGCCAACCCGCTCGCCACGCCAGAGCAGTTCGCGGCCTTCGTGAACGCGTATGACACCGCACTGGCCATCGCGGTGCCAGGCGACGACCGCCTCGCCAGAACCGGTTCGTTGCTGACCGGGTTGATCGCCACGCGCATCGACTCCACGGGCGCACTTGCCGGAACCGACACGCGCGTCGTCCGTCGAGCGATCGAACTGCTCGGGGTCGACCTGCCCGGCCTCGACGGTTACCAGGAATCTCGCGTCCGCATGGCCCGTTACGACCTCGCCAGCGTCCAGGCCTGGATCAACCGGACCGAGACTGCCGACGCTCTCACCTGCGTGCTCGCCGGGGTGAACCCTTCTGGAGAACGAGTCGAAGGGCTCGCCACCATCGCGGCGGATTATCTCGACTCCCTCGGTCTCGCGCCGATGCTCGGCGCGGTGGACCCGGAGCAGCAGGCCGTGAACGCGGGGCTGGAGGGGCTGCCGACCTACGAGGAGTTTCTCCAGATCCGCGACACCGAGGGCGCACACCTCGATGTGGAAAACGAAGTGTTCATGCGCATCGATGAGGTGCAACTCGACTCGATGATCACCCTGCAGCAGATCGGCGTGGCGGAAGTCGAACCGAACCTCGGCCTGAACTCTCTGGAACTGTTCGTCGCGGCCAACGATCCCGAGCACCCGGACCACGACGCGGCTCTCGCCCAGTTGCAGGCCCGGCGCGACGCGGTCATCGAGGGCATCCGAGACACCTCCGACGATCGCGCCGCGATCTTCGCCCGGACTCTGATCCTGCAGCAGTCGAACTACCCCGATGTCGATGCCGTGGCGACCGTCGCCCGATCCTTCGCGGGCTTGCAGATGCAGGCGAACAACGGCCTGGTGATCGCGCAGCACTCCGTGGGCATCGCCGGTTCTCTCGTCGGTCTCGGTGCTTCCTACGCGACCGGCAATGTCATGGGCGGCGTGCAGGCGACCGTCTCGCTGGTCGGCAGCGTGATCGGTCTCGCCGACGCGCTCGGCGCGGGTGGACCGAGCGGCGAGGAACAGATCTACGATGAGATGGTGGAACTGCGCCAGCAGGTCGAGGACATGCGCGTGCAGATGCATGCCCGCTTCGACATCGTCGATGCCAAACTCGACACGATCTTCGAGACCATGATCAGCGGCTTCGGCGCACTGGGCGACCAAATCGGTGACCTGCAGGAGGATGTGGACGACATCGCGGCGAGCCTGTCCCAAGCACGGACCACGCTCGACCGGATCGAGGCTGCGTTGTTCGGGTTCGCCGAAGATGCGCTGCTGCTTCCTCTGTCGCTGCAAACCGACCTCGTCCTCGATTACCGGAACGATTCCGGGGTCGAACTGTCCTACCAGAACGAGAGTCCAAACTTCGTGGACAGCGCAAGTTTCTTCTACACCTACGCGACGACCACTTCGAAGTCGACGGTGTTCGCCGGCCCGACCACGCAGCAGCTCACGCTCGAGAACGCCGAGTCGACGCTGAGTGCGCAGCCGATCGCTCGCACGCTGAACGACCTGCGGCGGATCCCGACCGGGCTATCCACCACCGACGGTTTGTCGGTCACCGGACCGATCACCACCGCGCGCGTCGGTGCCCCGGCCCCGTGGTCGCAGGCCGTGGCGGCCTACATGCAACTCGCGCAGGAGAATCCATGGTACTTCGCGTTCATGCTGCGATCACAGATCACCGAGCGCGGCGGCAACGCCGAGATCGATGACATCATCGCCGACGGCCAACGCATCGTGACGCTCGCCGACGCGACGCGCGACCGGGCGGACCTGTTCAACGGCATCCTGCAGCGCGCGCTCGACCGCATGCCGGTCATTCAGAATCGCCTGCACGAGATTGTTGATATCGGTCTGCAGAACGAGGGCTTCATGCAGGGTTCGGTGCGTGTCGATCCGTGGGGACCGCTCGGGCAGACCGCATCCCCTCTGGTCGATTCACCGTCGGAGATGCTGTTTCCGAGTGGTGTCCGGAGCATATCCACCGCCAACTGGCCGCACCGTGGGTACGAGATCACGATCAGCGACAACCGGCTCGACGACTCCGCATCGGTCTCTCGCGCCGAACTCGCCGAGCGCAATGCCCTCGCCTGGTGGCTTGATCGGCCGAGCAATCTTGAGCGTGTGAACGCGTGGTACGACCAGTCGGGAAACATCGTGGAGGACGACGAGTTCGATCTGAGGATCTCCAAGAGTTACCAGAACACCATCTACCAGTGCGGCCGGACCATCCGTTTCATTGCGGAGATTCAAAGCCCGTTCGATGGGCAGTGGGGGCCGCCTCCACTGGAGTTCGAGGTCGTCTCGGGGGGGGGCTATTCAAGCCTGCTGTGGGAGGCCTGGCACTCGGGTGGATTCCGGGATGCCCTGCAACACGGTGATCTGACCGATGTGGTCTACGAAGCCGGTACCGTGCAACTTCAAGAGCAGTTCGGGTGGCCGTTCCCGCAGACATTCAACGCGGAAGCCCGACTTCGTGTGCTCTCTGACACCTCGTCCTACATCGACCAGCACGGCGATGACTACTTCGCCTACCAGACGCAGTACCTGACCGAGAAGTACAAGGCTGTCCGCGATGAGGTCCGGTCGGTGCTGGCGAGCGAACTGGCTTCGTCGGGTTCCGTGCTCACCGCCGAGGGCGAGATTCTCGACAACACCAACGCGCTCCTGGACGCCTACCTCACGCTTGGCATGGCTGACGCGATGACGCAGAGCGAACTGCTGCGCTCGGCGACACAAGGCGTGCCCAGTGCTGAAGGTCTCGGGTTCCGATACGCGGATATCGTGGCCGTTCTGCTGAAGGCCGCGGCAAGCGACGAGGGCGAACTTGGCGGCGCGCTCGGCGTGGACCTGCCGACGCTCGAACAGCACATGACCGAGCGCATCCTCGCGCTCAGCACCGAGATCGATCAGGTGCTCGGCACCGATGCGCCGTCGTTCCCCTATGTCGAATTCGTGCTCGCTGAATTGAACGATCTGCGCGAGAACGCCTTCCGATTGGCGATCGACGACACCTACCTCGCCGCCGGCGCGATTTCCGTGGATGGCGCGGCGGGTCTCATGGCCAACGATGTCGGCCAGGCCGGGCGGATCAACAACCAGGAACTGGCTGTAGATCAGGAGTTCTTCTCGCTGCCTGAGCACATCGCGCCGAGCAATGGCACGGTCACGGTCTTCGAGGACGGCTCGTTCAATTACGCACCCGATCCGGGCTTCACCGGCACCGACTCGTTCACCTACCGCCTGATCGCGCGCGTGGACGATTCGCCGAACCCGATCGGAGACCCGAATGTCCGGAGTGAACCGGCGACGGTCGTGATCCATGTCGGCGAGGGCTCCTGCCCCGCCGATGTCTCCGGCGATGGCGCGATCAACCTCGCCGACCTGAACCTCGTGCTCGCGAACTTCGGACAGATGACTCCGGACGGCGACACCAACGGCGACGGCCAAGTCGATCTGGCCGACCTCAACACGATCCTCGCGGCGTTCGGGACCGCTTGTCCGTGATCTGCCAAGTGCTGCGATCAACGCCCCGCACGCCGGGGCGTTGTCATGCGCCCATCGCGGGCAGGAGTACACGCAGGATCAGTTGCATCGCGAGCAAGGCGTAGACGCCTGCCATGAGGTCGTCCAGAAGCACACCCCAGCCGTGCGGGAGTTTCTCAAGCCGCGCGACCGGCCAGGGTTTGCTGATGTCGAAGATGCGGAAGAGGACGAACGCCCCGGCGCAGTACGCCGCGGCTTCGAACACTCCAGCTGGCAGCGTCGGCCAGAAGAGCAGGGGCAGGCAGACGCCGGCGGTCTCATCGGCGACGACCTCGGGCGCATCCTTCAGCCCGAACCGTTTCTCGGCGTAGCGACCGAAGCCGATGCACGCCGCGATGCTGAGGAGCAGCAGGCCGACGACGAAGAGGTTGAGGCCGTTCCAACTCCCGCCGAGCAGCACAAGGGCGAACACGAGCGAGGGCGGTGGCATCGAGCCCCAGGTGCCGGGGGCTGGGCGTAGAAACCCGAGGCCGAGCGTCGAGAGCGCGAGCGTTGGCGCGTTCAAAGGTTTGATCGGCGCGCGATGCTGGTTCTTATGGGAGAGGCCCTCGACTTCGGTCATGCTGAGCCGCCTTGCATGGCGAGGCCCCGAAACCCCTTGGTCAGATATGGCACGGCCGAAATCGCGGTGACGAATGTGGTGGCGATCGCGACCCAGAACACCCCGGCGAGGAGAGGGTCGTTGTGGTCAATCGTGGGCTGAGCGGTCGCGAGCCACGCGAGCAGGAGAATCAACGGCACGCTGACGGATTGCACGACCATCTTCAACTTGCCCGCCTGCGTCGCCGAGAAGTTGATGCCCCGTGACTCGCAGAGCCCACGCAGGGAAGTGATGAGCAGTTCTCGCGCGATGATCACCACGACCATCCAGGGGGCCACCCCGCTGAGCATGGCCCCGGATTCGTCGAGCCGGAAGTTCGGACCGGCGAGCATGACGAACGCTCCGAGGACGAGGATCTTGTCGGCGAACGGGTCCATCACCCGACCGAATACAGAAACGGCGTTCCATTTCCGGGCGAGGTAGCCGTCGAGGAAGTCCGTGACCGCCGCGACGATGAACAGGACCATCGCGGTCGGGAGGGCCCAGCGGGTCGCGGCGTATGCCGAGCCGTTGAAGACTGCCAGCAGGACGAAGAATGCCACGGCAAAGAGGAGCCGGGCGGCGGTCAAGACATTGGGCAGTTTTCCCCTGGCACCGGGAGGGCCGAAGAATGGGACGGAGCCAGCAGGAGGAGGGGTGGGTGCCATAGTGTCACGGTACCGCCAGCGGACCGCTCACGGAAGCCTCCTCGCGACCTTGTCTGAGGATCGCGTGTGCCGGTCGTGGTAGGGGGGAGGTCCGACGATCAATACATGTGGTAGTTCAAGCGCCGACTGGGGAAAAGTCAGCCAGAGGGGCATTCAGAACCCGGACCGGTTGCCGGTTGAGCGTACGGGGCTTATCCTCCGCCCCTGTCCGTGTACCGGGAGTGTCCTCGGTGTCCGGGTTTTCGGCCCGTTCGGGGTCGTTGGCACGAGAAGATGCGCTCGCGGGGTGTGTCCCTCGCGGTTCGCAGACGGAGCCGATCTGTTGGATCTGCTGATTAACCCCATCATCTTGTATGTCGGTCTTGCGATCGGCGCCGTGGGCGTGTTGCTCGCGCTGCCCAGGCAGAAGGTGAATCCGCAACTGATCGGCATGATTGTCGCGGCGGCCGGGTTTGGCGCGGTCATCGCGGCGTTGGCCCTCCGAGGGCTTGATGCCTCCGGCCTGCCGAACCCCCATTTCTATATCTTCGCGCCGATTGCCATTCTGGCGGCGATCCGTGTGATTACCCACCAGCAGCCGGTGTATTCTGCGCTGTACTTCATCCTCGTCATCCTGTCCTCCAGTGCCCTCTATCTGCTGATGGGTGCGGAGTTTATGGCGTTCGCCCTGATCATCATCTACGCGGGTGCCATCCTGATCACCTATCTGTTCGTGATCATGCTGGCGACCCAGGCTCCGTCCGAGACTGAGATGGATGCGTTGAGCCCCTACGACGCGATCGCTCGCGAGCCGCTCTGGGCCACGGTCTCCGGCTTCGCCATCGTCGCGGTGCTCACCGGCATGATCGCCCAGGGCCTGCCCGAGGTTGATCCCGCCGGGCGTGAGGCCGATCAGCAGCAGTTGCTCGCGGAACTTCCCGGCAAGGTGCTCGACGATCTCAGTTCCAAACGGGTCTTCCGAGGCATGGATCGCCCGGGCATTGAGGAGCTCGGCGAGACCTACACGATCGATGCCGCGACTCGGACGATGACTCTCACGGTCACCCCCGAAGCCGCGACGAATCTCTTGGAGCGTGCCGAGACCGAGGACCGTCAGGTTGCTCCACTGCTGCTCGAAGACGGCTCAACGATGGCAGACCTCCGTGCGGCGAGTTCGTCGGGCGGTTCAGTTCGCTTTGCGATCTCGCCTGAAGTCACGGTGACCAACCTCGATGCCGTGGGCTGGTCGCTGATCGCCGGTCACCCGCTCTCGCTTGAGATCGCTGGCGTGATTTTGCTGATGGCGTTGCTCGGTGCGGTGGTTCTGGCCCGCAAGCAGATCGACCTTGGCGAGGACGAGAAACTCAAGCGTGCCGCGGAACTCGGCATTCATGTCGGCCCGACCGACCAGATGGATTCGTCGCCCTCGGGGGTGTCCTCATGACCGGCCTGCTCACCCTCGCGCAGGATGCCGCCGCGGGCATGGCCCTCAGCGAGATGTACCACTACCTGTTCGTGGCCGCAGTGCTATTCGGGCTGGGCGTGGTCGGTTTCCTGTCTCGTCGCAACCTGATCATCATGTTCCTCTGCACGGAGATGATGTTCCAGGCGGCGGGCATCGCGCTCATCGCCTTCAGCCGTTATCACTTCAACCGGGACGGTGAAGTGTTCGTGATCTTCGTTCTCACCATTGCCGCGGCTGAGGCAGCCCTCGCCCTGGCGTTGGTGGTGCTTCTGTTCCGGCGCAAGGAGACGCTCGATGCGTCTGCCTGGGCCTCGCTCAAGGGCTAGCGGTTCACGCCGCCAGCACGATCCGTTCATCCCCGTCGCCGATCGGCGACGAAAAATCAGGAAGTGTTCTCCGTGTCGGAGCTCGCCTCGAACATCCTGAACCTGCCTTTGCTGCTCGGCGCGAGCGGTGGGGAGTCGCTGTTTACCTATCAGGAAGCAGCGGACGGACCGGGGTGGCTCGGTCTGATCCCCGTGCTGCCCGCGATCGCGGCGCTGATCTGCCTCTTCCTGCTCTTCTTCGCCCGCAAGGGAATCGGCAGCGGCAAGAGCCGTGGCCCGGCCTACCTTGTGCTCGGTTTCCTCGCGGTGTCCTTCATCATCACTCTCTCGGGGTTCTTGATGTGGAACGGCGACGGCAAGCCGGTCTGGATCGTCAAACTCTTTGACTGGATCAACATCACCTGGAACTCGGGTGATGGCGAACAGGGACTGATCGCGAACTTCTCGTTCTACTTCGACGGCCTGTCGTTCCTGTGGATGCTCTTCGTCACCTTCCTCGGGTCGATGATCTGCCTCTACGCCTCCGAGTACATGAGCGGCGACAAGGGCTACTCTCGCTTCTTCGCAGCGTTCGGCTTGTTCGTCGCCTCGATGTCCTGCCTGGTGCTCGGTGACAACCTCGTCATGCTGTACCTCGGCTGGGAAGGTGTCGGCCTGTGCAGCTATATGCTGATCGGCTACTTCTACACCAAGCCCGAAGCGGTCGCCGCGGCGAAAAAGGCGTTCATCGTCAACCGCATCGGTGACCTGGGCCTCGCCCTCGGTCTCTACCTGATCTACACAACATTCGGCACCGTGCAGTACGACGAGCTCTTCCGCGCGGTCGCGCAGCGCACCGACGCGGCGGGCCACACGCTCGACTTCGTCACCATGTGGCAGTCCTGGGCCATCCCCTGCCTGCTCATGATCGGTGCCTTCGGCAAGTCGGCCCAGTTCCCGCTGTATGTCTGGCTGCCCGACGCGATGGAAGGCCCGATCCCGGTCTCCGCGCTCATCCACGCAGCGACGATGGTCACCGCGGGCGTGTACATGATCGCCCGCATGTACCCGCTGTTCCTGATGGACCCGGACCTGCACGCCCTGCACGCGGTCGCCTGGATCGGCACCTTCACCGCGCTGCTCGCCGCCACGATCGGCATGGCCCAGTTCGACATCAAACGGATCATGGCCTACTCGACCGTGTCGCAGTTGGGCTACATGTTCGCTGGCCTCGGGTTCTTGGCGACCTCGGGCGGCGCGTACCATGTGTTCACACACGCGTTCTTCAAAGCCACGCTCTTCCTCGCCTGCGGTGCGGTGATGCACGGCTTCGCCGGCCAGCTCGACCTCCGCAAACTCAGCGGCCTGTGGAGCCAGCCCGGGTGGCGCATCACCTCGATCGCCATGCTCGTGGGCTGCATCAACCTCGCGGGTCTCCCGCTGACGGCAGGCTACTTCTCGAAGGACATGATCCTCGCCGAGGCGTTCTACACCCCGGACTCGCTCATCCACTTCTCCAGTCTCATGGGCTGGATCCTGCTGATCACGGCCGGGCTGACCGCGTACTACACCTTCCGTGTGTTCTTCCGCGTGTTCGTCGGTCCCGAGCACTATGAGCCGGGCGACGAGGCGCACGACCACGACAGTGATGAGCACGGCGAGGAATCGCATCACCCTGTGGAAGAGCACGCCGACCACCACGCCGACCATTTCCACCCGCACCCGCCGGGCTGGGCGATCAACCTCGTGCTCGCGACGCTCGCGATCGGTTCACTGCTCGCCGCGATCCCGTATTTCGTGAACGACGGCAACGACAAATCCAAGGGGTGGGTGGGCGACATGCTCTACAGCTCCACCGCGTTCTACAAGAGCCCCGCCGGTCACGCTCACCACGACGATGAGCATCACGATGAACAGGGCTCGCTTGAGGTCGAACACCACAGCATGAACCTGGTCCCCGCGCAACCGGTGGTGCTCCCCGCTCGCTTCGCAGACGCTCCGGTGGTCGCCGGTTCCGGCACCATCCCCGCGGCGGACGCGTGGCCGGTTCGCCCCGAAATGGAATCCGGTTCGATCCTCGGCATGGACCCGCACACGGCGATTTACTACATCTCCGCGGTGTTCGGCTTCGTCGGCATCCTCATCGCGGCGTACCTCCACGGTCCCAAGGGGCCCGCCGGATTGTTCATCGGCAGCCGGACCGAAGCCGCGACCAGTCGCGCCGATGCGCTGCTGCCGAAACTCGGCCCGCTCCCGCGCTGGGCACAGAACAAGTGGTATGTGGATGAGTTCTACGAGGCGACCATCCGGTTGCCCCTGTGGGTCTTCGCCAACATCTTCCACGCCATCGACAAGCTCCTGATCGACGGGGCTCTGGTTGATGGCATCGCTTCGCTGCCCCGGGCGTTGGCCCGGGCGATCCGTCCGGCCCAGTCCGGCGTGCTTCACGGGTACGCCGCGGGCATGGCCGCCGGGCTCGGCATCATTCTCCTCCTTGTATGGGTGTTCTCGCTGTGATCCTGTGGTCGCTCATCCTGGTGCCTGCCCTCGCTTCGATCGTTATCGCGATGCGCACCGATAAGGACGCACGCCTGATCGCGATGGTTTCTTCGCTTCTGTGCGGCGTGCTGACGCTGGTCGCGGCAAGCCAGTTCGACTGGTCGAACAGCGCCGCCATGCAACTGGGGACCGAGAGCGGGATCCCGCTGATCCCAGCGCTGGGTGTGTCCTTCTCAACCGGTGTGGACGCGATCGCCCTCTGGCTGATCATCCTCGCCGCGTTCCTCCAGCCGCTGATGATCTGGGGTTCCTCGACGGCGATCACCGCCAACCAGCGGGCCTACTACGGCTGGCTCACCGCGCTGTTCCCGGCGATGGTGGGGGTGTTCATCGCCCGCGATCTGATCTTCTTCTACGCCTGCTTCGAGCTCACGCTCGTGCCGATGTATGTGCTGATTTCCAGCTTCGGCTCAACCAACCGCAAGAAGGCCGCGACCAAGTTCTTCCTCTACACCTTCACCGGTTCGATCATCGCCCTCGCAGGTCTGGTCTATGTCGCGGTATTCAACCTGAACCTCGACCCGGCCACCTTCACCGGAGCCGGAGAGTGGAACTTCGATATCGCGGTTCTGCAGCAGGCCGCCCACGAAATGTCTCTGAGCCAGCAGGCGATGGTGCTCTTCGCGATGATGGCCGGTTTCGCCGTCAAGGTTCCGCTTTTTCCCGTGCACACCTGGCTGCCCCTGGCCCACACCGAGGCTCCGACCGCCGGTTCGGTCATCCTGGCTGGTGTGCTGCTCAAACTCGGCACCTACGCGATCCTTCGTTTCGTGGTGCCGTTCGCGCCCGAAGCGGTGGTGGAGTGGGCGTGGCTTATCGCCATCTTCGCGATCGTCGGCATCGTGTACGCCGGTCTGATCTGCTGGGTGCAGCGTGATGTGAAGAAACTGGTCGCGTATTCCTCCGTCAGCCACCTCGGCTTCTGCGTGCTCGGCCTGTTTGCATTGAACATGGCCGGTCTGCAAGGCTCGGTGCTCTACATGATCAACCACGGTCTTTCGACCGGTGCCCTGTTCTTCTGCATCGGGATGATGTACGAGCGCTACCACACCCGCTCGTTCAATGACCTTGGTGGGCTTGCAAGGAAGATGCCCGTCTGGGCGTTCTTCATGGGCTTCTTCACGATGGCCTCCGTCGGGCTGCCCGGCCTCAACGGCTTCGTGAGTGAGTTCCTCTGCCTCATCGGGACCTTCCAGTCGGGAGCGTCCGGCGTCGGCGGTACCTTCGGCCCGCTCGGTCCCTGGTTCGCGGCGTTCGCCGGAACCGGCATGATCGTCGCCGCGATCTACCTGCTGTTCATGATGGGCAAGCTCGTCTTCGGCCCGTTGCGTGAACCGGATGGCTACCAGCACCACGGCCCGCTCCCCGAAGATCTCTCACGCCGCGAGATCGGCATTTGCACGATCCTCGCCGTGCCCTGCCTCGTGCTCGGTCTGTACCCGAGTCTGATCACCGAGTCGCTCGAGGCGCCGCTCCAGCAGACCATCGACATCTACACCGCACCGACCCCGGAATTCGCGGGGAATGAGCCGGTCGATGCCGTGGCTCTGCTCGAGGAGGTGGCGCGATGAACCTATCCATGCTCCACACCCTCGCTGAGACCGGGACCGAAGCCACACCGGCCATCGTCGAAAAACTCCAGTTCGTCATGCCCGAACTGGCCATGTTCGTCGGCACCTGCGTGGTCATGATGCTCGGGCTCTCCAAGAGCCTCGCGGTTCGCAAGGCTTGTCGCCCGGCCACGATTCTCACCCTGGCGATCGCTGGTGGGATCGCGGCGTTCGCCTCCCCGGCTATGGAAACCTCGCTGTTGCCCAACCTCAGCGGCTTCGTGAAGGTCCTGACAGCGATCGTCGGCATCATGCTCGCGCTGCTGATGACCGGTGTGGTCGACCGTGATTACGAGCACGCCGTGTCCAAGGGACGCGTGTTCGACGCCATCCGATCCAATCGAGGTGAGTTCTACGCCTTCTTCCTCTTCTCGCTCACGGGCTTGATGCTCTGCGCCACCGCGGACGACCTGATCTGGCTCTTCCTGGCCCTCGAACTCACCTCGCTGCCGACCTATGTCATGGTCAGTATCTCCGGCGCATCCGCCAAGAGCGAGGTCCGGGCGCAGGAAGCCGGCGTGAAGTACTTCTTCCTCGGTGCGTTCGGTGCGGCGATGTTCGTCATGGGCTTTACCCTGCTCTATGGCGCAACGGGCAGCACCAAGCTCTTCGGCGATGATTCCATCGCCGAGGTTCTTCGCTCCATCGCTTCTGAAACCGGCTCGATCGGTCCGATCGCGACACTCGGTGCGGTATTCTCGATCGTCGGTGTCTGCTTCAAGATCGCCGCGGTTCCGATGCACTTCTACACCGCCGATGTCTACCAAGGGGCCGCGACTCCCGTTTCCGCCTTCCTCGCCTTCGTTCCGAAGACCGCCGGCTTCATCGCCCTGATGCTGCTGATCAGCGCTATCGGCTGGAACTTCGGCGATGCGAGCAGCGAGGTCGGCTCGCTCCCCGAATCCATCCGCGTCCTCCTCTGGGTCATCGCTGCGCTCACCATGGTCGTCGGCAATGTCATGGCCCTGCTGCAGCGCTCGGTCAAGCGCATCCTCGCCTACTCGTCGATCGCCCACTCGGGTTACATGATCGTCGGGCTGATCGCCGGCCCGCAGTCGGGCACGAGTGGGCTTGCTGCGGTCCTGTTCTACCTGCTCTGCTACGGCGTGATGAACATCGGCGCGTTCGGTGTCATCGCCTGCCTGGAGTACAACAAGGACGGCCATCGTGAAGAAGTCGAGGACATCGACGACCTACGCGGCCTCGTCCGCTCCCGCCCGGCTCTGGGCATCGCCATGGTGGTCTGTTCGCTGAGCCTGCTCGGTCTTCCGATCCTGCTCGGTTTCATGGGCAAGCTCTTCCTGTTCGCCTCGGGTATCTCCGCTGGCGAGATCACGCTCGTCGTGATCATGGCGCTGAACTCGGCCATTGGTGCGTATTACTACCTGCGACTCGCCTTCTTCCCGATGCTCGAAACCCGAGACGAGAACGCGGAGCCGATGAAGGTTTCGCCGTACCGTTCGCGTGCGATCGCCTCGATGCTCTCCGCGGGGGGCGTGCTGGTGCTGATCCCCTTCACCCAGACGCTCTGGACCCAGGCGGAGACCGCGGCGACCTACACCGGTGCCGGTTCGCTGGCGCCCGAGGGTGAGAGTGCTCTTTCCGTCGAGACCGAGGACGCGATCCTCGAGCCCGCGTCCGCTGTTTCGTCACGCTGAACGCTGGCGATCGTCCAAGCCAATCGTCCAACTTGTGGCCTCCAACTGGTGGCCAATGAAATGGCCGATGAAAAACCGGATGCCTTTGGCATCCGATTCTCTTGTGATCAGGTTCTGTCGGCTCAGTTCAGGCTGTTTTCGCCGCCGGTTTCTTCGTGGCGTTCGCGTTGTTCGAGAGTGAGTTCAGCCCCTTGAGGCCGCCGCCGATCTGGAGGACCGCCCCGATCACCGCGACCGAGCCGACGACGAAGGGAACCACGACCGGGTGTTCGGTCATGCCATCGATAATCGCGTTTCGCCAGGCCTCGACCTCGATCATGGCCGAGATCGCCCCAAGGCACAGCAGGGTGGAGCCTCCGACGGTCGTGAGGATCACGACCACGCCACGAAACGCGAGGAAGGCGAGCATGCCGACGATGATCAGGCCCACGATCGCGCCGACATAGTGCTGTTCGGGGGGCTGGTTGATGGCGGTCCAGATGTTCGCGCCCGCGAACGCGCCGGCGAGGCCTCCGAACAGGCTCGCCGCGTATCGCAGCAGCGGCCAGGCGAGCATCGCAGCCAGCAGACCGAGACTCGTCGCGACGATGGTCTGGGCACCGATGCTGTCTCCGAACTCCACGCCCGCCCAGACTCCGCCGAGGCCGGCGAGCAGGACGATGACGATCTTGTGCCAGCGGTAGCCGTTGAACACGCAGATCGCACCCAGCACCATGAAGATGACCGCCCAGACGATGTTCAGATCGGTCAGGGCCTGCGCGAGTTTGTCCGGGTGGTTCAGGATATCCGCGCGTCGGATCGAAGCGTCGGAGAAGATCGCGATCGGCGACGGCCCCGGGTCAGGAAGGGTTGCGGTCGAGTCGGTGGTCTCGGCGGTTTGAGCAAGTGGCAGCAGCGTGAGCAGTTTGAAGAGCATGAGGGTATCCCTCCGTGGAAGTCGATCGCCGCGGCCGTGCGGCGCTTGGGTCCCGATCCGCGCGACAACCGCCCGAAAAGGGATCTCAGCCGGACTTATCGGTTGTCTGTTTGGGGCGTCGCCACTGAATAACCAGACCGAGCACCGATAACCCGATCCAGACCACACCCCAGACCCATGGTTTGGTGGGAATGTGGTCCAGCCCCGGCAGGTTCAACGCCGCGGCGAGCCAGATGCCCGCAGGAATCCAGATCAGTGGGCCCGCGAACGCCGTGATCAGGATGGCGGACTTCTTCGTTGCCAGCATCCCGATACCAAATCCCAGCAGATTCCCCGCCAGTGCGATCGCGATGATCGTGCCCTTCTCGCGCGTGCTGAGTTGTTCCCAAGTCGGGCGAAGGCGTTCGCGGACAGCCTGGAGCAGTTCGCTGAGTTTGCGAGCCCCTTTGCGTGCGGCTTCCAGACGACGCTCGTAGCGCTCCCGGGCTGCGGGGTCGTCGGGGAATGCCCCCTCGGGGAGCAGGGGAATGAACTGCTCCGCTTCACCGGGCAGTTGGCCCTCGGCCTGGCGGCGCAGGCGCTCGTACTCTTCGTAGATCCACTCGGGGATCGCACCGTCCGGAGAAACTTCGGCCTCCGCGGGGGCTGCGAAGTCGGGTTTCACATCGAAGTAGGCCGCACTGCCGATCAGACCGAGTACGCCGAGCAGCACGGCCATGGTCCACGCCACCGTGAAGCGCAGGGCGACGAGACCGACCATCAGCCCAAGGGCCGCGCCGGTGACCGCGACGATCAGGGCGGGAGTGTCGAAGCCGATCATGGCTGGCACGATCAGGCCGACCATCGCACCAACGAGCATCCCCAACAGTCCGAAGCCGATCCGCAGTGACTTCCCCCCCAGCAGCCACAGCAGCAGCCCGCCGACGAACACCCCGCCCATGACGGCGTGGGTCGACAGCCCGAGGTCCTGAAACTGCTGCAGAATCGACTCACCCGTCCCGATCAGGCCCTCGAAGTCCTCGGGCAGCGTGAAACTGCTCGCCTCGGGGGCGAGTGAGTCGGGCGGCAGGGGGGTAGGAGAGAGAGAGGGCATGGGTGTGTGGAATGGGCACCCGGCAATTGCGCATCCGGGTACCGTGTGCTTCACTATATGCCGATTTGGATTCGGTCCGAACGATTTTCGAGGTTCGTACGCATCGGAGTTTTGTGATGCCAGGCGATGAGCAGCAAGAATCCCGCCCCGGGGACTCAAACCCCGCCACCGGGTCTTCCAATAACCCGTCCGAGAACCTGCCGGACCCCGGTCCGGGTGAGGGGGCGGAGATCAAAGACAGTCTCGAACTGCGCGCCGGCAGCCCGCCCCCGATCACCCTCGACGAGCTGCGTGTTCGCATCGATGAGGTCGACCACAAACTGATCGAACTCCTAAACACCCGGGCCGAACTGGTGGTTCATGTCGGCAAGGTCAAGCGCGGCGACGGCACACCCATCTACGCGCCGCATCGTGAGCAGGCGGTCCTCAGGAAAGTCCTCGAGGCAAGCCGCGGTCCCATGCTCAGCCGCACGATCGAGGCGGTGTACCGCGAGATCATGTCCGGCTCGTTCGCGCTCGAGCAGCCCCTGCGCATCGGCTACCTCGGACCGCCCGGCAGTTTCAGCCACGACGCGGCCCAGAAGCAGTTCGGATCCAGCGTGTCCTTCGAAGACCTGCGCGAGATCGAGGGCGTGTTCACCGAGGTCGTGCGCGGGCATGTGGACTACGGCATGGTCCCGATCGAGAACTCCGCCCACGGCGGCGTGGCTGAGGCGCTCGATGCCTTCCGGCGCTATGCCAGTGATGTGAACATCTACGCCGAGGTCCAACTGGGGGTGCGTCAGGCGCTGCTGGCGAACTGCCAGCCGAGCGAGGTCAAGCGGATTCATTCCAAGCCGGAGGCACTCAGCCAGTGCCGCAAGTGGCTCGCGACGCAGTACCCCAAGGCCGAGCTGATCCCCGCCGTCAGCACCAGCCGGGCGGTGCAGATCGCCAAGGCAGAGGGACTGCTCGAAGAGAACGCGGGCAGTGCGGCCATCGGCTCCAAACTGGCCGGCCAGCTCTACGGCGTGCAGGTGCTGTTCGAGAACATCGAGGACGACCCGAACAATGTGACGCGGTTCTTCGTGATCTCCAAGCAGGCCGCGAAGCCGAGCGCGGACGACAAGACGAGCATCATGTTCACGACGCCCGACAAGCCGGGCGCGCTGGTGAGCGTGCTGCGGGTGTTCCAGGACGCGGAGATCAACCTCTCGCACATCGACAAGCGCCCGAGCGGCCGGACGAACTGGGAATACACCTTCTTCATCGATGCGCTCGGGCACCGGGACAGCGAGCGGATGGCCGGCGCGATCGAGACCGCCGCGGCGCTATGCTCGGATCTGGTGGTGCTGGGGAGTTATCCGCGGGCGCAGCGGGTGCTGTAGGCTGCAACTTGCCAATAACAAAAAGGCCCGCGATTTCTCACAGACCTTGGTCGGTCACTCAATCTCTGTCGTGGATGAACGGGTTTGTTCACCATTCAGCAGCTTCGGCGAGCAGCGCATCGAACGCGGCCTCACGCTCCGTTGGCGTCATTTCAGCGATTGCATCGCAGAAACCGTCAGCACAGGTGTAGCCGAGCTCTTGGGCGATCGAATCGCCCGCGCCGGCGCCGAGCAGAGACGCTGAGCAGCAGAGCGAATCGAAGTCGGCGAGAACGCGATTGAGATCGGTCAGGTTGACGAGTCCATCCGCGTTCGTGTCCGCGTAGCGGTTGGTTTCGTGCGGTGTATCGAAGTCTGCCAGCACGGCGTTCAGGTCCGCGAGATCGACCGTGCCGCTGCCGTCGAAGTCGGCGGAGCACGAGTTGCCGACGGTGAACCAAGGAGCGGTGGGATAATCCTCGACGGGCACCGACGGCGACACATCCGGAAGCACGCAGTTCACCACACCGGCGACCAGCGGATCGTTCTGCACGACGAAGCGGTACTGGTAGCCGTTGCGGAAGTTGGCGTTCTGGCTGGAAGTCATGAGCAGGACCGAATCGTCGGAATCGATGGCGTAGTCGAAGTCCCACTCCGCGGTGACATCTTCCCAGGTCGGGGAGGAATCGTCACAGATCGCTTGTCGCTCCAGACGGACGCTGACGCCGCTACCCGAAATCGAAACGCCGCCGTAGTGACGAAGGTCGAAGATCGCCGGTTCGGTGGAAGTCGTGAAGGTGCGGTTGGTGCCAAAAAGCGGAATCGAGTCATCGATGTGAGTCAGGAACGGAGCTTCCCCGACCGAGCCGCCTCCGATTGAGCACGCTGAAGCGGTGTATTCGGGAGCGATCAAGGTTCCCGAGGCGGGACTGCCGTAAGTCGTCCCGACGCGCACGCTGCCCAGCCACGCGGTGCCGGGCGTGAGGGTGTTCTCGTGGTTGATAGAGATCCGACCCTTAATCGGGCCATCGTTCGGGGCCACACAGTTATCGAAATCCGGCAGGAAGCGGATGATGCCGCTCGAAGTCAGTGCACCGCCGATCTCGATCGAGGCGTCCGCCAGCAATGAATCGGTGATGATGAATTCGCCGTTGAAGTCGCCGGACTCTCCCGATGTAGTGGTAGTCAGAAAGCGACCGCGAACTTGATTGGCGATAATTTTGGCATTCACTTCACCGCATTGAAAAGTACTGCCTGCATAGAATCCGCCGTTCACATCAATTTCACTGGTGAGAACGCCCGATCCTAGTGAGCCGTCAATCCGGATATTTGCTCCTGAAAGAACGGCATTTTCTAAAGTAATATTGCCAAGAACATCGCCAGATATGATGTTGGTTGTCCCTTCCCAACCTCCGCCTTGGAGTACGCTTTGAGCGTCTGCTCTCTTTAGGCACTGGAGATCGCCATACAGGTCGCCACCGATAATCATGCCGGAAATTGCGTTCACAGTGACATCGCCCACATCTCCTTGGCACTGAAGATCCACAAGCACTACACGGCCTGTACCGCTGCCTGCCATTCCGATGTCCCGAATGAGAGGGGGACTGTCCAAAAACGAACCGTTATCCCCTTGAACCCTAACGAACATCAATCTGTCGCTGTCATTTGCTACTGTCAGAGTATTGATTACTCTGTCTGTCCAGACATACCCGTTAAAATCTGCTGCAGTGCTGTTGGCATTTTTGTACAGCACGATATCTACAGAACCATCCCCAACACTGCTGAGTGTGATGGATGTGGATGTTAGTGCGTCCGAGCACAGTAAACTCCCGGTGGTACCGACATACACATCCAAAGTCGGATCACTAAACTGCGGACAGCCACCTGCGTGTGAATAAGTAGCAGTGCCAAGTATAACGCAAGGTATGACAGGAAAAACGCGCATTAAATACTCCTCCAAATCAATGATGTAAATTCAATGTCTGCGAGCAACACCTGCAAGCAAGAACATTCCGATTATCAAGAAACTCGGCGGGGCGGGAATCACGGTGGCAATCCGTATGCCAGCTCCTCCTGTTGGAAACGAAGAGCTTTCGAACTGATATTCGATTTGATCCCAAACAGCTGTTACATCAGATGCCGTCCCACCGCTACTTCGTTTTGTATAGAGCCAACGATTGATGTCCTCGCTAGATGTCCATTCCGCAACGCACCCCGATATATCCAACATCCCGTAAGCGGACTGCACATCCGGATATGAACCAACAGGTAGGAAGGCGCTGTCCATGCCCCAGTCGAATCCGTTCGTCTCGCCGCCGTCCTCAGGTAGACCCGGAATGAGCGGGGTATCGCTGGCATCAGGGTACATCCAGTAGCCTCCCTCGCCATTTCCGTTGCGATTCGGGTCGTAGTACGCGGCCTTCGCGTACTCGTCGCGGGTGGGGATCCAGAATCGCGCACCCGGAAGCGTCGTATACTGGTCGGTCGGTGTGAACGGGCCGTCCTGTCCGAAGGTGGTGGCATCGTATGCGCCCACCAGCAACTTCTGAGGATCGCTGGTCTTGCCGTGATGCAGCCAATTGCAGTAAATCGCCGCTCCACGCCAAGACGAGTTGATCGGATGCTGCTCAAAGCCCTGGGAGGGCACAAACCCATCGCCGCCTGGATGGGTGTAGCTACTGCGAAGCAAATTGAGCGAAGTTCCGGCCACAGGCGCATTCCCAAAGGCCGTTGCGAAGTCGGTCAGGAAATCCGCCCATTGCGTTGCGGTCGTCGGCGTGCTGCTGATGCGATACTCGTGGTTCACGCCGCCGTATAATTCGACATATTTACCGCTGTTGGGATCCGTGTATCCATATGGCGCATTTCCCGCATCGCGGATCGGTAGGAAGTCGTAGCCGTACTGGTGGGTGATGTCGCCGGACATCGCTCCGGGGGTCAGAGTTCCCGCTGCGAGCAATACGGTCAGCATCGAAGTCTTCATGGCCGTGGCCCTCCTTCAGTGTTGGAAACGGGGCAGATTCAAAATACCAAATTCCCCGAATCCAACATCGACAAGTCCGAGAAAATCGAGTGAAGATTCGGAAATTGCGTGGTGCTGGTGATTGTCTTGTGACCCATCGCTTGCGCGATTGGGCTTTCAACCCTTGTGGGTTTGTGGTGGGGCAGCGGTCGCGCGAGGTACTGAGTGATTTGAGCCCAACGGCGTGAGCCGTGGGTGGCATGTTCCGGCGAGGGCATGGAGTCTGTGCGGGGTGGCTTGGCTTGGAGAGTGAGCGTGTGCTCGGTTGGTGGTTTTACCTCGCCTGATGCTTGCCACCCATCGCTTGCGCGATTGGGCTCTAATCCTTCGCGGCTTCGGGGTGGTGGGGCGGTGTTCGCGCGAGGGGCGGTGTGATTTGAGCCCAACGGCGCGAGCCGTGGGTGGCATGTTCCGGCGAGGGCATGGAGTCTGTGCAGTGGGGTGGCTTGGCTTGGAGAGTGAGCGTGTGCTCGGTTGGTGGCATGTTCTTGCCGGTTGCTCGGGACCCTGAGCTCGCGCTCAGGGTTCTGATCCCGGGTGTGCTTTGATGGTTGGGAGGTTCGGGGCGCCCCCTCATCCGTCCGCTGCGCGACCACCTTCTCCAGACTGATAGTCAGTTGGGGGAGAAGGAGGGGAGAGAGGAACGAGCGACGGGCAAGATGCCCGTCTCACCGAGGATGAGTAGACAGAGAAAAACCGCCCTCCCGGGCGGCTTCATCATCGTTCAGATTCTGCGAGCCGTTCAGCCCTGCGGCGGCTGGTTCATCTTCTTCGGGCCGAGGTCGATTTCGCCGTAGGCCTTTTCGTAGCCCTGCACGGCCTGGTGAAGCGAGCCGAGGAGGCGCTTGGCGCCGGCCCAGTTCATGACCACGCGGGTGCCGACCTGGAAGACCATGCTCGGCTGCTGGCCTTGCTGCTGCTGCTGGGGCAGGTTGAGGCCAAAGTCCATGACCATCTCGTCGGAGGTTGTCGCGGTGCGGATGGTGTTCGCGTAGACATTGACCATCTTGGACTCGTCGATGCGGATCTGGACCTGCTGCTGTCCGGGTTGCGGGTCTGCCATGGGTATTTCCCTTCTCTCGTGGGTTCGCTGTCAATCTAAGAAAGCCCGGCACGGATAGCGTGCCGGGGAATACCGGAGGAGGGACTCGAACCCTCAAGCCCTTTCGGGCAGTGGATTTTGAATCCACCGCGTCTGCCAGTTCCGCCACTCCGGCGTGGGGGAGGGCCAGTGTACCAGCCCTCGTCTGGGTTGTGGGGCGGTTCAGGGCCTATCGCGTCTGTGTTCGATCGCCCACATTTCGCGGATGATGAGCATGGCAGCGGACTGGATGGTGAGCATTACTAGGCCGATGAAGGCGGCCAACCCGCCGCCGTAGAGGCACGCCGTCAGGATGCCAGCGTCGCCCCCTTCGACAATGAGCAAGGCGAGTCCGATGATGAAGGCGATACTGCCGAGGGACGCGGCGACGCGTGCGATGCCGGAGAGGGTCTCGGCGGATTTGGTCGTCACATCCGGTGCGTTCTCGGTCATGGGGTAGCTCCTCGTATCAGGTTCGAGTGAGTCTACCCCACGCCGGAAGTTCTGAGCGACCCATTCAGGGACAAACAGTCCCGAACGCCGCGAGGACGAGGTTGAGGTCCGCGAGGTCGACCGTGCCGCTGCCGTCGGCGTCGCCGTCGCTGGTGGTCTGGCCGAAGTTCGCGAGGACGAGGTTGAGGTCGGCCAGATCGACCGAGCCCGAATCGTTCACATCGCCCGGGCAGTCGGCGCCGGTGCCTTCGACGACCACGAACGCATCGGTGACGGTGCCTTCGACGACCACGAACGCATCGGTGACGGTCGCGCTGCCGTCGGCGTTGGCGATGGTGATCGAGCGGGCGCCGAGCGCCGCGTCGGTCTCGAGTTCGAGGAAGAGGCCGGTGACTTCGGTGCCGCGTGCGTTGGGCATCGGCACGCCGACGATGGACACGCCCGAGCCGCTGACGCTGAACTCGGAAGCCGACTCGACATTCTTCAGGTTGGTGCCGGTCAGCGTGATCTCAACGGTCGCGCCCTGCTCGGCCTCGGCTGGACCTGTGTAGTCGAGCGTGGTGGTCGCGCCATAGACGACGCAGGTGATGGTGTCGGTGGCCTGCTTGCCGTTGGAGTCGGTGACGCGGAGGGTGACCTGGTACGAGCCGTTGGACTCGTACTGCGTGACCGGTTTGGCGACCCCCAGCGATTCGAACGAGCCGTCGCCGTCGAGGTCCCAGTCGTAGTTCACGATCGTGGCGCCAGCCTCGGTCACGTCGGAGTTGATGTCGCCGATGAACCAGGCGTTGGTGTTCGCGGCGACACGCTTACTGTTCAGCCCGGCGTTCGCATACGGATCGGCGGGGATCGGGTTCGGGAACAGTAGGCTGCCGATATTGGAGACGCGCAGGTCGTACATCTGCACGACCTGGTTGCTGGTAGCGTTCGGTCCGGTGTCCTTCACGAGGATGTAGTAGGTCCCGGGATCGAGTTGGCGGCTGAGTTCCTCGGGCTGGCCCGCACCCGCGCTCGATGCACTGGCGATCTCGCCATCCTCGTCGAACAGGCGGACCTCGAGGTTGCCCGCGTTCTGGGCGTTGACATTGTCGTTGAACCCGAAGCAGGAGAAGAACTGCTGGCCGTTGGAGTAGGTGCCGCCGGTGGGGGTGGCGTTCACGCGTACGGCGGTGGAGGCTTCGAGCGTGAAACTGAACCAGTCCTCGCCGGTGTTGCCGGGTCCGGAGACGCCGTTGGTCGAGAGTTGAAGGAGCGCGACCGACCGCCCGCCGTCGTCGTTCAGGCTGCCGAGCGCCGCGGCATCCTCCATGCTGTGGTTGCCCGCGAAGCGGTCGCCGTAGTTCCGGCCGGCGTTGCGTCGCTCGTCGGTGCGCACGACATCAAACTGCGTGGAGATGAACGGCTCCATCAACTTGGTTTCTTCGCAGGGGGTGACATGGATAAAACCGAGGCCGTGGCCGTGCTCGTGCGCCACGGTGTTGCGCAGGTAGCGGTAGTTGTTGGCGGCGTTGCCGAAGTTGGCTTCACCCCAGAAGGAGTTGTTGATCACCATGTCGCTGCCGCCGATGCCGGCGAACTCCGCGGATGGGAAGGCGTTGTAGGCGAGGAACGCGCCGGTTCCGAAGTCGCGTCCGCCGATTCGGATGTCGCCTCGGGTTTCTGTGCGTGTGGTGATCTGGTCCATCGGTGAGCCGTCGTCGGCGACTTCGAAGTAGGTGTTCGCCGAGTACTTGCGCCAACTCGCGAGCGACTGACGGAGGTATTCGCGTCCGAGGTCGATGTTGTCGGCGCCGAACTCCGCCAGCAGCCGCTCGTCCAGGTTGGAAGGCCCGATGGCATCCACTTCGGCAAGGCCCCAGGTCGTGCCGTCCGGAGGGAACGAGTAGGTGAAGCGGGCGGGCGTTGCCTGCCCGGCCGGTCCCTGGTCGAGGTCACCGGTCCAGACGGTGGTGTCGGTGAAGAACCGCATGTGTTCCGGGTCGATCAGCAGAGTGGGGGGAGGGCGCCGTAGCGGTCGATGATCGCCTGCTTCTCTTCGGGGCTGAGGTCGCCTGGGTAGCACAGGACCTGATCGAGACGAGCCGCACGCTCGGCTTCGAGCAGGGCGTTCACATCCGTCGGCGCGTGTGCGGCCTGTTCGGTCGAAATCGGCTGCGTGCCTCCGCACAGGAGCGAGAGGGTGAGGGCGCTGGTCAGGGCGGTCGGCATTGGGCTTCTCTCCACGAGTTGGTCTGTATCAGTGTGGCGTCCGAACGGAGCGCCATCCTCCACACAGGACTATGCGGGGAAATGCCCGAAGTTGCCACAGAATCCTCGAGAACGCCGGCCCAATTCCGGCCTTCGCTCGTCCAAGACCCGCGAAGCTGAGTGGGAGGTGAGCATCCGGGTCCGGGTCACTTGGAGTGGTATTCCGCCGTCACCCCGAGAAATTTTTTGGCATCTGAGTTCGCCAGCCATGCCTTGGCAGATCCATGGTTGCGCAGGTAGGCCTCAAGAAACGCGAGCGTGGCATGGCTGGTCAAGGCCTCGATCCGTTGCTGGTCTGCGTTCGGGGCGTCTCCGCCCTGGTAACTGGCGTGGGTCGCGCCTTCGATGTGGATGAGGTACTTGTCGCCGTCCGGGGCGTATTCGTACGGGTGGCGACGCGATTCAGGGGTTTCGCTGGAGACGCGTCCGCCGCCGTCTTCGGTGCCGGAGAACACGAGCATCGGTTTGGTCATGTCCGTCCAGGAGGTCTCGGTGAGCGAGCGGTAGGTGGTGCCCTGACCGGAGATGACGACATAGGCATCGAACATCGAGCCATCGGCCATCGATCGGGAAAAACGCCCACGCGGGGTTTGGAACTTCAGGCCGGCCAGGGCCTGGGTGGTCATGGCTCCGGCGGAATGGCCAGCCATCGCGCGATGCTCGCGATCGATAAGGCCGGGCCTTTCCAGTTGCATTTCGATTTCGCCGAGGTGTTCGACGATCCAGATGCAATCATTGATGCGCGAGCGCAGGTCGACGGTGTTGGCTGCGCCGCGGTTGAAGGTATTGCGCAGGCTCTCGGCGGACTCTCCTGCTTCACGCCTCAATCTGATCGAGTCGGTGTGCCCGGGGTGGATGACGACATAGCCGTGTGAGGCGAGGTGGCGGCTCAGGTGCTCGAAGGCGTCGGTGTAGCCGCCCATGCCGTGGCTGAGCACGACGAGCGGGAATGGGCCGGTCTCGTCATCCGCTGGGATGGGATAGCGAACCTTGAGCGGGAGCGGCATGTCCCTGCCCTCACGCGAGAACCGGATCTCCTCGGCGATGCCGACCTCGTATGGGCCTTCGGTCAGATCGGTGGGGAAGGGCGTGGGATCGGGTGCGGGCGTTGGTGCTTCTGGGGTCTGGGGCGGTGCCATGACGGCTGCCGAGGCGAGGGGCAGACCGAGAAGCAGGAGGCCGAGAACGAGGAGTCTGTGTGGGCGAGTCATGCGTATCTCCTTCGTATGTCTGTTCCTGAACGCGGGCGGCGGCCCGGTATTGCAGGGGCGGTCCGGTGGAAGGTGTGTCCCTGATCGATCCGCGGTCCGGTATCTGTTACATTGGCTCTCCGGCCTCTGGGCGGGGATCGGCTCGCGTGAGTCGGTCTGGACCCCGGAACGGATCGGGCTGCCGGTGTGGCGGTTCGTGACGGGAGGCCGCGTGGAAGGAGCCCATTCCATGGCTCAGACCGAAACCGCCAACGATGTCAAGATTGAAGACATCGGCCCCTGCCTCAAGAAGATCACGATCACCATCCCGGCTGAGAAAGTCAGCGAGCAGATGGACAGTTCACTCGCGATGGTGGCGATGGAGGCGCAGCTTCCCGGCTTCCGTCCCGGTCGCGCTCCGAAGCGTCTGATCGAGAAGAAGTTCGGTTCCGTGATCGAGAGCGAGGCGCGGAACCAACTCGTCGCTTCGGCCTATTCGGAAGCGGTGGAAGAGAACAACCTCCGCGTCATCGGTGAGCCGGACGGTTCGGCGATGAAGGACTTGAAGGTCGAGCCGGGCAAAGCGGTCACCGTCGAGGTGCAGGTTGAAGTGGCACCGGAGTTCGAACTGCCTTCGCTTAATGGCATCGAGGTGAAGAAGCCTCTGATCGAAGTCACCGACGCTCGTGTCGAAGATCAGCTCGAACGCGTGAAGCTCAACGAGGGCACGCTTGAGCCGCAGGACAAGGCCGAGCTCGGCGACTACTGCATCGGTCACGGTGTGCTGAAGACCACGGACGGGGAGGTCGTGCTCGATCTTCCCGGCGCGGTCATCCAGGTGCCGAAGGAGAAGGACGGCAGTGGCCTGATCCTCGGCGTGAAGGTCGATGACTTTGGCAAGCAGATCGGTCTGCCCAAGAGCGGTGACGAACTGACCGTCAAGGCGACCGGCCCCGAGAACCACGAGCGTGAGGCCGTGCGCGGCCAGCCGGTGGAGATTTCCTTCACCGTCGAACAGGTGCAGCGCATCATCCCGGCCTCGGAAGAGGATCTGGTCAAGAACTTTGGTTTCGAGAACATCGATCAACTCAAGCAGTCGCTCAAGATGCGTCTGGATCAGCGGGTGATGGTCGAGCAGCAGAGCGCGATGCGTCAGCAGATCGCTCGTCACCTGCTCGATTCGGTGGACTTCGAGTTGCCGGAGAAGCTGACCGAGGGCCAGGCGGCTCGGAACATCGAGCGTGCGCGGATGGAAATGCTCTATCGCGGCATGGACGAGAACACCGTCGAAGAACGCATCGCCGAGATGCGTGCGAGTTCGAAGGATGTTGCGCAGCGTGAACTGAAGTTGTTCTTCATCCTGAACAAGGTGGCGCAGGACATGGAGGTTCAGGTCACTCAGGAAGAAATCTATGGTCGGATCGCCCAGATGGCCGCCGAGCGTGGTGAGCGTGCGAGTGAACTGCAGCAGCGTCTGATCCGGTCCAACCAGATCAACACGCTGGCCCAGCAGATCCGCGAGCACAAGGCGATGGACTCCATCCTCAACAAGGCCAAGGTCGAAGAGCTCGAACTCGAAGCCTACAACAAGCACTTCTCCAAGACCGACGGCGTCTCCGAGATCGACGCCGACAAGAGCGAGTGATCGAGTCGCGCACCGAGTCGTCATGACAGAAGCAGACCGGCCTTCACGGGCCGGTCTGTTGTTTTTGCCGACATCGGCTTGTGTCCTCACGCTACGATTCGTGCATGCAGGTTTCGTTTCTCCATGTCGTGTCCGCCGCTCGGAAGGGTGATCCCGGGCAGGTTGTGCTCTGGGCCATCCTGCTGATGGCGATCGTCGTGGTCGGCGGGGCTGTGGTGATCTACATCCGCAAGAAGGCACAGCAATCGCATCGAGAAGCCCCGGCCTTGGGTCTCTCGCTCTCAGACCTTCGGGAGATGCGAGAGGATGGGCGATTGACCGAGGTGGAATTCGAACGGGCGAAAGCGATGGTGATCGGGGAACTTGGCGGGAAGGTGGAACGACCCGGCGGAGAGCGGATCAAAGTGGATGGGCGGATCGTCGACGGCGAACTCCGGGCCCGTGCCGGGTACGACCTGACGGGGCAACCGCTCCCTGATTTTGGTGGGGTGAATAACCCACGAGCTGAATCCCCTGATGATGCAGGGGGATCTGGTCGTTCTGTGGAATCCTGAGGCCGGTTGTGTATGCACGGTGGGCATCCGGTGTCGCTGAGTCGGTCCGTGCGGTTTATCCGACCAGAAAACAGATTTCGTGACATTTCGTTGCCCGGATCAGATCCGCTTTCGAGATCCGTGCGTAGAAGGTCGATACACTCGTACGGTGCATGCGCTTGGTTCGGTCCGTGTTGATCGGGGAACCGGGCGAGAAGAGAGAGTTTCAGCTTTGTGAGGATCGGATGGCGAAGAACCGCAGCAGTGGATCGGGCTCTGGCAACGGCAGCGACGGCGAGGGGCCGAACAACGGTTCTGGAGAGGCCGGGGGCGGTTCGTTCCGTGGACGCAAGGTGACCACTTGCTCGTTCTGTGGCAAGACCTCGCGCGAGGTTGGGGCGATGGTCGAAGGCCCCAACGATGTCTACATCTGCTGCAACTGCGTGGATCTGTGCCAGAACATCTTCAAGCAGGAGAAGCGCCGGGTCGCCGCGAGCAAGCACTCGTTCGGTGAGGTGCCCGCTCCCCGTGAGGTCAAGGAATTCCTGGACCAGTACATCATCGGGCAGGATCAGGCCAAGAAGGCCCTGGCGGTGGCGACGGTTCAACACTACAAGCGGCTGATGCACCTCGAGAACGAGGATGCCCCGGTCGAACTCGAGAAGAGCAACATCCTGCTGGTCGGTCCGACCGGTTCGGGCAAGACGCTGCTGGCCAAGACCCTGGCGCGGGTGCTGAATGTACCGTTCGCCATCGCGGACGCGACCACGCTGACCGAGGCCGGCTATGTCGGTGAGGATGTCGAGAACCTGCTGCTGAAACTGCTGCAGGCGGCAGACTACGAGTTGGAGGCGGCTCAACGCGGCATCATCTATATCGACGAGATCGACAAGATCGGGAAGACCTCGAACAATGTCTCGATCACGCGCGATGTGTCTGGTGAGGGTGTTCAGCAGTCGCTGCTGAAGATGCTCGAGGGCACGATCGCGAATGTGCCGCCTCAGGGCGGGCGCAAGCATCCCGAGCAGCAATACATCCAGATGGACACCACGCATGTGCTGTTCATCTGCGGCGGTTCGTTCGTCGGGCTCGATGAGATCATCCGCCGGCGCATCGGCAAACGCCGCATCGGCTTCAGTGCGGAGCCGACGAACTCAGACAGCATGAAGGAACTCGGCGATGTGTTGGCCCAGGTCACGCCCGAGGATGTGATCGAGTACGGGATGATCCCCGAACTCGTTGGGCGCCTGCCGGTGGTCTGCCCGCTCATGCCGCTGACGCGCGAGGCGATGATCACGGTGCTGACGGAGCCGAAGAACGCGATCGCTCGCCAGTTCGAGTACATGTTCTCGCTCGAAGGTGTGAAGTTGACCTTTACCAAGGACGCTTTGGAAGCGATCGCGGACAAGGCTCTGGCTCGAAAGACCGGTGCCCGTGGTCTCCGTGGTGTCATGGAAGAGTTAATGCTCGATCTGCTCTATGACCTGCCGGATCACGCGGACGATGGGGCGGAATTCGTGGTTGACGCGAATGCCGTACAAAATCCGACCTCGCTGGCGAAGTTGCGGGTGAAGCGGAAAGAAAGCGCCTGAGCGGAATCGCGGATATTTCTACGGAATATCGTGATTCAACAAGTTGACTTAGACAATGGCCAAGCGTATCGTTCGGCCTATGTCAGATGAGTCATCGAAGCGCTGTGGCCCCTCGACGCGGAGTGTTATTCCGGATCCATCCGGCGATATCGTCATCCGACGCTGGGATATGGCCCCGCTGGTCCAGGAAATCTTCACGCTCAACAATCTCATGATCCGGATGGGCGATCGCCTGGTTGCCGATCTGGGGTTGACCGGCACCCGCTGGATGCTGATTGGTGCGCTCAACAATTACGACGAGCCGCCCACGCTGACCGAGCTCTCCGGGGATGCGCTGCTGTCGGTGCAGAATGTCAGCCGCATGGTGGCCTCGATGGAAGATGAGGGGCTCGTTGAGCGGTTTACGCAGTGCGGCAAGGGACGGAGTGTGTATGTCCGGCTCACGGACAAGGCTCGAGAGGCGGACGAGGAGTCCTCGCGGGCGGGGGGGTGCTTTGTGTCGCACCTTCTCGAAGGCTTCACAGACGAAGAGCGGCAGCAACTGCAGGGGATGATTGATCGCCTGATCGTGAACCTCGTGCGGTTTGAACGCAAGCTTGATGATCGCAGCAAGCAAGAAAAAGAACATGGCAACGATGATCCGGTCTGCGCAGCGATTCGTTCGCTTGTTCAGGACTGGGAAAGGGGCGGAAATGACAACGCGTAATCGTGTGACGGCGAAGTTGATCTGGGTGGTGCTGATCGGAGCCGTGGTTCCGCTGCTGACTGCGCAGCATGCGTATGCGCAGTTCGGGCCCGCTCTCGTTCGCTTGGAGCCGCTGCAACGGTTGGAAGTTGAGCGTCGGCGAGATGTGACCGGGGACCTTCGCGCCTCGGCTCGTTCACGCGTCTCGACCCAGGTGGCCGGGCAGGTTCTTGAGATGCTCGTCGATGTGGGTGACGAGGTTGAGCGTGGGGCGGTGATCGCGCGTCTGGACAGCGAGTTACTCGAGATCGACCTCACTCGTGCCGAGGCCGAGATCCGGGCCAATCAGGCGGTTGTGAAGGAGCGTGAGGCTTCAATCCGACTGGCGCAATTCGATGTGGAGCGACTGGAGATCCTGTCCCGTTCGCAGGGTGCGACCGTTCGTGAGCTTGAGGATGCGCGTGCGCGACTGGATGAGGCGAATGCGCGCCTTGCGGTTGCCGAAGCAGATCTCGCCGCGGCCGAGTCGGATGCTGCCCGTATCCGGAAGCGGATCTCCGACACCGAGGTTCGCGCCCCGTTCGCTGGACAGGTGATTCGCAAGGCCACCGAGATTGGCGAATGGGTCAGCGAGGGCGGCGAAGTCGTGGAACTGGTCTCCATCGAGACGATTGACGCGTATATCGATGTTCCTCAGCAGTTCATCGCTGGGCTGCAGCATCTGGGGAGGACCATCGAGGCCGGGAACGAACGCCCGACCGTCTCGATCCGGATCGACGCGCTCGGAACCGTGGTTGAATCATCGGACATCGTGGTGATCGGCGACGGCGACCGTCTGGCGCGGTCGTTTCCGGTGCGGGTGCGGATCGTCAACCCGGACCGCGACCTGAAGCCGGGCATGTCCGTGACAGGCTCTGTCCCGACCGGGGAGCGAATGACCGCACTGACGATCAGCAAGGACGCCGTACTGCGTGATGCGGCGGGAACGATCGCCTTCTTTGATGCTGGTGGAACCGCTGGGGTACAGAAGGTGCAGTTGTTGTTTGCAGTCGGTGATCGGTATGTGATCCGCGAGAAGGATTGGTCCGAGGGGATGCGCGTCGTCATCGAGGGCAACGAGCGTCTGCGCCCGGGGGCACAGATTCAGGATTTGGATGCTCCGCCGCCACCATCGCAGCAAGGCGGAGAACCGGGCGCTGGTCAGCCGGGCGCACCCGCTGCGGACGGGGAAGGGGAATAAGCCATGGACTTTGTTCGGATGTCGATCTCGCGACCGATCTCGGTCGCGGTGGGTGTGATCCTGGTGGTGATGTTCGGTCTGATCGGCTTCACCGCCGTGCCGGTGCAACTCGCGCCGAATGTGGATGAGCCGAAGATCACGGTGACCACGAACTGGCCAGGGCGTAGTCCTGAAGAGATCGTGGATGAGATCATCAAGAAGCAGGAAGAGCAGCTCAAAAATGTCTCGAACCTGAAGGCGATGAAGTCCACCTCGCGCCAGGGGGCTGGCGAGATCGAGCTCGATTTCTATATCGGGACGGACATCTCCCGCGCGCTCCAGGAGGTTTCGGATTCGATGCGTCAGGTCGAGGATTATCCCCTTGATGTGACCGAGCCCGCGATCAAGGCCGCCGACGGCGCGAGCGATCCGTCGAACGCGATCGCGTGGATCATCCTGGACCTGCCGCCGGAGCACCGGGCGAAGTACCCGGACTTTGATATCTCAACGCTGTTTCGACCGTTGGACCAGCAGGTCAAGCCGTATCTGGAGCGTGTCGATGGTGTTGCGGAGATCAATATCTTCGGCGGGCGCGAACAGGAGATGCAGATCCGCGTGGATCCGGTGCGCCTGGCGCAGCGTGGGTTGAACCATCTGGATCTGCTGGCCGCGATCCAGGCCGAGAACCAGAACATCTCTGCTGGCTCGATTGAAGAGGGCAAGCGGGACTACCGCATCCGTGTGCTCGGTCAGTTCCAGGATGAAAACGACATTCTCGAGACGATCGTGGCCTATCGCGACGGCGGCCCGGTGTTTGTGAAGGACATCGCGACCGTGAAGCTCGATTACGAGCGTCGGCGTGGCTTTGTCCGCTCGCTCGGCGATGAGGCGATCGCGATCAACGCCATCCGTCAGTCCAACGCGAATGTTGTTGAGGTGATGGCAGATCTGCGCGAGCGGCTCGAGGAAGTGCGCACGGATATTCTGCCGGGTATCCATCCGGAGATCGGCCCACTCCTGCGTATGCGTCAGGTCTATGACGAGACGACCTACATCGACTCGGCGATCGGGCTGGTGACATCGAACCTCTTTGTCGGGGGCGGTATCGCGATTGTGGTGCTGCTGCTGTTCCTGCGTTCGTTCGTGGCCACCGGCGTGACCGCGATCGCGATCCCGGTTTCGGTGGTCGGCACCTTCCTGGTGCTGCTGGCGCTCGGTCGAACGCTGAATGTGATTTCGCTGGCAGGGCTCGCCTTTGCGGTCGGCATGGTCGTGGACAATGCGATCGTGGTGCTCGAGAACATTTACCGACACCGCCAGATGGGGAAGTTGCCACTGCGAGCGGCCTACGACGGCGGGCGCGAAGTGGTGGGGGCGATCATCGCGTCCACGCTGACGACCGTTGCGGTGTTCGTGCCGGTGCTGACGATCCAAGAAGAGGCAGGCCAACTCTTCCGTGATATCTCATTGGCGATCGTGGCCTCGGTGACGCTGTCACTGGTGGTGTCCATCACGGTGATCCCGGCGGCGATGTCGCGCCTGATGCGAGCGAAAGCGGACGAGCACGAGCACGGGCCGATCCGGAAAGCGATTGAGTCACTGTTTGGGTTAGCCCCTCTGCTGCAGCGGCTGAACGGGTATCTCGGGGATCGGGTGTACTGGGTGATGACCGGATGGCGTGGTTGGACGCTTCGTCCGGCGGTGATCATCGTGATGACCGCGGCGAGTCTGATCGGCGCTCTGATGCTCAAACCACCGCTCGACTACCTGCCCGCGGGTAACCGAAACCTGGTGTTTGGTGGCCTGCTGATCCCTCCGGGGTACTCGATCGATCAGATGGAGCAGATCGCCACCCGCATCGAAGGGCAGATCAAGCCGTATGTCGGTGTGGAACCGGATGATGAAGAGGCGTTGTCGAAACTTGCTCCGATCCCGAGACGCGGCGAAGGGCTTGAGCCCTTCCGTCCGGTCGGTGTGGAAAACTTCTTTATTGGTTCGTTCAACGGCGGCATGTTCATCGGCGGAACGAGCATGGATGAACAGATCGTTCTGCCGGTGGGGCAATTGCTTTCGAACTCCATGTCATCCACCCCGGATGCGTTCGGCGGTGCAAGTCAATCGTCGCTCTTTGGTCGGGGTATCGGTGGCGGGAACTCGATCGATATCGAGATCATGGGGCCGGATCTCGACCGGGTCGTGAACGCGACCGGGTTCCTGTTCGGTTCGCTGATGAACGATCCGCGTTTCGGCCCGATGGCTTTGCAGCCAAACCCGAGTAACTTCTCACTGCCGCAGCAGGAGTTCCGGGTTCGTGTGAACACGCAGGGACGGGAGCTTGGTATCCGGACCGATGGCGTGGGCACGGCGGTGCGTGCGCTCTTTGATGGAGCGTACGCTGGCGACTTCCGTACAGCCGGTCAGTCCATCGATATTCGTCTCGTGCCCTCGGGAGGACGACTCGAGAACAAGGAACAGATCGCGGATATCCCGATCTCCACGCCTCGGGGTCCCGTCGTCTCGATGGATACCGTCGTCGACTTTGAGCCAGGCCTTGCTCCGCAGGAGATTCGGCGCATCGAAGAGCTGCCCGCGGTCACGCTGAGCGTGACTCCTCCGGACGGCGAGCCACTCGAGTCGGTGATGCAGGATATCCGTGAGAACTACATCGCCGCCGCAGAGCAGGCGGGTCTGATCGACAAGACCATGCGCGTCCGCCTCGAAGGCACCGCGGCACAACTCGACGAGGTGACGACCGCCTTGTTCGGCACCGGCCTCGGCGCAGAGGGCGCGGGCGGGCAGCGTGCTTCGTGGCAGGTCGCCGCGGACATCTTCGGGGTCATGCTCCTGATTGCTGGCCTCGGTGTCGGCGTGTTTTCGCTCGCGAAGTGTGTCAGCAAACGCAAGCCGGCCTTCGGGTACGCCGCGGCCGGTGCGCTCGTGCTCGGGACGATTCTGTTCAGCATGTTCTACTTCGGCATCGGCAGCAATCCCCAACTGCTCATGGGTCGCATCGTGTGGTCGGTGATCGTGGTGTACCTGTTGATGTGCGCGTTGTTCGAGAGTTTCGTGTACCCGTTCGTGATTATGTTCTCGGTGCCACTCGCGCTGGTGGGCGGTTTCGCGGGTCTCGCGATCGTGCACTCCACGACCGCCGCGAACCCGTACATCGCGACGCAAAACCTCGATGTGCTGACGATGCTGGGCATCGTGATTCTCGTCGGGGTCGTGGTGAACAACGCGATCCTGATCGTCCACCAGGCGCTGAACCTGATGCGCGGCACGGGCGATGTGGATCCCAGCGAGTTGCCCGAGGGCTACGAGCCCGGGCAGCCGATGGAGCCGATGCGTGCGATCGCTGAATCGGTCAAGACGCGTACCCGCCCGGTGTTCATGTCGACTCTGACCTCGGTCGGTGGCATGCTCCCGCTGGTGCTGTTCCCCGGTGCCGGTTCGGAGTTGTATCGCGGGCTTGGCTCGGTGGTGGTCGGTGGTCTCCTGGTCTCGACGGTCTTCACGCTGCTTCTTGTGCCGCTGGTGTTCGGTCTGACTTTGCAGATGACCGACGGTCTGCGGACGCTGTTCGGTTTGCAGAGCACCGCCGAGGCGCAACGACGCGACTTGAACCGCGAGATGCTGGGGCTGAAGCCGGATGCTTCCAAGGAGAAGTTGGAGACGGTGGGGGCCT
>JBICHT010000034.1:0-8206 GCA_043101125.1 Phycisphaerales bacterium JB050 | reverse complement strand
CCGAGGCCGGGCGGTGCGACCGGACAAATTCCCCAGTCCGCACCCCACCGATCACCACCGCCCCCACCATCGGTGGCATTACCCCCATCTCCGACTCCCCCCGCTGGCCATCCCCTTCACCCCGGAGGGCCTCTCCGAGATCCGTACCCTCGCGGACCCGTGACCGGGCCTCCTCCATCCGCCGCCGGACTTCCCGCGATCGGACCACATCCGCGCTCTGATCCAGTGCCTCCAGCACATCCGCCCCACCCTCGAGCATCGACGCGACCACATCGCACACCACGCCCGCCTGGTGGTGCCACACCAGCGTTCCCACCACCGGAACCCGCAGCACCCGTCGCGACCAGACCCGCCGACGCCCCTCCGGCACCAGCCGATCCCGACCAGCGTTCACAAGTCCCACCAACACCACTACCACCGGCACCACCCAGATCATCGCACGGCTCGCCCCCAGCGTGAACCGCGTCTGCCACGGCAGTTCACCCCCCAGCGCCACCAGCGTCGTCTCGAACCGAGGCACCACGAAACTCGACAGGATCCACAGCACCACCACCGTCGCCAGGATCAGAATCAACGGGTAGATCAGCCGCCCCACCACAATCGCCTTGACCCGCTGCCCCTCAGCGATCGACCGCCGAACCAGTTCCGCCGCGTGGTCCAGTTGCCCCGACCGCTCACCGCTCCTCAAGATCGCAAGGTGATGCTCATCCGCCAGCCCACGCGCCGACCCATCCGGCCCGCTGAGTTCCGCTATGCCCGCCGACAGCGACTCGCCGCGCCGAAGCCGATCCCGCAACTCGTTGCAGATCGTCCCCAGCCGGGCACGCGGCGCGGCACCCGCCATCTCGCGCATCGCCGTCTCAATCGGCACCTTCGAACCGACCATGTACGACAGCGTCTCAAAGAACCACATCCGGTCCGCACCCCGAACCGGTCGCGCCACCGAGCGGCTGCGGAGCGCATCGATCAGCCTCACCGGGCGAACCGACACCGCCAGCAGCCCCTGGTCCCGCAGCGCATCCCGCAACTCGCGCTCGTCCACCGCGTCCCGCACGCCCCGGACGAACGACCCGCCCGATCGCTCCAGCGGAACCGCCGTGTACGCGAAGCGCGTGCTCACCCGTCCACCTCATTCGCCAGAGGATCACCGAGCACCCGCGCCACCTCCGCCTCATCCGTCACACCCTGCTCAACCAGCCGTTTCGCCGCCTGATCCATCGACACGAATCCCTCGGCGAGCATCGCCTCGCGGATTGCTCGCTCGTCCGCACCCGCGAGCACATGCTTCTTGATCGCCGGCGTCACCCCCGAGAACTCCATCACCGCCACACGCCCGCGATACCCGCCTCGCTGCGGATCAACTTTGCGAAGCAGCCGCTGCGCGCTCACCCCCTCCACCGCCGCGTTCACCAGATACGGCTCCTCCCCCATGTCAATCAACCGCACAAACGACGACGGCACATCGTTCGTATGCAGCGTGCTGAGCACCATGTGCCCCGTCAACGCCGCCTGAAACGCCATCTGCGCCGTCTCACGATCCCGAATCTCACCCACCAGAATCACATCCGGGTCATGACGCAGGATGTGCCGCAGCGTGTTGCTGAAACTCAGGTTGATCGCCGGGTTCACCGGGATCTGGTTCACCCCGTTCATCGCAAACTCGACCGGGTCCTCGACCGTCATGATCTTCCGCTCACGCGTCACCAGCCGACGCAACACCGCGTACAGCGTCGTCGTCTTACCCGAGCCCGTCGGCCCCGTCACCAGCAGCATCCCGTTCGGGCGCATCGCCGTCCGCAGCACCCGCTGCACCTGATCCGGCGTGAACCCGAGTTGCTCCAGCGTGATCTCGCCCAACTTCTGACGGTCCTGGATACGGATCGCGGCGTCCTGCCCGTACAGCGTCGGCACCACGCTCACACGCATGTCCACATTCCGCCCACGCAAGCGCATCCGGATCCGACCGTCCTGCGCCCGCCGCCGCTCCGCCAGATCCAGCGACGCCATGATCTTGATGCGGCTCAGCAACGCCTCATACAACTCCACCGGGGGCGCCGGCTGCTCCATCAGCATCCCGTCCACCCGCAGACGCAGGTCGATCCGCCGATCAAATCGCTCCAGATGGATATCCGAGGCCCCAAGGTCCATCGCTCGCTCGACCACCTGGTTCCAAAAACGGATCACCGGCGCTTCCGAAGCCATATCCCGGAGTTGCGCCACCTCCGAACTGGCATCGACCGCGCCGTCCCCGTCCCCCGAATGTGCATCCGGTCCGGCTCCGGCGTCCAGCACACGCTCGATATCCTTCTGCGTGCCAATCGCCACCCCGCTCAGACGATCGCCCACCCGGGCCAGCACCGAGCGCAACGCGTGCTTCGCCGAGGGATCAGCGACAACCACCCGGACCGCCCCCTCTGCCTCATCGAGCAACAGGACCGCGTTCGCCCGCTGGTACGCCACGCTCACGAGTTCGCTCAGCCCGGGAATCTCCGCGTCGTCTTCCGGGGCCTCCCACAGGTCCACGCCGCACTCGCTCGCCAGCGACTCCGCCAACCGCGCTTCGCTCAGCAAACCCAGATCCAATAAGGCCCGCACCACGGTCGTCTCCTGACGCCTGGCGATCTCTTCCGCCAGCCGCAGGTCCGGCTCCGAGACCACCCCCTCGCCAACGAGCCGCATCGCGCCAGCGCGCGGATCAAAGCCCAGCAGCCGCTGCGCCTGCGATCCCGCCTGATCATGCTCGTGCTCGAGTCCTTGCTGCATGGCCACCGTTCCGCGCTCAGCGGTTGTCCAGGTCCGCCGCATCGCCCTCGCCGCCGGGCTTGCCGTCCGCGCCGTACGAAACGATCACATACTCAAAGTCCGGATCGTCCACCCGGTACACAAACGCGTTCCCCCAGGCATCCTTCGGCACCTCACGCAACCCGAGGAAGTTTTTCCACTCCTCGGTCTCCCCGCTCTCGGGGCGCTCCACCAAGACCGACAACCCCTCCTCCGCCGTCGGAAGACGCTTCATCGTCATGCGGAATTCCTCGACCGCCGTCGTCAACTGCTGCAGCGTGCCCTTGGTCGTCGTCACCTGCCCGCCCGAGAACGCGTTCGTCAGACGCGGCGCGAACAACGCGACCAGCAACCCGATGATCGCCAGCACCACCAGCATCTCCAGCAGGCTGAAGCCTCGTCCGCGCCCGATCACCCTTGATTCCGTTCTGTTTCCGCTCACACCGCACTCCTGCTTCTACCGTTCGGGCTGCAGCACCTCAACGCTGGGTGCCCCCGACACCGGATCGAACCGGATCAACCAGAGTCTACCGTCAATCCCCGAGGTCGCCGCATCACCGCCATCCAGAACACGCCCCGCGTCCAGCAGACCGAGGTCATACGCCCGTTGCCGATCCAGCTCCTCATCCCCGATCCGCCAGACCAGCACATCCGCGCGCCCGTGGGGGGCAAACGACACCTCCAGAGCATCCAGATCCCGGGCCAACTCATCCAGCGCACTTAGCCCCGGGCCTTCCACCACCGCCTCCCCGCCGTACCCGAGCAGCGTCAGCCGATCATCACGAAACTCGACCCGGACTCGATTCACCCGAGTCCGCTGCATCGCGTCCACCCGCGCCTCCAGCAGGCGACGCTCAATCGCGCGCACCGCCTCGTCATGAGCGCCCCGCCGCCCGCGGCTCGACACCCCCACCAGCGCAACCCCGCCCAGCAGCCCGATCAACGCGAGCACAATCACTAGTTCGAACAGTGTGAACCCGCGCCGACCGATCACGACCGGTTCCGCAGCACCGCGATCACATCCCGGATGTTCACCGTGCCATCCCGGTTCACATCAGCCCGCGACGCCGACACGATCCGCACCGACGCGCCGGACATCAACCGAAGAATCTCCGCCGCATCACGCACATTGATCACCCCATCGCCGTTCACATCGTAATCCGGCTCGGAGTTCTCACCGCCATCACCGTCACCATCCCCGCCCGCCGAACCACCGGAATTCTCCGGGTCGCCCGTCAAACGCAGGTCGAGCGGCGCAGTCGGGATCAGATCGATCGGGAACGGCAGATCACCCACGAAGTCCGGAACCTCCTGACCCGCGAACCGATAGTTGAACCCCTCACCCGACTGGTTCAGCGTCGCCAAACGGCGATACACCACATTCGTGCTCGCACGGTAGTAACGGAACTCGACCGCGTCCCCAACCGCCGGCCCTTCCTTTTCCTCGGTCGACGGATCATCGCCGTACACGATCACCGAAAACTCCAGAGACTCCGCGCTCTCAACCGTGAACTGAAACACATCCGAGACCGCGACCCCGTCATAGAACACCGCGATCTGATCACCGTCCACCGGAACCGGAGCGTCCGAAGCCAGGTGCAGCACACCCGCCACCCGCTCGCGGATGTTCGTTCCACCCCCGCCGACAAACTGAGCGCTCGCCGACGGCGCGAGCCACCCCACAACCACCAGCCCACAGATCGTCCAAGCCGAGCAGCACCGCATCGCGAGCCTCCCTTTCACCATCATCCTACCACCACATCCCCACAAAACGAAAAAAGCGGCGCCCACAGTGGGACGCCGCCGGGAAGAGAGCGATCAAGCGCTACCCACGACCTTACCGGTAATGGATGAACGCCGGGGTGTTCTGATCGATCGAATTCAGATCGTTGGGATTGTCCTCGTCCCCGGTCGAATCCAGGGAACCAACGGTGAATCCGTCACCCTCATTCAGGAAGACCAGAATGAAGTCCGTGCGGTTGTTCGCCGGGAAGAACCCGTTGGCGTTCGGATACGCCGAGGACACCGTCGCGAGCACCCAACCGTCCGTGATGGAGTTGTTCGGGAAGCCCGCGGTCGGGAACACGCTCGACGCATTCAGCGCATCACCGAACTGGAACACGCCGTAACTCTCGCTCGTCGCGTTGAACATCCCGAACGCGTACCCACCAACAAGGTTGTTGATGCTCGAACCGAACTGCACCCCGAAGTTCGTCATCGTGAACGCGAAACTCTTGATCTGGTTCCGGTCGATCAGCATCGAGTCCAGAGGCGACGCACGATCGTCGTCCGCCGTCCAGATCCCATCGTCCCCAGTCATGTCGCCATCAGCGTCCTCGATCCAGTACACAAACTGGTCGAGCGGCCCCGCGGCGATCAGGTTCTGACCGAGCACGATCTCCGAAGTCTGGATGTTCGTCGGCAGCGTCGGACGACGCGTCGAACTCTGCGCCCAACCCGACTGACGGGCGAACGGAACCGTGTTCCAGCCGGGGTAGATCCGCTCCGCACCAACCTTGCTGATGTCGATGTCGAACTCCACCGCGTTGGACGCGGTGTTGTTGTTCTCTTCCGTGCGGTTCTGAGGCTGGAAGCGAATCGGCTCGCCGTCGATCGAACTCAGCAGACTCGAAACCGGGTAACGCTCACCGCTCGGAAGCTCCGCAACGATGATCACCGGGTTCAACTGCGAACTCAGACGGTTGCGACCGGTGAACGACGAAATCGGGGCCGACACATACAGGTCGTACGAGCCGTCCGCCGAAGTCACCGTCGCCTGCGACAGGATCGGGGCACCGTCGAGATCGTAACCGCTGCTGTAAATCGCCTCAGTCGTCCCGTCCGCCGAACGCGGGACATCCCACGCCAACTCCAGCAGACCACCCGTGATCCGATCGTTCGCCTCTTCACCGGTACCGGTAAACCGGATCGCGGCCAGGTTCGAGGTAACGAACTGCAACTGAATGGTATCCGTCAGGAAATCGTAGTCCGGATCACCACTGGTCTCCGGAGTGTTCGTGTACACACGAACATTGTCCGGCCCGCGATGCAGGTACACATAATCGTTCAGTTCAAGCAACCAGTTGGTCAGCGACTGCAGCGAACGCTGGCTCGCCACACTGTCGTCACCACTCGTACGCTCGTACGCGAAGGTCAGGTTGTTGTGCGTCGCCGTGACTTTCTTCACAGTCGGCACCGCAACCGCCGCGTAGATCTTCGTGCCAATCGGAGCCGGGATGGCCTGGTTGCCGTCCGTGCTCAGCAGCACACGACCGCTGAGCAGCATGATCGCCGGGCCCTGCGCGTTCGGGTCGGCCGCCTCGATGGCCTGCGCCACGAAGGTCTGACCGTTCACCGCCGACACATTCATGCCCGAGGTCACGCCCTGGATCGCGCGGTCCGCGGCGTCCGCGTCCGCACCGTTGTAAGTAATCGTTGGCGTATCCAGCATGCTCACGCCCGACACCTCGAACACCACACCGTTCGAATCCGAACCGGTGTCAGTCGTCAGGCCGTCAATCGAACCGACGCTGATCGAGAAGTCCGAAGCATCGAGAAGCGACAGGACCACCGCCTGGTTGAACTGAGCGATGATCTGGTCAGCATTGCCGTCGTCGTCGTCGTCCAGCAGGAACGCGCTGTCCACGACCATGCCGCCCTGTGAGGTCAGCCCGATGAACGGAGCCTGCTTGTTGGTCTGCTCCGTCGCCGAAGCGGTCGCCGGGTTACCCGCGGCGTCCACCAGCGTGGAAGCAGCCAGCACCGAGATCGAATCGTTGATCGTCACATCGCTGTTCACGATCGTGAAGGTGTTCGCCGTCGTCAACGCGTCGATCAGTTCACCATCGGCAAACGGAGTGCCGCCGAAAGTGATCTGCTCTTCTTCAACATTCGCGTTGCTCACGGAAGTGTCACCAGCCGTCGATTCGATCGGCTCGGAGTACACAAACACCACGCGGTTGTCGTCGCGATCCCCGACATCGGTCGAGTCACCCGCGGGACGCTGCTCCACCACCAACTGACGGTTGGAAGTCAACTCATCCTGGTTATCACCGGTCAGGAACCCCGCGAACACCAGCACCGGGTTCGCCCGGTCCGTATCCGCGTTGGTCACACCGACGGTCGGAGCATCGTTGCCAGCCTGGTCCGCGATCTCGCCCGCTGCAGCGTTGTACGCCGCACGAATCGCGTTCGCATCACCAGTGCCCGGGATCGCTTCTTCCGTGTCACCGTCTTCGGCGGTGTCGCCGTCGTTGTCCCAGTCGAAGGTCTGGGGGTCGAAGTTCAACAAGATGGTGTTGTTCGTCTCACGGTCATCGAGCGGATCACCATCGATCACCAGATCCACGCTGCCGCGAGTCGTCGTGATCGTCAGAGGATTGCTCCCGGCGTTGCTGATGGTCGCGCCGGTGAAACTACCAAGGTCAGCCGCGAATCCTTCGGTCACGATCTGCGAAACCGGGTTCACACCCGCGCTGTCGATCGGGGTCGCCGTCAGGCCGCTGGTGCTGGTTGTGCTCGCCATGGCCTCGTCAAAGACCAGACCAACCGCATCCAATTCACCGTCGCCGTTGAGGTCGTGGAAAGACACAAACTCGAGTGCCGGGGCGATCTCGTCAGCGACCGCTCGGTCCTCAACATCGGCCGGAAGCGTCTGCGTAAAGATATCCGTCGGTCCGGTCGCAGAATCGATCGTAATACGGAACAGGCCGTCGTTCGGATCACCACCCGAAGCCGTCAGCAGGCCGTCGGCCGAAATGCCGTCGAGTGCACCACCCGAGGAATCCAGGTCGATCAGCACCGAGCTCCCCGACACGCTCACCGCGTCCACGGTGATATCAGTCGCGACATCACCAACCACATCGATGGTGTACGCACCAGCCACACCAGCACTGGCAAGCTCGTTGTTGAAATCAACACGCAGAGCCTCGACCACCGTCCCGCCGTTCGCGGGCACACGCTTCGTGAACACGACACCCGTCACCGCAAGATCCGGGACGCTCGTGATCTGGATCGAGTTCGCCTGGGCGATGTTCGCCATGACATCCTTCAGATCCAGATTCGCCGCATCCGCCGTGTTCGGACGCAGCCAGCGCCCGAGCTGCAGGTTCGTCGAATTGCCCGGAAGGTCGCTGTTGTCCAGCGTCAGCGTCAGGGACTGGAAGTCCGACCCCAGGGTCACACCGGTGATGCCCGATGCCGTCGGGGTCGCGCCGCCAAACGAATTGGTCGTGTTGGCCTGAAAGTCGTTGTTCCCGACACTGGCCGTAATGGTCTGGTTGTCGTCGTTGGCGGTATCGCCATCAGCCGCGACGCGGATCCGCTCGCTGAAGTTCAACAGCAGCAGGCTGCCGTCGGCGTTGACCTGGGCGCTCGTGATCCGAGGACCAGAGTTGTCAGCCCGCATCACCTCGTCCTGAGTCTC
>JBICHT010000033.1:0-42161 GCA_043101125.1 Phycisphaerales bacterium JB050 | reverse complement strand
ACGATCAAGCTGCACGCCGTCCGCATGGCGTACCGGGCGGCGGACGGGGTCGAGTACGAGCTCAACCTGATCGACACGCCCGGGCACGTGGACTTCACCTACGAGGTCTCCCGCTCGCTGCAGGCATGCGAGGGCGCGCTGCTGGTCGTCGACGCGTCGCAGGGCGTCGAGGCCCAGACGCTGGCCAACACCTACCTGGCGCTCGACGCGGGGCTCGAGATCATTCCCTGCCTGAACAAGATCGACCTGCCGGGCGCCGAGCCGGAGCGGGTCGGCGGCGAGGTCGCCGAGCTGCTCGGCGAGGACGCCGACGCGATCCTGCGGATCTCCGGCAAGACCGGCGAGGGCGTGAACGCGGTCCTCAACCAGCTGGTCCAGACGGTCCCGCCGCCCGGCGGTGACCGTGACGCGCCGGCCCGCGCGCTGATCTTCGACTCCGAGTTCGACCAGTACCGCGGCGTGATCGCCTACATCCGGGTCGTCGACGGGGTCTTCAAGAAGGGCGACAAGATCGCGGCGATGGCCGCGGGCACCGAGGCCGAGGTCGACGAGATCGGGATCTTCAGCCCGCAGATGCACCCGATCGACGAGCTCGGCCCGGGCGAGGTCGGCTACGTGATCACCGGGATCAAGGACGTGCTGCTGTTGCGCGTCGGCGACACCCTGACCCACCGTCCGGGCGTCCGTGGCGGCGGCGAGAAGCTGGTCCCGGCCGAGGAGCCGCTGCCGGGCTACCGCGAGATCAAGCCGATGGTCTTCTGCGGCCTGTTCCCGACCGACACCGCGCAGTACCCGGACATGCGCGACGCGCTGGAGAAGCTGTCGCTGAACGACGCGGCGCTGGTCTGGGAGCCCGAGACGTCCGACGCGCTCGGCTTCGGCTTCCGGATCGGCTTCCTCGGCCTGCTGCACATGGACATCATCCAGGAACGGCTGGAGCGAGAGGGCGGTGTCGAGGTCGTGCAGACCGCGCCCAATGTCACCTACGAACTGCTCAAGCGAGACAAGGAACTCGTTGAGATCTCCAACCCGGCCGACCTCCCCGATCCGTCGCTCTGGCTCGAACTGCGCGAGCCCATCGTGCGCGTCGAGTTGATGATTAACACCGAATCCGTCGGCGACATCATGTCGTTGTGCCTGAGCCGTCGCGGCATCTTCAAATCGCAGCAGGCGGTAAGCGAGACCCGCCAGTTCATGACTTGGGAAATGCCGCTCGCCGAGATCATCTACGACTTCTACGACAAACTGAAGTCCATGACCCGCGGCTACGCGACCATGGATTACGAGATCATCGGCTTCCGCAAGGAAAACCTCTCCAAGGTCGACATCCTCATCAACGGGGACATCGTGGAAGCCCTCTCGTTCATCAGCCACCGAGACACCGCCGACAAACGCGGCCGGTCCCTGCTCACCAAACTCAAAAAGCAGATCGACCGGCACCAGTTCGAGATCCCTCTGCAAGCGGTCATCGGCGGCAAGATCATCGCTCGTGAGAGCATCAAGGGCGTGCGCAAGAATGTGACCGCCAAGTGCTACGGCGGCGATGTCTCGCGCAAGCGCAAACTGCTTGAAAAGCAGAAGAAGGGCAAGAAGAAGATGAAGTCCATCGGGAGTGTGAACATCCCGCAAGAGGCCTTCATGGCGGTGCTCGACACCAGCGATTAAACGCCGACAACCGTGCTCGCCGCAGGCCAGAGCCACGCGAAGACAGCGCCGGTTGCCAGGCCGTAGGCCAGGCCATCCATCAAACCCATCAGCACATTCCGCACCGGAACACGGAACCAGATGGTGTTCAGAATGCCACTCGCGCAGTACGCGAGCGCCCCGACGGTCCCGGTGATCTGAAAGACACGCAGAGCCCCCGCACCCGTCCCGAGCGACTCGAATCCCACATAACCGATCAATGCACTGACGATCATGAAGTAGACCAAAGTGAGGATTAGATTCGCGCCCATGGTCGGCTTCGATGCCCAAAGATTGAGCATGCCCCACGGCCCCTTGGAATAGACATCCTGAAACTCCGGCGTCGTCATCTGCTTTTGATCTTCGCAGTACGGAAACATGTATACGCCGGGCTTGATGTTCTGGGATTTGAGTACATCGGTGAAACCATCAAAGTCCGGCAATGCATTGAAATCGTTGTTGTGATGCGGCAGCGCGGTCCACGCGAGAGAACTCAGGATGAAGCACGCCACGCTCGCAAGAAGTATCGCGAGCCACAGTTCGGTGATGAATGCCATGTCGTTCTCCCTATGAGGCCGCGAAGTGCGGCCAATACTGCTGCTATCGGATACCGGGTGAATTTCTCCGCAGCGTTCCTCAGCCCCCCAAACTTGGGATCTCCCGCGATCAGGACCAATCCGAGCGGAGCGTCCGGCGATGCGAAGATCGCCGAGGCTCGTCGAGCCCACCACTCTTGACGCACCACGCTCGCACGCTACAGTACACCCGCAACAGCAAGGTGCCCGCAGACACGCGTTTGCGGGTGAAAAGGGAAGTGTGGTGAAAAACCACCGCGGACGCGCCGCCGTAACGGGCGCTGATCGGTTCCTCCAAAGGCCACTGCCTCGGTCGCAAGACGAGGTGGGAAGGTCGGAACCGTGATGCCCGGAGCCGGAAGACCTGCCCTGCTGTGAGCTTGGTTGCCCGCGCGGAACGGGTGGCCGGCGAAACGGCGCGCACTCCCGTAGCCCGTTTTTCCGACCACGAACAACCGATCCCGAGGGTCTCGCATTTCTCTCACGGGAGTCCCTGCGCGTATTCAGGGAACAGAAAGGTTCTGCCGAATGGCACCCCACTTTGGTTGTCGTGCGCTCTGCACGCTCGCTGTTTCATCGGTCACCAGTGCCGCGGCACTGGCTGGTCCCTCGTATTCACTGGTTTCCACCTTCGATCTGCCGAGCGACATCGATACCTTCTCGGTCGCCCCTTCCGGCCTGCTCTACGCCACCTCCGGCAACAACATCCTCATCCAGGACTCGATCAACTCGGGATCGTTCTCGCTGGCCGGCTCGGTCCCTTCGGGGCAGATCGCCGGTTTCGGCGCATCGTTCATCTCCGTCAGCCCGGATGGTCAAACCATCGCGATCGGCGATAACAACACCGGCGCCGGTGCGAGCGTGCTCCTGCTGCCTACCGCCGGTCTGAACCCCGACTCGGTTACCCCCACTACCGCCGTGGCTTCGCCCAATTACAACGCCGCGTGGGGCAGCAACTCGAATCTGTTCGTGGCCGGTGGCGACTTCGGTTCGCCCAGCGTCGTCACCGCGATCGATACCGTCGCCGGCACCTCCAGCGTGGTGATCGACAACATCGACGGGGCCCCCAGCGGCATCGCGATCTCGAACGGTCGCCTCTACACCGGGAACGGATTTTCCTACGGCGACGGCTCGCTGACCGGCGATGTCTTCGCCTTCGATCTCGGCGATCTCGACAATCGATCGGTTGACTTCGCCGATGGCACGCTCGTGGCGAACGCGCTCTCCGCCGCTTCACTCGGCTTCGATGCCATGGGCAACCTGCTCGTCGGCGGTGGTGATTTCACAGGTGAGATCGGCTTCGCATCAATCATCGATTCACTCGCCATCGAAGATGCTCTATCCGGTGGCCCGGTCGCCACTTCCGCTGATGGCCAGATGCTCGCGCCGATCGACGATCCCACGGCGTTCTATTCGATCCGCTTCAACCCGGTCACCGAAGAGCTCTATGTCACGACCTTCGGCAGCTCGACGGTGTTCGTCTACGCGATCCCTACACCCGGCGGTGCGGCTCTGCTCACTCTCGCTGGCCTCATTGCCTCTCGTCGTCGGCGTGCGTAAGCCAGGACCGGGTCTTGGATTCAACAGCACCGCTGCCCTGGGTGGGTCGGCAGCGGTGCTGTTCTTCGCTGCGCTTGGCTCGGCCTCGCCGTTCGCCACGCTGGTGTTCGACTACACGCCTGCCCCAGGCCAGAACATCAACCAGTCGGCGTTCAACGACCCCGCTGCCGCGCTCGGCCCCCCGGACGGTGCGGGCACCCTCTCCCCCAACAACGAAGACCTCGTGTCACTCGGCGGATTCGGTGGCTCGATCACCCTCGGGTTCGACCACACCGTCTTCGACGACCCGCTCAACCCCTTCGGGCTCGACGCCATCGTCTTCGGCAACGCCTTTTACACGGGAGGCGACCCGACGCGCCGCTTCGCCGAGGCAGGCATCATCGAGATCTCGCGCGATGTCAACGGCAACGGCCTTCCCGATGACCCGTGGTATCTGATCCCGGGATCGAGCCTGCCTTCTGTGCCCGATGCCGCGTTCACCCAGCCCTGGGACAACGACCCAAACACCCCGACCCCGCCCGCGAATATCGCTTGGTACCCCGATCCGGACCAGTACCCAAGCATCCCCGCAGCGTACTCGACCAGTGGCTTCCTGCTCCCCACTCCATTTCACGGCATCCCGTTGGTGAACCCCGGCGGCTCCGGTTCAACCAAAGAGTTGTATTACGGCTACGCCGACATGAGTCCGGTTCTGGTTCTCGGTGACCTCAACGCCGACAACATCGTTGAAGACCCCAGCGTGCTCCCGGAGCAGTTCTACACCCGCCCGGACAACCCCTTCGGAGTCGGTGTCCGCCCCGGCTCTGGCGGCGGTGACGCGTTCGACATCGCCTGGGCCGTGGATCCATTCACGGGGGAACCGGCGCGCCTCAACGGCTTCGACTTCATCCGGATCTCCACCGGCGCGAACGCGCTGGCCGGCATACTCGGCGAGATCTCGACCGAGGTCAGCGCGGTCGCCGCGACCAACGCCGAACCACTGTTCTACGACCTCAACAACGACGAGTCACTGGACCTTGAAGATCTGTACGCATGGCATCAAGTCCCCGCCGACCTCAGCGGCGACGGAACCGCCGACGAGACCGATCGACTGCTCGTGCAGCGAGCCGCTCGCGCGGGAGAACACCTCGACACCCTCGGAGGGCAACCATGAATCGGCGTGCCTTCACCCTGATCGAACTCCTCGTCGTGGTCGCCGTCATCGCGATCCTCATCTCCATCCTGCTCCCTTCGCTGGGCAAGGCCCGACGCACCGCACAAGGAATCGTCGGACAGTCCAACCTCCGCCAACTCCAACTCGCCAACCACGCCTACGCGAACGATCATCGCGACCGGTTCATGCCCGGCGCAGAAGCCATGTCACCCGGCTCCGGCCAACCCGAGAACCTCAAACGCTGGCACGGCACACGCCAATCCCAAAGCGAACCCTTCACACCCGAAGGCGCCCCGATCACGCCCTACCTCGATACACCGGCTTCCAGCGAGGCGGTGCGCGTCTGTCCCACTTTCGAACCGACCCTGGTTGAGATCGCCTCCCGACCCGGCACCAGCGCGGGCTTCGAACGATCCTGCGGCGGTTACGGCTACAACCTCGACTTCGTCGGCACCTGCTCCGGCCCGGTTGTGAACGGCGTGCCCACCCGAAGCGACCTCCAAGGTGAGCGCCGTGCCGCCCTGTCCGCACCTACCCGCACCGTGGCCTTCGCCGACGCCGCCTTCGCCGCCAACCAACTCATCGAATATTCCTTCGTCCACGCACGATTCCGCAGCGACTACCCCGATTTCCGGTGGGACCCGAGCATCCATTTCCGCCAGGTCGGCAACCGAGCCAATGTTGTCTGGCTCGACGGCCACACCACGCAGGAATCCAAAACCTTCACCTGGTCGAGCGGGCTGTACGCCGCGAACCCCGAGGACTACAACATCGGCTGGTTCGGCCATCACGACGACAACCGCCTGTTCGGCGATCCGGCCTACTAAGATCTTCTGGTCTTACTCTCTTCTCATGCTCTCTTCTCATGGAAGCCCACCGCATGGCCGTTGATCGCTGCGTCTGCCACGAAGCCCCGTTCACGGAACTCCTGCGCCTGCATCGCGAGGAAGGCCTCGACCTCGATCAACTCATGGACCGGACTGGCTGCTGCACCGGCTGCACGAGTTGCGAGCCTTATGTGAAGATCGCGCTCGCGACCGGGGAGACCGACCTACCGGTCATGAACGGACGGGAACTCCACGAGGCCCTGAAGCAAATCGAACCCGATCCCGCTGACGGCTGAGCCCGCTTCGGCTACGCTTGGCACCATGACCGCCCCTTCCGAACAGCCGAATCTGACGATCTCCGATCTGCAGCGACTGATCCGCGAACGCTACCACGACACCGATTCCGCTCGGGGCACACCCGGCACCTTTATGTGGCTGATGGAAGAAATCGGTGAACTCGCGACCTCCCTCCACGAGTGCGCCCCAGACCAGACCCCCACTCCCGAACAGCGGGCCAACCTCGAAGAAGAATTCGCCGATGTCCTCGCGTGGCTGGTGACCCTTGCCAACATCAACGGTGTCGACCTCAACAAGGCTCTGACCAAATACACCGAACCAGGACGCGTCGAGGGCGTCAAGCACTGAGCACCGCGACTATGAACCGCATCGAATCCATCTTCTCGACCGGCCGCGACTCGGCGCGCAAGCACCTCATGCCTTTCGTCTGCGGCGGCTCGCCCACGCTCGACGACACAAAGGAATCGATCCTCGCGCTCGATCAGGCCGGCGCGTCCATCATCGAGATCGGCATCCCGTTCAGCGACCCCATCGCCGATGGCCCGGTGATCGCCGAGGCCATGCATAACGCCTTGGAGGCCGGTGTCACCCCGCGTTCGGTGATCCAGGCCGTGTCCGACATCCGATCGGAGGTCAACGCTGGCCTGGTCGCGATGACCAGCGTCTCCATCGTCGAGCGTATCGGGTGTGAGCGATTCATCGGCATGCTCGCGGACGCCGGTTTCGACGGGGTCATCTATCCGGATGCCCCGCTCGAAGAAGCCGACCCGCTCGTGCAGTGCGCCAGCCTCCGCGGTCTGACCGCCAGCCTGCTGATCGCCCCAACCACCCCGCTCGATCGTGCCGGACAGATCTGCGATCGCTGCACCGGCTTTGCCTATGTTCTCGCGCGGGCCGGCATCACCGGCGAATCCGGAGGAGGCCCATCTGGTGCCCTCCGCGAACGGATCTCCGCCCTGCGATCCATCACCGATCTGCCTCTCGCCGTGGGTTTCGGGATCAGCACGCCAGAACATGTCCGAACCGTGGTCTCCACCCACGCGGGCGACGCCGATGCCGCCATCGTCGGGACAGCGCTCGTCCACCGGATGATCGAAGCCGGACCGGGCCACGCCGCCGAGGCCGCGGCCGAGTTCTGCCGGGGCCTCCTGAGCGGCCTGCCGAGCAACTGAAACTCACAAATCGCAAAAAACACTACATATACGGTGTCTCTGCAACGGTAAAGCGTTTTAGTATACTAGAACGCACTGCGGACCGGCGACTACTCGAGACCATCTCGCCCCCGGCGGCGGCAGTCGGGGCTGGCTCTCGTAAGCCTCCCGCAGCCCTCTTTCTGTGGCGCGGGAGCGCGCTGAGGAAACCGTGAGTGATATGAGCAGCCGGATTGAAACGATCCAGGCCGTGGCGGGATTTCACGAAATCAAACCCGTCCCGGCGAAGTCCTACGATCAAATCGGTGAGGGGTACGGACGAGACGCGTTCGGTACGCGCACGATGCGAGAGCGTCTTCCCAAAGATGTATTCAAAAGCGTCATGCGCACCATCGAACTTGGCGAACGGCTCGACCCTTCCATCGCCAACACCGTCGCGAACGCCATGAAAGATTGGGCGATCGAACGCGGCGCGACACACTACACCCACTGGTTCCACCCACTCACCGGCGCCACCGCCGAGAAGCACGACAGCTTTCTCAGCCCCGACGGCCAAGGCAGTTCCCTCACGGAATTCAGCGGCAACCAACTCATCCAGGGCGAACCCGACGCCTCCAGTTTCCCCTCAGGCGGTGTACGCCAAACCTTTGAAGCACGCGGCTACACCGCGTGGGATGCCACCAGCCCGGTCTTCATCAGCCGCGGCACCGAGTCGGCCACACTCTGCATCCCAACCGTATTCGTCTCCTACACCGGTGAAGCCCTCGACAAGAAGACCCCGCTGCTCCGCTCCATCGACGCGGTCAGCAGCCAGGCGATGCGCATCCTGCGCCTCTTCGGCAGCGATGAAGGCGTCAGCCGCATCTTCGCGACCTGTGGCCCGGAACAGGAATACTTCCTGATCGACCGTCGCTACTACCTCTCCCGCCCCGACCTGCTCATGTGCGGACGCACGCTCTTTGGAGCCGCGTCGCAGAAGCACCAGCAACTCGACGATCACTACTTTGGATCCATCCCCGATCGCGTCCAGAGTTTCATGGTCGAAGCCGAGACACGCCTGCACGCACTCGGCGTCCCGGTCAAAACACGCCACAACGAGGTCGCACCGGCTCAGTACGAACTCGCACCAGAGTTCGAAACCGCAAACATCGCCGTCGATCACCAGCAGATGACCATGCAGGTCCTCCAGGCCAGCGCTCCCAAGCTCGGTCTGCAATGCCTCATGCACGAAAAACCCTTCGCCGGCGTGAACGGGTCGGGCAAGCATGTCAACTGGTCACTGGCGACCAACACCGGCACTAACCTCCTCGACCCGCGTGACGAAACTCACACCAACATGCAGTTCCTCGTCGTGCTCGCCGCGGTCATCCGCGCGGTCGATCTGCACGCCGATCTGCTCCGCGCTTCGATCGCTTCTGCGTCGAACGACCACCGCCTCGGTGCAAACGAAGCACCACCGGCGATCATCTCGATCTTCCTCGGCGACATGCTCTCGGACATCATCAGTCAGTTCGAGAGGGGATCGGCGACCAGCACCAAAAAGGGATCGGACATGGACCTCGGAGCACGCACGCTCCCCCAGATCCCCCGCCACTCTGGAGATCGCAACCGCACCAGCCCCTTCGCCTTCACCGGCAACAAGTTCGAGTTCCGCGCCGTCGGTTCGAGCGCCTCCATCGCCTGGCCCAACGCGGTCATCAACACGATCGTCGCCGAATCCCTCGACTACGCCGCCACCGAATTGGAGAAGGCCGTTGGCTCGAAACCAACCGAAGCCAAACTCAAAGCGGCCGTCAAGAAACTCCTCAAGCAGATCATCAAGGATCACAAGCGCGTCATCTTCGATGGTGACAACTACTCGCAGGAATGGTACGAAGAAGCCGAGCGGCGTGGCCTCCCGAACCTCAAGGACACCGTCGATGCCCTCGACCCGCTCAAGTCCAAGAAGGCCAGGGACCTGTTCAAGAAGTACGGCGTGCTGAACCCCGTCGAACTCGAGGCCCGTTACGAAACCTACATCGAGCAGTACGCCACAAAGATCCGCATCGAGGCGGATACCATGATCACGATCGCCTCGACCATGATCCTGCCCGCGGCCGTCCGCTACCAGGCCCAGGTCGCTGAAACCGTCGCGAGGACCCGCTCCGCCGAGGTTGACTGCGAAGAACTCCGCGCTTCACTGGCCGAGCTGTCCGAACTGGTCTGCCAGCTCAAATCCAATACGGCTTCGCTCCAGGAACTCAACGAAGACCAGCGCAGTCTGCACGGCTACGAGGCCGCCAAGTACCTCCGCGACAAGGTCATCCCTGTCATGAACGACCTCCGTTCGGTCGCAGACACCCTGGAGAACATCGTGGCCGACGATCTCTGGCCGCTCCCCAAGTACCGCGAAATGCTGTTCATCAAGTAACCGCATCCGAATCCAAAAACAGAAAGTGCGGCCCCCAAGCCGCACTCGCTCGGTGCCGCTCTCGCGGCACCTTTCTTTTGGTCTGTCGAATAGGCTCAGGCCGAGGCCGCCTTTTCGATCGACTCGAGCTCTTCGCCACGGAACAGGTTGCCCAGTTCCAGCAGAATCAGAAGGCGATCGGGCAGCTTGCCCACACCCTGCACATAATCCGAGTCCAGCGAAGCCACCATCGCAGGGGCAGGCTCGACGATGCCCGACTCGATGCGGAGCACCTCGTTCACACGATCGACCGTGAAGCCGATCACGCGTCCGCTCACCTCAACCACGATGATACGGTTGTCACCGTTACGCTCAGCAGGCGGCATACCGAAGCGCTGACGCAGGTCCACCACCGGGATGATCTTGCCGCGCAGATTGATCACCCCCTCGACAAATTGCGGGGACTGCGGCACCCGCGTGATCTCCATCATCCGGTTGATCTCCTGCACCGAGAGAATCGGGATGGCGAACTCTTCGGAGCCAACCTCGAAAGTCACGAGTTGAAGAAGCTCATCGTCGGTCATCGCTTCGGTTGCCGCGATGCCCTCACGCTGAGAGCCGTTGACACCGCTCCGATCGACCGTATCCATCACCTGACCCTCAGCCATATCAATGCTCCTGCCGCTTTTCGGCTCCGGAATGCTCAACGCCGGATCAAACCCGGACTCTTCCTCCCCCATCGGATCCACAGAACCGCCACTTCATTTCCCTCGAAACGCCGACGAACTTTTTGAGCCACGCGAAACGATATCGGACCTCCCAACCCAGCAAATCCCCCCCTCTCTCCGCTACCATGCCACCCCACAGGCCCCGTAGCTCAGCGGTTAGAGCAGACGACTCATAATCGTTTGGTCCTCGGTTCGAATCCGAGCGGGGCTATTGGCGCGATGGACCTGCCGTTCCCTTCCTCGCGTTGCAGGTCCCGCAAACCATCGGGGCCGAGAGTCACGATCCCATGTCCGGGATACCGACCTCAGATCCGTTTCCCACGATTCGCTTGGTTTTGATGGCTCCTGCGGTACTCTGGAAGCGGAGGAACGCCATGAGGAAGAATCCTGTGCTGCTCAGTTTGCTCGGATTCGGTGCCACCCCGTTCGCGCTCGCCGCACCGGTCTTTTCCGTTGCCCCCGGTGGTCCGTCCGGGCTCGACCCAGACCGGGTCTATATGGCCACACCGGGCGGCCCGATTCCCATCGCCGGTGGCCCAGGCTCCGGACTCGGTCTGCCGGGGGACGACCTCGACGGTCTGTCCGTCTCGATCATCGACGAGGAATGGGTCTTCTGCTGGTCCGTCGCGCCGGGGTCGATCGGCGTGCACAACGCCGTCCTGCGCGGCCCGCTGCCGCCCTTCAATCTCAACAATCAGGCCGCCAACAACCAGCAGACCGGCGATGGCTACCTCTCAACCGAGGCCTGGGACCGGTTCGGCCCGATCCCACCACTCGGCCTTGGCGTGTTCAACAACGCACTCGCCATCAACCAGGGCGGCACCTACTTCACCACACTCGGCCTGCTCCCCGATGTCGATCCGGGTGTGGTCGTTCCACCCGCGACCCCACTCGATGATGTCGACGCGGAAATGGACCCGATCGATCTTGACCAGCCGTTCCCCCCGATCTTCTTCTCCGTCTCCGGCAATTCACCATCACTCGGCAGCCTGCCGCTCAGCCCGATCCCATCCGGGGCCGACATCTTCTTCGACCCCGACCCCACCATCGGCGGCGATGAACAGTTGTACGCCCCCGGCCAGCAACTTGGGCTGATCATCACACCAGACCCCGCGATCCGAGACGACATCGACGCCCTCGCTGTCTTCGACGCGATCCCCGATGGCATCTTCGACCCGATCGAGGGTGAGTACATCATCTTCTCGCTGCGTCCTGACTCCCCCTCGCTTGCCGAACTCGGAGCCTCGGCGGCGGATCTGCTGATCTACGACCATAACGGGCTACGCATCCTGGCACAGGGCGTCGACATGGGCCTCGCTGCCGGCGACGACCTCAACGCCACACGCCCCATCGGGCTCATCGGACCCGATGTGGCTTCAACCTTCGAAACAGTCTTCGGACTGCCCGGCTGCCCCGGCGACGCCAACGGTGATGGCGTGGTGAACCTTGTCGACCTCAATCTGGTGCTCGCCAACTTCGGAGCCGGACCCGATGGGGATGTCAACGGCGACGGCGTGGTGGGCCTCGCCGATCTCAACCACGTGCTGGCGCACATAGGCCCCGACTGCACCCCGGACACCGAAGCGCATGAAAAACCCGCACCGTTTCCGGTGCGGGCGACTCGTCACTCTCCCGAGGGTGCGCTCAGCACCCGAATCCAAATCGGGAGAGCACGATATTCAGGTCCGCAAGATCCACCACGCCGTCGCCGTTGGTGTCGCCTTCGCAGGGGACTGGCTCGTTCTGAAGCATCTGCCAACTCGACTGCTCGACCCGCGACCCTTCGTTAAAGCCGTCGTAGGTCACAATGAAGGTGAACCCAGGCTCGGGGGGCAAAGGCAGCGTCGTGAGTTGCAGGACCTCACCCGGAAGAATCCACACACCGTCGGGGTTCTCGAAGAACTCGGGAACGATCATGTCCGGCGGCAGCGGCTGGGCGAGACCGATCGCTTCTTCGATCGGCAGATCGATGATGGTCGGATCCGGACTCATCCACACCTGGACATTCCGAACCAGTTCGGGCGCATCTGTCTCGTTGGTCATCGCGAGCATGGTGCCGCTGTCGCCACCGGGCAGTGTGGCAGCACACAAGGCCTTGTTCACATCCACATCGCGCCCCCAGCCGTTGAAGTTCACATTCCCGTCCTGAGTGATGTGAACCTGCACCCGCTTCGCTTTGCTTCCCGTGAAGCACACCCGCCACTTGATCTTCTGGTTGCTTGCCTCGTTCTGATCCGAACCGTACGACACACGCCTCGTGCCGCCATGGTTGTTCGAGTCCGGCCAGTTGATCTCGGTCTCGGTCCCGTCGTCATTGACCTTCCAAACCTGCACGGTATCGATCGCGCTGCCGCTCCCGAGCCGCTGGATGTGGAAATCCCGCATAGACCGCTCCCCGTCCGGAAACTCTGTGAGATCGATCGTCCCGCCAGCGCAGTTCTTGACCTGCCCCAGGCCGATCGGTGCCGCGACAGCGATCAGGGTGGTACCGGCCAAGACAGCCAGTGCGGAACTCTTGAGCGTGCTCTTGATGGTGTTGGTGATCAGCATGGTGTGCTCCTTCGAATGGTGGCGGCCTCCACCGCCGGTCGTGTGATTCGTGGTGTCCTCGACACCCTCCACTCGTAGAGCGACAACCATCGCCGCCACTCACGGCGCGTCAGAAGAAAATGTGGATTTTCTTCTCCCACCGCTATACTGGGCAATCGTGACCACACCGGCCCCGTTCAGCACGCTGCTGGAAAACGCTCGCTCGGGCGACGACCGCGCCCTCGCTGCACTTCTCGAACGGGTCACCCCGGAATTGCGGCGCCGGATCATCCCCCGCATCGGCCCCCGCTACCGCTCTTCCATCGGCGAAGACGATGTGCTGCAGGTCACCTTCATCGAGGCCTTCATGCAGTTCCCCGCCTTCGAAGATCGCGGCGAAGACGCGTTTCTCTCCTGGCTGCTGCGCATCGCCGAAAACAATCTGCGTGATGCCATCCGCTCGCTTGAGGCTGCCAAACGCCCAAGCCCCTGGGCCCGCATCCACCGACGCGCCGAAGCCGGTTCCTACGACACGCTGATCGACGCCATCGGGGCAACACGAACCACCCCCAGCCGCATCGCAGGCAAAGACGAGGCCATCGAACACCTCGAGCGTGCGATCAACCGCTTGCCCCCGGATTATGCCGAAGCCATCCGCGCCCTCGACATCGAGCAGCGTTCGGCCGATGAGGTCGCCGCGTCGATGGGCAGGTCCACCGGCGCGGTCTACATGCTCCGCTCCCGCGCCCACGAGGCCTTGCGACACGAACTGGGTTCCGCCTCACGCCTGTTCAGTTTCGAGGGATGACCGTGGACGACTCTGGCCAACCCGATCAGCCCCGCAGCGACGAAGACCTCGTCGCACGCGCACTCGAACAGGCGCGGGCGGCACGGGGACAAGGCCACGCCGCGAAACTCGACGCGGCGAGCATCTCCATCCCCGGCTACACGATCCTCAGCGAGATCCACCGGGGCGGACAGGGCGCGGTCTACAAAGCCATGCAGAACGGCACCCGGCGCACCGTCGCCATCAAACTCATGCTCCGCGGCGCGTTCGCGGGCGACCGAGAGCGAGCTCGCTTCGAGCGGGAGATCCGTGTGCTTTCGCAGATCCGCCACCGCAGCGTCGTCTCCATCTACGAATCCGGAGAGGCCGACGGGCGGGTCTACTATGTGATGGAGTATGTCTCGGGCAAACCACTCGACGACTATCTCAATCACACCCCCCTGCCCCTGCGCGACCGTCTGCGGCTATTTGAACGCATCTGCGCCGCGGTGCACGCCGCCCATCTCCAGGGCGTGATCCATCGCGACCTCAAACCCGACAACATCCGCATCGACGCCTCGGGCGAGCCTCACATCCTCGACTTCGGGCTCGCCAAGGTCGCCGGATCGCTTCCCGAGAACACCGACGGTCAGCCCGTCATGATGACCATGACCGGCCAGTTCGTCGGCTCGCTCCCTTGGGCTTCCCCGGAACAGGCCGAAGGTGTCGCCTCGCGCATCGACATCCGCACCGATGTCTACTCCCTCGGTGTGATCCTCTACCAGATGCTCACGGGGCGTTTCCCGTACACCGTCGAGGGAACGACGCGCGAGGTGCTCTCCTCGATCGTCGAGGCTGCACCGCAGCGTCCGCGCTCGCTCAACCGAACCATTCCCTCCGAGGTCGAAACCATTACGCTCCGCGCCCTTGCCAAGGAGCGCGACCGCCGATACCAGTCCGCCGGTGAATTCGCCCGCGATGTCGAGCGATACCTCGCCGGACAACCGATCCTCGCTCGTTCCGACAGCCTGCCCTATGTGTTGCGCAAGGCCTTCGCCCGCCACCGGGTCGCCGCGGCCACCATGGCGATCATCCTGTTGCTCATCATCGGCTTCGGCGCTGGTATGACCGTGCTCTGGAACCTTGCGCGGGACCGGGGCGACCAACTCACCATCGCGCTCGACCAACGCGAAGCGGACCTCGACTTTGTGCTCGACATCCTCTTCGGCGGCGACGACCTGCGCCAGTTTGCCCGCGACCGCTCGGTTCGTGAAGTGGTCGATGAACTCGTCGCGAGTGCCGACGACCGGTTCGAAGGCGACCCCGTGCGTCTCGCCACCCTCCACGAGATGCTGGGGCGTGCCTACCGGGTCTTCGACGAACCCGAGACAGCCGAACCGCACCTGCGTCGCTCGCTCGCGATGCGTACCGAACTCTTCGGCCACCACCACGAACTCACGCTCGGCACGCAGAATACCCTCGCCGAAGTCCTCAAGGACCGGGGCATCTACCGTGAGGCGGCATCGCTCTATAAGTCGATCGAGACGGCTCTACGCTCAGCACCCACCGGTGACGCCCAGTCTCGCCGGCGTCTCGCTTCGGTGATCTCCAACCGCGCCCGTCTGCTTGAACAACTCGACCGTATCGTTGAAGCACGACACTCGATGGACAACGCCATCGAAGTCCTCGCCACGGACGCCGACGACCCGATCTCAGGCCGCCTGCTCCTGTTCGCTCGCGGTCACGCCGCAGGGCTCGACAGCGCGCTCGGTCACTGCCAGAAGGCCGCCGATGACATGCGCGAGATCCACTCGAAAATCGTCGCGGCCTTCGGCCCGAACCACCCGGCCTCGCACACCAGTCGCGCCAAACTCGCACGGATCCTGCTCTCAGCCGGTGAAGTGCAGGAAGCGATCGACTGCCTCTCCGAGATCCCGCAAGCCGACCGCACGCTAGAGGTCGTCACGATGCTGGCCATCGCACACGCCCGCAACCGCAGCACCGAAGAGGCACTCGCCGAACTCTTCACCGCCAACATCCCGCCGTTCGAACGGGCGTACACCGAAGCAGCCATCCTGTTCGATGCCAATCGTTACGCAGAATCGAGATCGGTCCTTAATTCCATGAACATCGAATCGCTCCCACCGCTCGAGCGGTTCCGCGTGCTGACACTCCGAGTCGAGATGAACCTCGCGCTCGACACGGTCGAGGTCTCTGAAGCCGAGCGCCTGATCACACTCAGCACCCGGCTGTACGGCCCAGAGGAGCCCATGACCGTGTACGCCGCGGCGATCAAGGCACTCTCGAATAATGATGAACCAACCCTGCGTCGATGCCTCCGCGACCTTTCCGCCACCGCAGGCGAACACCACATCCTGACCGTGAACACTTCGGTGCTGCTCGCGCAGGAACTCCACCGCCAAAACAAACAGGGCGAAGCAAACGAGTTGCTCCGCCCTCTGGTCTCGTGGTCAAACCGTGAACACGCCCCGGATCACCCGCTGACCCGCCGCCTCGAGCGGGCGGCGACTGCGGTCGATCCTATCTGAGGGCGCGGCTTACCAGGGTGCGCCCAACCTGCGGGGCCAGGCATCCAGCGGATGCTCGGCCTCCGGATCGGCCGGTCGGATATGCGCAAAGATGCCCTCGGCGTCCTTGTCGTAGGCGATCTCGCCATCGATGATCGCGTAGCGCACCAACATCATGTAGTCCACCAGCGGACGATCGGTCACGATCATGTCCGCGTCTTTCCCCACTTCGATCGAGCCAAGGCGGTCATCGACACCGAGGATGCGAGCGGGGTTGATGGTCAGCGTGCGGACCGCCTGGTCTTCGGTGAGCCCACCACGCATCGCGTACGCCGCGGACATATTGATGTTCAGCATGTCGCGACCGCCCAAACCGCTCAGGCCGATGCCCGTGCCCGGACCGAAGTACGGCCCCGGCGGGAGCACCGCGACATCGATGCCGTGGCGCGTCAGGATCGCGGCGTTCTCGATGGTCGCTCCGGTCGGGCGGTTGGTCCGCTCGTCGGGGAAAGTCCGGTCGCGAGGGACGACGATCGCCGAAACCTTCGCCTGTGCCAGTCGCTCGGGAACGGTCCACCCCTCCGTCGCGCCCCGTACCACAATCTCAAAATCGTACTGCACCGCGAGTTCGGCGAGCGCGATGAGAGAAGCCGCATCGTTGGCGAATGCCTGCGCCTTCGCTTCACCGCGAAGGATCCGCAGCGCCGAGCGTGCTTCTCGTCCGAGTTCGCGCTCCTGAGGAGGGCGTTCCCCCTCGGGGCGATCCTGCTGGAACTGTTGCAGGCGACGCAGGAAATCCCGCGCTTCCTCAAATCCCTTGCGAACCTCGGCACGACGCCGGGGCTGATTGGTGGCGTACTGCAAGTTCTCGAACATGTTCGAAGCCACCACCATGCCCTCGACAGTCCCTTTCTTGTTCTTGGCAACGGTGTTGCCGCTGACGAGCGTCGTCAGCCCCACCGCGCGGGCGAGAGTCCCTGAAAGGCCGTAGACATCCGTCGTGTCCGCAGGGTTGCCGCGCCCGATGATGTTTGAACTGTCCATCCCGATCAGGCCGGGGTAGATGTGGTAGCCCGAAGCATCGATCACCGTCGCGCCCTCGGGAATCGAGACCCGGTGTCCGACGGCGAAGATCTTGCCGTTCTTGCACAACACCGTCGCGCCGTCCACCGTCGGACCGGTCACGGTGTGGACAGTGCCGCCGGTCAGCGCGAGCCAATCGGGTTCATCCTTGCTCACATCTTCGTCCGGCGCCTTCTCTGGCTCGGGCTGAGGTGCCGGAGCCGCCTCTGGCTGTTCACCACGAGGCCCGCGACGCCCATCCGGCGGACGCCGACGCGGGCGGGGTGGCGGGTCCTGCAGGCCCAACTCCGAAGTTTCGGCCTGCGCCGGAGTGTTCGCATCGGTCTCCGGCTCAATCGAGTGCGCCGTGCCCGCGAGCGAGCACAACGCCACAAGCGAACAAGCCAAAAGCGTGCCCATCGAACGCGAGACGAGACGGTTCAATCGCGGGTCCATTACTTCTCATCCTCCCAAACCATCTCACCACCGATCATGACTGCCTTCACCGACGCCGTCGGATCCAGCGGGTCTCCGTTCAGGAACACTAGGTCGGCGCGTTTGCCCTTCTCGAGCGAACCGGACTCCCCGTCCACCCCGAGCAACTTCGCAGGGTTCAGCGTGACGGACTTGAGCACATCTTCGCGGCTCCAGCCCGTGCGAACCAAGTCGGCCATGCGCATCCGCATCGTCTCGTAACTGCTCGAAAAATCTGCCGGCGGAACCGAGGTCACCGTGCAGCCCGCCGCACTCAATGCCGCGGGGATGCTGTAACGGATCGTGGTCGAGGGGAGGTACGAGATGCCCGGACGGAGGATCACATGCGCTTCGCGTTCACCGAGTTCACCGATGATCTCTTTGAAATCGCCGCTGTTGCTCGTGATGCTGAAGGTCGAGCCGAACTTCTCGGCGTTGTCCCCGAGCGCGTCCAGCAGATGGATGTAATCCGAAGCGCTCCCGATCTCGAAGACCGCCGGGATCTCGGCTTCCTCGCGCAACACCTCGACGAAGAACTGTGCATCGCCGGGGATCTCCGGCGGCTCGAACTCGGCGGGTTTCTTCTCGCCTTCGTCCTTCTTCTCACCGTTCTTTCCGTCGCCGTTCTTCTCTTCGGCTTTCTTGGCTTCCTCGGCCTGCTTCTTGTCGAACGCTTCCTTGGCCTTCTTGGCCTTCTCGATCTCCCCTTCGGCCTGACGGATCGCGGCACGCAGTTGGTTCTTGTCCCCACCGGGGTTGGTCATCGAGATCGGCACATACACCGAGGCATTGACCAGTTCCGGCCCGTCGGGGCCGTCGAGACGATAGAGCGAAGCCCGCCCTGGCATCCCGTTGCCCGTAGGCACAAACGCCGCACTGACGAACCCAGCGCTCAGGAGCGGTTCGAAGTCCATCAGGGACAGTTCGATCTCGTTCGCCGCGGTCTGCCCGGAGTTGTTCCCGTTTCGGTTGAACCGCCCCATGCCCAGTCGAGTCGATGCGTTGATCATGCCGGGCATGACCACCTGGTCGCGGGCGTCGATCACTTTCGCGGTCTTGGGGAACTCGAGGTTCGTGCCGATCAGGTCGATCTTGCCATCGATGATCACGATGTCGCCACGCGGGATCTCATTGCCCGACACGGTGATCACCGTGCCCGCCCGGACCACGACCATGTCCGACGCGCCGTAAGCCGTCGTGCCGAGCCCGGCGACGCTGGCCATCACCAGCGTGCTCAGGATGCCTTTTCGTGCTGCCCTAGAAACCATGTCGTTCCGCCTCGCAACCGGCGTGCGCCGGGGTATATGTGTTGCAGCTAAAAACCCGCTCGCTCAGAAACGGCGTCCATCCCGTTCGGCATCGAACACCACTTCACCTTCCACGATCGTCGTCTTGACCCACGAAGTGGGGTCCACCGGGTTGCCGGTCCAGACGCACATGTCGGCGTCCTTACCGACCTCGATCGACCCGACGCGATCCTCGGCCATCGCCGCCTCCGCACCAACGATCGTCAACCCACGCAGCGCCTTGTACGGCTCCCAACCGAGCCATACCGCGAGCGCCGCCTGATTGGGCAGTTCTTCCTGAGGCACCACCGGGGCATCGGTATTGATCCCGAGGCGGTTCACACCGCCCAGATGCCAGCGTGCGACTTCACCAAAGATCCTGCGGTCCATACGGTCGAAGTACAGTGCGCGAGGACCGACCATCGTGATGATGTTCTCTTCGCCAGCCTCGGAAACCAGTTGCGCCGTCCGGAACGCGCCGATGGTCGAGTGGTCGAGCACCACCCGGATCCCCATCTTGACCGCCAGCATGTCGATGGTGGTCATCACCAGTTGGAAGGCCTGCGTGTGCACCGTCGCCGGGTATTCCCGAGCGAACAGGCCTCGGAAATCCTCGAAGACGATGCTGAACTCCGGCTCGACATCCGTCTCGCCGTTCTCGAACGCTTCCCACGCTTCGTGGTAGGCCTTCGCTCGTTCCAGCGTCTGTCGCGTGTTGTAGTTCATGTACGAGCGTCCGACGCCGTACCAGTACCCTTCCGGGTTGCCGGCCTGAGCGATCTTCAGCGAGCCCGGTGCTCTCATCACCACATCATCGACCGAGGTGCCGCCGCCCATCTTGACGAGCGTGCCGAAGCCACTGATGTTCGTGCCCGATCCCGGGATAAGCATCGCGGTGGTCACCCCGCCGTACTGCGCCCGCCTCACCTCGTCGGTATCGGGAGCGACGATCTCAAGCGTGCGAAGACCGGGGTTCGTGAGATACACGCTGTCGTTCAGGTCGCGCAGCGCGCCCGCGGTGTGGTTATGCAGTTCAACGATGCCGGGTACCAGCCAACTGTCCCGAGCATCGATCACCGTCGCGCCCTCAGGCTGTTCGAAGCCCTTGGCCTTGCGCACCTCGGCGATCTTGCCGTCTTCCACGACCACCACCGCGTTGTTGATCACGCGGTCATCCGCGTCCATCGTCGTGACCTTACCGGCGTATATCACCAGAACCTCGACAGAGGATTCCTCCCGCGACGCGGTGGCCTCGACCGCCACATCCGCCTCGCGTGCCACGGCCTCGGCCGCCTCGGCGGTCTCGGCGTATGCCGCGCCGGCCAGCAGCATGAGCGCGCCCGCGCTGATCATGCCGGTCAGGGTATGGGTCCGATTCCGTCGATTCATTACTGAACCTCCTCACCGTTGATCAGAACACGCTGCACACGCGTCGCCGCGTCGAGTGGATGGCCGTCATAGATCACCAAGTCGCCATCGAGCCCCGGAGCGATCGAACCGATCCGCCCTTCAAGCCCGAAGATTGTCGCAGGGTTGATCGTCAAGGCTTCCATCGCCGCCTGTGGAGACATCCCCTGCTGCACCGCGAAGATCGCGGTCCGCACCAGGTTCCGTGCTCCGTCTTCAGCATCGCTCTGGAAGGCCACCGGGATACCCGCCCCGCTCAACACGGTCGGCATGTGCAGTTCATCGTCACCCCTGCGAACGGTCATCGACGGGCTGAGGATCACCCCGACACCCGCCGAAGCCAGACGCTCCGTGCGAACATCCGCGTACTCGGCTCCGAGCAGCACCAGACGCAGCTTGTGCTTGTCCACAACCGCCGACACGACCGCGTCGATTTCCAGCGGCGTATTCGCACCCACGATCAGCGGCGCATCGCCAGCAAAGATCGGGCGGAAGGGCTCCAGCGATTCATCGATCGGCGGCGGCTTGGGGCGTCCGTCGTCACCGGTCGCCCGACGACGCGTCACACGAAACTGCACCTCTTCGGTACTCGTCCGCTCGCCGGAGAAGGTCGCGCTGATCGGACCGAGCGAAATCGTGCCCTCCATCGTGCCCTCACCGAGCGTGCCGGTGAAGGTCGGCGTGCCGAACCCGCCGGTATCGATCTCAATCGTACCGGAGATGGTGTTGCCGTCGATGGTGCCAACTATCTTGTGCTCGACCTCCGCCGCTTCCGGCGAAGTCGCGCGCCCTTCAAAGTTGCTGCCGCTGAGTTTGAGCGCGATCTCGCCTTCGATGGGTTCTGGAAGCATGTCCGACTCGGCACGCATCTCCCAGGTACCCGTGATCGGATCGGTCTTGGGCTTGTCCTGCGCTTCATCGACCACAACCTTGGGCTCGGCGGGTTTCTTGGCCTTCCCCTCGGCCGCGGCCTTCTTCCACTCGGCAAGGTCGTTCTCGTACTTCTTCCACTTCTCGTCGTACTGGCGAGCCTGGCCGAGCCGCTGATCGATCTGTCGCTCAATCGTGATCGGGTCGCTCCCGCTGATGTCCATCGCGACCGCAGCCGAGGACCGAACCACACGATCCTCGCGCCCTTCACCGAAGCTCTTGATCGCCGAAATACGCGATCCGCTGCGACCGAAACTGTACGGGCTCAACAGCACCGAAGTCACCCCGGCGTTCGCCACGCGACGCTCCGAGGCACCCGGCACTCCGATCAGATCCGACAGATCCAGATTCGTCCCGGTCGCCGCACGATCTCCGTCGAGACCAAGATGACCACGACCATCCACAAATCCGGGCGTCACAAACGACCCCGGGCCCGCATCAAGCACCACGGTGCCCTTCGGGCGAGCAACACGATGGCCAACCTCCACGATCTTGCCGTCGCGCACCAGCACTTCGGCATCGCTCAGGTAATCGCCGGTCCCCGTCCACACCGTACCCGCACGAACCACCACCGAACCGGAGTGCTCCGCCTTGTACGCCAGACGACCATTCATGTACACACGCTGCACCGCAGCGGTCGGATTCAGCGGATCATCGCTGTACACCACCAGGTCGGCCAGACGCCCCGGAGCGATGCTCCCCACGCGATCCGACACACCCAGAATGCGGGCCGGGTTCACCGTCAGGGCACGCAGCACGGTGTCGTGATCCAGACCGTCTCGCATCGCGAACGCCGCGGCCAGTCGCAGGTCGTTCAGCGAGACCCCTTGGCCGACGCTCAGGGCGAGCCGATCACGGTCAAACCGCGCGAGTTTCGAAAGATCCGGGTCGCTCAGGCTCTCCCGATCCCCAAGATCACGAGCCGAAGTCCGTACCGGCATCGCGAGCCCGTACACGAATGACACACCGCTCGCGTCGAGAATCGAAGCCGCCGTGTCCAAGTCGAACGAACCGACGACATAGCCATCACGCTCCGCACGATCGAGGACCTTCACGGCATTCGCGGCGTCCAGAGCATCCTCGGCTTGGATCCGCAGGGGCAGTCCGGCCTCCCACAACCGACCGAACGCCATGAGGTGGGTCGATACGCTGTCCTCGCTGGCGTTCTCGATCGCTTCGTGCAGCGTTGGCCATTCCTCCATCCGCGACGACGGCGCCTGAGGCTGAGCCGGCACGATCATGTTGTCAGCCGACGGCTTCTTCAGAGGATCCAGCAATTTCGGCGGGTTTCGAGCAGCGTTGGACAGGTTCACCGTGATGTCCGACGCCGCGTTGAGCACGCGGTCCTTCCACGCGCCAGACAGGCGGACCACAGCCCCCGCACCGGAAACCAGCCGGTGGTCGCCGGGGTTCATGTGCACCGTCGTGATGCCCTGGGCGAGCAGCGGGCGGTAATCGCCAAATCGGTTGAACGCATCAATCGCGTGGTACAGGCCGCTGATCGACTGATCACCGGCGTGACGCCCGGCCAGGCCGGTGTCCGCGATGACCATGCCGGGCATGATCGTCGCACCGTTCAGGTCGATCACCGGAAGATCAGACGGAATCCGAGTCGATGCATCACCGACGGTCACGATCACGCCATCACGAACGATGACCACACCGTTCTCAATGACGGCGGGCCCGCGCTCGGACATCGGAAGGATGCGAGCACCGGTGATCGCCATCGATCCACCAGCCATCGCCGGTGTCGAGACGAGCAGCGCACCGAGCACCGCCCAGACACAGGTCAGCATGCGCAGGAAGGCGCGGGGCATCAGCGACCCTCCCCACTGCCAGAACCATCGCCAGAGCCATCGCCAGCCCCATCACCGGAACCGTCGCCAGCCCCTCCCGAATCTCCCGCTGGAGCGTCGGCCGGAGCGGATTCATCCGTGGCCGCAGCATCAGCCTGCTCATCGGCTGGGGCGTCTTCGCCCATCTCCCCCGACTCAAGCAGTTCACGAAGGCGACTATCCTTCTCGCGATCGTACGCAAGAATGCCGTCGATGTACGACTGTTCCACCCACGAGTTGAAGTCCAGCGGGTCGCCGGACAGCACGACCAGATTCGCGGTCTTGCCAACCTCGATCGAGCCGAACGCCTCATCGACGCCCAGGATCTTCGCGGGGTTGATCGTGATTGCCTCGAGCGCGGTCTGACGGGGAATCCCGTTGCGGACGCACTGGGCCGCGTTGAAGGTCGGGTAGCGCTCGGCGAACGCGCCCGATTCGTTGGGCAGCATCGCGAACATCACCCCAGCGTCGTAGAACATCTTGGGCAGGAAGGTCTCATCGAGCTTGCCGGACATCGGATCACGCTCGCGATAGGTCAGGTCGGGCCCGATCACCACCGGGCGACCGGTCGCCGCGATCTGCGGTGCGGCCTTGAACGAATCGCCGCTCAGGATGAACACCGTCTGGTCCAGCACATCCTGCGAGTCCATGATCTCGATCGCAGGGGCCACATCCATCGCGGCACCGGCGTACACCCACGGAGACAATTCCCCGCGACGCAGACGCACGAGGTTGTAGACCCCGTCGTTGTAATCCTCGTCCCGAATGAGTTCCTTGCCGAGATCCCTCGCCTCGGCGGGAGAGACATTCACATCCTTGTCGTCCTTGGCCTGCTCTTCTTCGTACCGCTTTTCAGCAAGCGCATCGATCGCGGCATCGAGATCGAAGAACGCTTCCCGCAGCGTCGCGATCTGTGCCATACGGTCGAAGCCGCCACGGGGCGAGGTGGAAATCACCATCGCCAGATCGCCACGGATCGACATCTCGTCCATGCTCAGACCGATCGGGCGGACCAAGCGGCTCACGCCGCCGATCACCGTGTTCGGACCCTGCATCACATGCACCGCCGTGATCCCGCTCCGCAACGCCTGCTCGAAGAACAGCGACGACGGGTCGGTCGCGTCATACACATCGAGGTACGGCGTCACCGGCAGGCTCTCGTTGCTCCGATCGAGCCCGCTCGAACTGCACGCGTGAATGAACCCCGGCATGACGACCATGCCCTCGAGATCTACCTCCATCGCATCGAACGGGATATCGACCTCGCCCATCTGACCGATGGCCGTGATCTTGCCACGCTCGATCACGATCGTGCCTTCGGCGATCTCATCGCCCACGATCGGGATGATCCGGGCGCCGTTCAGGGCGATCTTCGAAGGCGGCATCTGCGCCAGACTCGCACTGCTCATGGCACACACGGCGATTGCGGCGGCCAGCGGGTACATCAGCTTCATAGGTCGTCTCTCGTTTGCTCCCGCCTCGGGTCGCGGGGATCGTGAATACGGGTTGGTCGGTTCGCAGAAAACGGCGTGCTCTCGAAACACGCCGCGAGAGGGTCAGTCTTCAATCTCATTCATCGCGACGCGTCCGCCGACGATGACCAGTGCAGGCTTGGTCGTGGCTTCAAACGGGGTGCCGGTCCACAGGACGATGTCGCCCCGCTTGCCGACCTCAACCGTGCCCATCGCGTCGGACATGCCGAGCACACGGGCCGGGTTCACCGTCACCGCACGCAAGGCCTGGTCGAAACTCACACCGGCCTTGATCGCCAGCATGGCCTGCCCGGCCAGTCCTTCCTCGTCACGCATGTCCTGAGCGGACAGCGCCGGCTCGAACCCACGCTCGAACAGCTCGCGGATGGTCCCCAACCGGGTGCGGTTCTCATCGCCGCTGTATCGGCGGAGACCGACGCTCGTATCGCTGATCGGGCCGAACACAATCTCCGGACGATCGGCTTCGAGCACATCCCAGCAGTCGTACGCCGCGACCGGCTCAACGAGCGTGTACTCAAGGTCAAACTCACGCGCCAGACGCACCGACGCTTCGATATCGTTGCGGTCACGGGCCAAAATCCGCAGCGGGATCTCGCCTTCCATGATGTCCTGCAGCACCGGGAACGCCTCGACCGGCGGCTGATCCGAACCGGTGATCTCGTTCCCCGCGATCCAGTCCTTTGTATCCGAGAAGGCCTTGCGGAACACCCACGCCACACCCATGCGCGTCGTCGGACGACGAGTCCGCGCACTCACAAAGGTGCCGAACGGGCGCGAGTTCCGAAGCCCAACCGCGTACGGATCGGTACCGATCACCGCCTGCACATCGCCGGTCTCATCCAGCACGCGATCGCGGATCGAGCCGTAGGTCGTCACGATCGCGCCCTGCGGACCGATCACCGCCGAGGTATCCGGCGCGACGAACACCGTCGTCACCCCGCCCCGGGCGAGCCAGCCGTAATCAGGCGAGCGAAGGTTCGCCACATCCAGCACGCTCGTGTGCGGTACAACCTCCGACGAGGACTCCGTCGAAGTCACCGCCGGCTGAACACCCGCCGTCAGGATCATGCTGATGTTGTGCGACGGCCACCCGCAGCACGGGCAGCCCAGATCCTCTTCGAAATCCTGATCCGTGCCGGTCGTGAACTCGCCGTGCAGGTGGCTCAACGGACACAGCGCGAAACCAGAGCAGGTCACGCACGCCGCGCCATCGTTGTGGAACGGAAGCTGCTTCATGAACAGGGACGACAGATCGCCAGCCGGACGCGCTTCCTGGGGCAGGAACACATCCTGGCGCTCAAGGCGTGCGTTCGCGTCAATCAGCCCCGCCGTGATGTGGCCCTCGTCGAGCTCGTACACCGTGGCATCACCCGGAATCGGAATCCCCGGGCCAACCGCGACAATGGTCCCGTCCTCGATGATCACCACACCATCGGAGATCGCATCGCCCACCCCGGTGTGCAGCGTCCCCGCACGGACCGCGATCACACCAGCAGAGACGCTCGCCGAGATGGCCAACCCCGCGCCGAGCGCCATCGCCCCCAAGGTTTTCAGGTTCATATCCGTGAACATCATCGCGCCTCCGATCCGTGCATCGTTTCAGGCATCGTCGTCGAAAAATCAAACTCTTCGTCCGCGGGAGCCGACGCGCCGGGCTTGACCACCCACTCGCCGCCGATCATCACCCACTGCACACTCGCATCCAACCGAAGCGGGTCGTCGCTGAATACCACAAGGTCCGCGCGCTGGCCGCGCTCGATCGAGCCGACACGCTCGCCGACACCCGCGTACTCCGCAGCCGCCGAAGTCATCGCACGCCGGGCATCAGCCGCATCCATCCCGTACCGCACCGCCAGCGAGGCCGAAACCCGCAGGGAACGACCGGGATCGCTGCCGTCCTCACCCATCAGCACGACGGGCGACCCACCCTCCGCGACCATCCCCGCACCGGCGATCCGCCAGGACGGGGTCGAGAATGTGAACGGGCCCATCGCCACCGGGGTCGGTGTGCTCTCGAGAGCCTCCGCGAGAAGACGCGGCTCCTCGTCATGCATGATCTTCGCTTCAACGCGATAACGATCGAACACACGGAACGCCGCGTCTACATCGTCAATCGCCGGACAATACGCCACCGCACCGCGCTCGCCATCGAGCACCTCGCGCAAGGGACCATCGCCATTCTTCGCATCCTCGAGAGCCTCGCGGAGCAGCACCAGCGCACCCGAACGCGATGTCGGGCCGAGTTCCAGGTCGTACACCGGCGGGCCGAATGAAAACATCATCGGCCCATCATCCTCAATGAACCACGCACCATCGGAAGCGTGCGTCGTGATGAACGCCGTCGCCCCGCTGACCACATTGGTCGGCAGCGGGATGACCATCGCGCCCGTCACGCCCGACTTCGCCGCCCGCTCAAGATCCGGATCATTCGGGTCATACCCATCCGCCACGCGGACCTCGGCCATCACCGAGCGGGTCCCCGAATCCGCGTCATCGACACCCAGCGTGGAGCCGACCATGATCAGCCCGGGGCTGAGCACGCCGTCCACCCGCAGTGCATCGCGGTCACCCTCAAACGCAGAGGCGTCACCGATCCGGACGATGGTGCCGCCCTCGACCACCACCGCCTTGCCCGAAACCAGCGAGCCGTTCGGCGCGACCATCTGCGACGGGATCAGCACCACCCGATCCGCGAGAGCCGCCGCCGATCCGCACAGAGCGACCAGAGCCGCCGTGATTGCCGTCGTCACACGCATCAGCGTCCTCTCCTGTTCCGGGCCTCGTTCCGACGCGTCGCCGGATCCATGTAAATCAGCCCCCCACCAACAAACACTCGCTCAACAACAGAGGCAGGATCGCTCGGATCACCCGACCAGACCACCACATCGCCGTACCGACCCGGGCGGAGCGAACCGATCTCGTCGTACACACCGAGCAGTTCCGCGATGCCCATCGTGGACAAGCGAACCGCGTCCGCACCGTCCGCGACCGATGCCGCGAGACGAGCGTTGTCCAGCACGAAACGGCTGCCGCGTCCCTCGTCGAGGCCCGCCGACAGACCGACCGAGACACCGGCGTCCTGCAGAATCCGGAACGCTTCGGTCTCGAACCGCGCCCGAGGCCCGGTCTCGCCTCCGCCACTGGTCAGCGGAGCAAGGATCACCGCCGCCTCGGCCTCCGCGATCTGGTCCGCGACCAGGTGCGCCTCAGCACCGCCTTCGATCGTCAGATCAAAGCCGAACTCCGCGCTCAGTTCCAACGCATTGAGGATGTCCGCACTGCGGTGCGCCTCGATACGCACCGGTAACTCCCGGTCGATCGCACGCAGCAGCACTTCAAACTCACGGCTGGGGCGAGGCTCATCAGGCTTCTTGATCTCGTCCTTCTTCTTCTCGTCTCCCCCGCCATTCTTGTCCGAGTCGCCGCCTTCGTTCTTCTTCTCGGCCTCTTCGGCCTTCTTCTTACGCTCCTCGATTTTCTCGAGGTACTCCTCCAACTGGATCTCATACGCCTCGCGCGACTCGCGGTACGCCAGCGCATCACGGAATTTCTGACGCACATCATCGAAGATGTCCAGACGACGAGAAGCCCGTTCGCCAGACTCCAGATTGATGCTCAGATCCAGTTCCTTGACCAGCACACTGCCACGCGACCCGCCTTCACCACCCTCAAGGCGAACCAGCGCCGAGAGCCCTCGGATACCCGACCCCTTGCCGGGGATAATCCGAAAAGCCGTCACGCCGTTCCGAGCCGCTTCACGCAACTCACTGGTGGCAAAGCGATCGAAGGCATCCACCGCACGACGCGTCGCGCCCGAGCTCCAGTTCCCGCCCGCGTTCATACCCAGCAGGCTCGCCCCGTCGATCAGCCCCGGCGTCACAAACTTGCCGCTGACATCGATCTCCTGGCTGAACCGAGGAACTTCGATCCCGGGACCGATCCGGGCAATCTTGCCCTCCACGATCAGAATCGTCACCCCCTCCAGCACTCCGCCATCGGTCGTCCGCACGCTCGCGCCGGTCAACGCCACCGGGCGATTCTGACCGAACGCCTCAGACGAGAACCCGAAAACCGAAGCCACGACAACCAGCGCCGCCACCAACGAGGACACACCCCGCCAGTTCACGACGCTCGACACAGACGATCGTTGCATGAGTTCGAACACTCCTCTCCGTTCGGGAGTAACCCGAACGCTCCACCCACCATACCAGACTCCTATGCCCGCACAGAAGCCAAGTTGCAGCATTCTCCCCCCGATCGCCCACCCGATCGCCCCAGAAATGGGCCAGCAGCCCACCCTCACCACCTATCTATAGAAAAGCGGACACACCCCTCGGCCGGGATGTGTCCGCACAAGTTCAGGCAAATCCGGGGGCTTCCCAAACAGCGCCGAGCGCCCGCGATCACCGCCGACGACGAACCGCCGCCAACCCGGCCAGCCCGATCAACCCGACCGCTCCAGGCGAGGGCACCGAAGCCACGCTGAAACTGACAAACGCCACCGGATAATCCGCCACCGTGAAGTCAGCGTTCACAAACTCCGGGCTATCAAGGATGCCGCCACTCCCCACCGGGTTGAATCCCGCGTGAGCACCGACCACACCACCCTCGTCCACGCCAGTGTTCGGCATCGACTGACCGAAGAACGCGGTGTTCTCGGCAAGCTCATCATTCACCTCGGTCCCGGCATCCAACACATCCGAGCCCGCGATATAGAAGTTTTCTCCGATGAACTCACCCATCGCGTTGAACAGCGCGTGCTCCATCGGATTTCCGTTGGCCACAAACGCATCATTGCTGGGAAGCACCATCGCCGCGTAACTGAAATACCGGTTCAGTTCGCTCATATTGTCAACCATGAAGCTCATGGTCGCCGTCTCGCCGGGCAGAATCGGCGGAATCCCCTGATCCGAAACAATCGTGCCGTCCACGAAGCCAGGGTTCGCACCCATGAACGCCATCGACAGCGGCCCGCTATTCCCATCTTCAGCGATCCGCTCAATGCCCAGCGAGGCCGCCTCACCCGAGTTGTACAGATCGAACGAGCCGTCATGGAACCCGGCCCAGAACGGCGTCAGCGCTGTCCCGCCAATCGGCGCAAGGTTCTCGATACTGACCGTGACGCTCACCGGTGCAGCACCAGCACTCGCGCCCATCCAAAGCACCGCACCTGTACCCGCGATCAAAAGACTGGTCTTCCGCTTCATAACTCAAGGCCTCCAACTTCTCTGAGCGTTCGCGCAGCCACAGCCACACAATCGCTCCGCGATTGCGCTCGACACCCGTGCGGCAACACACCGCAACTGCCGAACACCTCAATGTGCGGACGGAATCATCCGCCCCGTGCATCACGCACTACAGCGGTCACGCCGCAGTGCATCCAAAGAACCCTCAAAGCACCCTCATCGCACCCCGAGCACCCGCCACGCCCCCGCCGTGACCTCGTCCGCGTACTCCAAGGCAGGCCCCTTCAGCCCGCCCTCGTTGATCTGCGCCGGAACGCTCAACAACATCCCCACAAACAGCGATCGCGACAGCCCCACACCCATCGATGTGTCCACCTCGCCCGCACCACGCCCCCGCTCGATCAATTCCTCGAACAACCGCCCCTGCGCGTGGTACTCCTCACCCAACTCCTCCGCGAACGGGTGCGGCAAGAGCAGCACATAGGTAAAGGCATCCTTGTTCCCGTCGTAATACGCATAGGTCAGCCGCACCCACGCCGCGATCCGCTCACGCGTGCTCATCCGCTCCCCCAGCAGCCGCTGCTTCTCCTCGATCATCTCGACAACGATCGCCCCATAGGCATCCCGCCAAAGCGCGTCCTTGCTGGAGAAATGCTTGTAGAGCGCACCCTCGGTCACCCCCGCCGCCCTGGCGATGCTCCGAACCGAAACCCCGTCGATCCCCTGCTCGGCCGCCAGCCGCAGAGCCGCCCGCACCAGGTTGTCGCGAGTGGTCCCACCCCCGACGCTGCCCGCACCGCGACCCGGAATGGCCTCCCGCTCTTCTTCAATTCGCAACCGGTGCTCACTCATGCCCGGTAAACGATCGTTTACCAATGTCTATTCACCAGTTTTCAAAACTTTTCTGCATCCCGCCCCCGCCGAGACCCTCACGCGGTTTGCCCGGTCGAGACCATGAGTTTTCACGCGCCCCAGGTCGCCCTGTCAACGCACGCAACCCCCACCCTCCCCTCGCATACACTCCCACTTCCGCCTGATCCGGAGCCACACCCATGACCACCGCCACCCTCATCGCGGGCATCCCCGCGACCAACCGCTCGCTCTACCACCGCATCCACTTCCTCGCCGGTGACCCCGCCGCGACGATCGACCTTCCCGCCGACCACCCATCTCTCCCCGGACGCACCCTCATCATCCGCGACATCGAGATGGACCGAGCCCGCGCCCACGCCAAGGCCGCTCGCGTCGTCTGCCCCGCCGACTACACCCCCGACGACGGCCTCTCCGGCGATCGCGAAATCGCCACCGCTCAGGCCACCGCCGAGTTCCTCCGGCGCGCCGGCGCGACCCGAGTCGTCAGCGACCGCTCCCTCCCGCTCGTCTTCGCCGAGATGATCAAGCGCGCCGGTCTCGCCCTCGAGTGCGACCTCGACCTCGGCGTGCTCGATCGTCGTGCCAAAGACGCGCAGGAAATCGAACTCCTCCGCGAGGCCCAGGCTGTCACCGAAGGCGCGATGCGCATGGCCTGTGAAATGGTCGCCCACGCCGAGGCCGGTCCCGACGGCATCCTCACCCACGAGGGCGAGCCCCTCACCGCCGAGCGTGTGATGTCCGCCATCGACATCTGGCTCCTCGAACGCGCCTACGCCAACCCCGGGTCCATCGTCGCCCCCGGCCCCATCGGCGCCGACTGCCACGAACGAGGCCACGGCCCGATCAGAACCGGCCAGCCCGTCATCATCGACATCTTCCCCCAGAACAAGCACACCCTCTACAACGGCGACTGCACCCGCGTCGTCGTCCACGGCCAGGTCCCCGAAGAACTCGCACGCATGCACGACACCGTCGTTCGCGCGAAGAAGGCCGCCATCGCCGCGACCCGCGCCGGCGTCACCGGCGAGTCCGTCCATCGTGCCGCGATCGAGGTCATCACCGCCGCGGGCTACCACACCGGGCTGCCCGAACAACACGCCGAAGCGGGCAAAGACCCATCCTTCTGCTCCATGGTCCACGGCACCGGCCACGGCATCGGCCTCGATGTCCACGAACCGCCGCTGCTCGACATGAAGGGCCCAGAACTCGTCGTCGGCGATGCGCTCACCATCGAGCCCGGCCTCTACTGCGCCGCGATCGGTGGCGTCCGCATCGAGGACATGGTCGTCGTCACCGAATCCGGCTGCGAAAACCTCAACACCCTGCCCGAAGGACTCGATTGGGCGTAACACCACACGAGCGACGCCTCAACCGGTAGCCATCCTCTCCTGACCCACTTAGAGTGGGGACCGAACCGAGGAGAGGGGATCACCGTGACCAGCACGCCAGAGAACATCGACCAGGCCCCAGACGCCCTGTCGCCCGCCATCAATGCAGAATTCGATGCGTTCCACTTCGCCAACGAATGGCTTTCTTGGAACGACGCGAGAATGCTCACCGCCCTCGAGCAGCCGATCCGCTGTACGAGCCGAAATTGCGACCACCGGTACGCGCCGATCGACGGCATCGAGTTCACGAAGTACCCCGTCCGAGGCCTCGATATCGAGAAAACCACCGCGTGCGTCCGCTGCCCCAAGTGCAGAGGCAGCAGCGACCCCCTCCTCGACGATCTCAACTGGCGCCCCAGGGGCCTGCTCTGCCAGGGCTGCGGGCGCGAGGCCAAGCTCGCTCGGTTCACTCAGCGCAAACAGATCGGCCTCATCATCGCCCGCCTCTACAGCGAAGATCGCCGCTTGCTCTGCGCGCCGTGCATGAGCCGCGTGTATCGAAGCATGACCGGAGTCACCCTCGTCGCGGGCTGGTGGGGCATCATCTCCTTCTTCGTGACCCCGTTCGTCCTCATCAGCAACACCGCCGCCTACCTCGGGCGTGACCGATCCGCGAGCAAACCGACCGGCGAGTGGATCGACGATCGCGTCCCGAACCGCGTCCGCGAAAAGCTCGCTCCCCACGAAGACTGGGCGATCGAGGAACTGAACGCCCCCGATCGCGTTGCGAGTTCCTTCGCGATCGCGAACCAAGTGGCCGAGCGAGCCGGCGTGTCCCGCATCTACGCAATGATCTACCTCAGCCAGCGTGTGAACGAGCGAATCCACCTCATGCTCGAGGACGCGGGGCCTGAAGAACAGGCCTCCGAAGAACAGACCCCCGAGGAACGGGCCTGAGCCGTCCCGCTCGCCGCAGGACGCAGGCTGGCGTTCACCAAACTCACGCGATCGTCGATTCTCCCGCCAAAGCCGCAGGCCCGGGCTTGCGGTACGATCTCCCTCCCGTTTTTCCACCCCCACCTCTACAGAACCCCTCCACCCCGATGAACGACACCCCCATCACCCCGACCACCCCCACCGGCCACCGCCGATCCTCCGCCGTACTCATCACCGGTGCCGGAGGCGAAGTCGGCCACGGCCTGATCGATGCCCTCCACGCCGACGGGCACGAGGAGATCGTCGCCATCGACATCCGCGAACTCGATCCGGCCATCCGCGACAAGTGCCGCGAGACCTTCGTCGGCGACATCTGCGACCCGCTGCTGCTCGGACGCCTGCTGGCCATGTACGAGATCACCGAGATCTACCACCTCGCCGCCCTTCTCTCCACCCGCGCCGAGTACGCCCCGGAGTCCGCCCACGAGGTCAATGTCGGCGGCACCCTCAACCTCCTCCGACTCGCCTCCGAGCAGGCCCGATCCCACGGACGCAAGGTCAAGTTCATCTACCCCAGCTCCATCGCCGTCTACGGCATGCCCGACCTTGACACCAAGGCCAAAGCCGGTGCCGTCACCGAAGACGAGTACCTGACCCCCACCACGATGTATGGCTGCAACAAACTCTACGGCGAGCACCTCGGACGCTACTACGCCCACCACTACCGCCAACTCGCCCAGGATCGCATCCCCGATGTGCTCGACTTCCGCTGCGTCCGCTACCCCGGGCTGATCAGCCCGCACACCGTGCCCTCCGGAGGCACCTCCGACTACGGCCCCGAGATGATCCACGCCGCCGCCGCCGGCAAGCCCTACAAGTGCTTCGTGCGCGAGTCCACCCGCATCCCGTTCATGACCATGGGCGATGCCATCAAGGCCACCCTCGCCCTCGGTGCCGCCGACGCCAAACGCCTCACCCGCAGCGTCTACAACATCGGATGCTTCAGCCCCACCGCCGGCGAGTTCGCCGAGGCCGTCCGAGCCGCCTTCCCCGACGCCGACATCACCTTCGAACCCGATGTCCAGCGACAGGCCATCGTGGACACCTGGCCCGAAGAAGTCGACTGGTCCGCCGCCACCCACGACTGGGATTATCAGCCGGGCAAGAGCTTCAAAGAGGCCTTCGAGCAGGAACTCCTGCCCCCCATCCGGGCCCGATACACCAATTGACGCGTCCGAGAAGCCGATCCTCATCCCGTTCGGAAGCACGACCCGGACAGACCGAAATATGACACTCTGATCACGACATTCCACCCGGAATTCAGGAGCATCCCACGGGATTGGTGCTACCCTAAGGGTGTCGCCGTTCGTTTCGGAGCGCGACACCAAGAGAAGAAGTGAGAAGAGATGAACAAGTTCACCAAAATTGCGTGTGCCGTGGGTGCGGTGGCCTTCGCCGCAGGCTCGGCTCTGGCCACCCCCTTGAGCGACTTCAACCTGATCGTCGCCGGTGATTGGCAGACCGGATCCAACACCTGGGGTCGCGTCGCCGTCGGCGGCAACGCCAGCGGCAACTGGACCGATATCGGCACCCGCCTGAACGCCGGGGCCGTCGCCGGAACCGACACCCTCATCGTCGCCGGCAACGCCTCCAACGGCTTCAACATGCAGGCCGGCAACGCCCGCTTCGGCGGCACATTCACCGGCGGCTTCAACGCCAACGGCGGCGGCTCGTACGCCACGAATGTCCCCGGCACCACCGAACTCGTCGGCGGTATCGTCAGCGAAGTCCGCTCCATGAGCTCCACGCTCGCCGCCTTGCCCGCCAACGCCTCGTTCACCCAGAGCGGCAACGCCGGGTTCTTCGATGCCTCCGGCCTCTCCGGAACCGTCGTGTTCAACATCGGTGCCGCCATCCTGTCCAGCAACGCCTTCGCGAACTTCTCGTTGCTCAACGCACAGAACGCCGCGGCGATCGTCATCAATGTCGATACCTCCGCGACCTCCGGCGACGCCAACTTCACCGCGGGTAACTTCCTCGCCCAAACCTTCAGCGACTACGCCGACCGCCTGGTCTGGAACTTCGCCGGCGCCGACAACATCCTCGTCCAGCGCGAAGTCTTCGGCGCGATGATCGGCCTCGATGCTCACCTGCACAACCAGGCGAACCTGAACGGCTCCATCGCCGTCGGCTCGTTCAACCAGCAGGGCGAAGTCCACTGGCCGAACTTCGTCCCGGAGTTCCCCGAAGAATCCACCCTGGTCCCCCTCCCCTCCGCCGCGGGCATGACCCTCGCCGGCCTCGCGATGATCGGCACCCGCCGCCGTCGCGCCTGATCCCCCCGCACCGCAAAACAACAAACCCGGAGGCCGTTGGCCTCCGGGTTTTTCAATTGACCGCGTCGGATGTTGTCAGTCCGCACACGACGACCCGAAGGTCGCCAACACGATGTTCAGGTCCGCGAGGTCCACGAAGCCGTCGCCATCCAGGTCGCCCGTCTCGGTCTCGCTGCCGAAGTTCGCCAGCACGATGTTCAAATCGGCCAGGTCAATCTCGCCATCACCCGTCGCATCACCGAACACCAGCGGCCCGAGCGTCGCCCAGGTCATCGTGTTGCTCAGCAGTCGGCCGAAGTTCTCATCGTTGATCTGGTTCGCGCCGTTGACGGTCGCGAAATTCGCCACGCGTCCGCAGCCCGCACCCGCGGCGATGAGACCGCCGTACGCGGTGCCATTCTGCTCAAATGTGTAATAGGTGACCGCCCCCGGCTTCGCGGCGATGAAGGTGTGGGTGCCGGAAACATTGGTCAGCGGGAAAGTGAACTCCGAATCAAGACCACCGTTCAGGGTGGGATCAGGCGTGACCTGCATAAAAGTCATTTCCGGCAGCGTGCTGAACGGGGTGTCGAGTTCGGCCGGGAAGTAGGCGCTGAGCACCTCAAAGCTGCCCTGGGCCGCCGCCTTCCACACCGTCCACTCGTTGGTCACCAGTCCGCCGCCGTCTCGGACGAAATCGAAGAGCATCTCCTGCCCGTCGACCGGCATGTTGCCCGTGTTCCAGTTCCAGTTCGCCTGGAGGTACACCACATCGATCCCGCTCAGGTCCACGGTCGCATCAAAGGCCGTGTAGGCGACACCAAGCGTCACGGTGTGACCGTGCAGCGTGAGCTGATCCACAACGGCAGCATCCGATGCCGCGGCACCGGCCCCCGCACCGGCGGTCATCACATAGACATCGACGGCAAAGGCATTCTGTGTCACGGTTGCGATCACGCTCGCCGCGATCAGTTTGGAATACAAGCGCATGAGTTTTCTCCTCCGGTGGTCACTCGCATCGCGCAATGACCGCGAGACAATGTTACACAAGTATGCCAACAGAATCGCCCCGTGCGGCTGATTCGCCGCTTCATCGCAGGGATTCAGAAGGAATCTGCCCGAAATACCGGGTTCTCAACTCGCTGCGGGGATCAACTCTCCCCGACCGCTCCGGATCCGATCTTAAACGCACTCGCAAAGGCCAGGACGACCCAGATCACATCAAATGGCGAAAGATCGGCCTTCAGGATGGCCCCAGTCGTGAAACTGTCGATGGGCTCCTCCCCTTCCAACCGCAGCGCGTAGTTGACCCCATCCAAAGCAACCGCCTGCTTGATACGCGTCTGCTCATCCCCAGCAACCGAATTCCACTCCATCGCAGCCTGATCCCAGATGCCCTCCGGATAATGCTCACGCTCCTCAGCAGTCTCGATGGTGTACCCAGCAGGCCAGACCAGACGATCACCGTTCGCCTCACGCTCTTCCACAATCGCGTCCGCGTAGTACACGACCATCACATCATCGCCAAGTGAGTCCATCACCTCGCTGTACACCATGCCCGCAAAGGCGTACTTGGCACCGGCGATCGCGAGGACCGCCACGCACCCCGCAAGAAACCCGGTCGCGCCGTCCGCCTTCCCCGCGCTGGCCACCGCCGCGCCGAGCCCCGCCAGCACACCGATGCCCCACGCCACGAGACCAAGCTCATACCCGGTGAAGTTCCGAATGAGCACCCAAACCACCACGCCAACACCAGCGGCCACCGCGGCGGCAAGCAACGAAGACAACATTCTCATGACCAGGCTCCAAGGCTGAAGGATTCACAACGGCTACGACTTACCCAACCCGGGAACGCAGCACCCCCAGCATCATCGATCGCCCGATCGGATTCAAGAACCTTGTCCCGGTTATGGGCCCAAGACCAGAAAAAGCATCGACCGCGACCTCAACCGCCTTCCACCATCTGCGCCGCCCGGATCCCCGACAGCATCATCTCCACCGAAATCGCCACCAGCAGCATCCCCATCAGCCGTTCCATCGCCACCAGCCCCCGCGCACCCACCAACTTCGCCAACTTCGCCCCCAGCAACAGCACCACCGACGCCCCAAACCACGCCAGCACCACCTCACCGATCCACTGCGCCCACCCGCCCGGCTGCTGGCCCGAGCCGATCAACATCACCAGCGCCAACGCCGACGGCCCCGCGAACAGCGGGATCGCCAGCGGCACAATGAACGGCTCACCCGTCGCCTCCGACTCCATGCTCAACTTGATCGATGGAAAGATCATCGTCAGCGAGATCAGAAACAGAATGATCGCGCCAGCGATCGTCAGAGCGGGCTGCGAGATGTGCAGGGTGAGCAGCAGGTACTTCCCCGCCACCAGGAACACCAGCAACGCCACCAACGCAAACAGAAGTTCACGGATCAGAACCTTCATCCGTCGCTCTTCCGGCAACTTGCTCAGCACGCTCAGATACAGCGGGATCAACCCGAAGGGATCGATGATGAAGAACAGCAGTGCGGCGGTGGAGAGCATGGGGGGATGGTACTTGGCTGGAGGCGTGGGCATGGGTTGCCCTTCGGGTCAAGCTGTGGGGCCCGGTGACTGCAAAGCAGGTAACTCTATCTGCTCTCGTAGTGTCGCTCTGAACTGAAGCGGGCTATCCAGCCGTCTGCTGTGGGCAGTTCTCCTGCGAGGCCATCGCTGACTTCTGCGATCGATTCAGATGTCCCATTGTCAGTGGATACAGTCAGCGTGAGCGTCTCATCTGACTCCAGTAGGAAGAGCATGTTGTGCAGCACCGAATCAACTATTCCCGGAAGAATTGTCTTGATCGACGCTCTCTCCTTGTCGCTCATTCTCGCGATTGCAGCGTTAACCTCAGGCCCGGCTGCCGACTTCTGCACACCATCTAGGTACTCATCCCAGTCAGCAATCGTGTAGTCGCGAACTTGTGTGATGAGCAGCTTTCCGAAGGCATCCAAGAATTCGTTTGACATGATTTCCTCCTCATTCATTCCAGGGGATGCGTTTGGCGGGTGGCGTGGTCTACGCGCAGCGTAGCCCACGATGAAGCTTCGGGGAAGGCGGCGCGTTCAGAGGTTGAGGGACAGTCGTGACGGCGCTCTGCGGTCCTCGTGGGCTGCACCCGACTTTGTCGGGCGAGACCACGCCACCCGGCCCGAAGAGTCAGAAGACGAGTTCGGCGTTGGCCAGCACGGGGTAGACCGTGTCTTTTTCGGAGAGGGTGGCTTCGGATTCAGTGACGGGCCAGTCGATCCCCAGCGCGGGGTCGTTCCACAAAATCCCACCCTCGTGCTCCGGCGCATACGGCGCATCCACCTTGTACAGCACCTCCGTATCCGGTTCCAGCGTCGCGAACCCGTGCGCGAAACCCGCCGGCACAAGCAACTGCTTCCAGTTCTCCGCACTGAGTATCCGGCTCACATGCTGCCCAAAGGTCGGACTCCCCTTCCGGATATCCACCGCCACATCAAAGATCGCCCCACGCACCACCCGCACCAACTTCGCCTGCGCAAACGGCGGCCTCTGGTAATGCAACCCACGCACCACCCCCACCGCCTGCGACATCGAGTGGTTGTCCTGCACGAACTCGATCTCCACCCCCGCCTCGCGCATCGCATCGCGTTTGAACACCTCCGAGAAAAACCCCCGATGGTCGCCGAACTTCTTCGGGGTGATCTCGAGAACCGCTGGGATTTCAGTAGGCACAATCTGCATGGGCTTCGAACCGTCTTTCAAGTTGGCCTTCGGAAGGCAAAAAACGCCGTCGCGGCGTACACTGGACCTCGGTGGTATCGGCCTCCAGGCCGACAAAGTCCCTCAGAATACGCCCTTTTGGTGGTGGCACATGCCCGCAACGACGGACAACGCGGTTCAACTCGTCAGTGAGACCATGCCTCCCCCGCTCTCCCTCCGCGCCGAGGACTACATCGCCGCCGCGGAGGCCGCCGGCATCCGCAAAGACCTCGCCCTCGACGCCTATCACGCGTTTTATCGGGTCGGACCGGAGGCGTGTGTCGGGACGGCGTTGGAGAACGCGGTGCCGCGGCCGGTGAAGGTGCTGACGACCGAGTCCGACGAGGGGCCGGTGCACAAGTTTCTGCTGCCGGTGAAGGGCAACGCCAAGCCCGCCATCCCCTCACGCATCGACGGCCCCGCCACCTCCGCCACCAACCCCCTCCCCATCCTCGACTCGCAACGCGGCCTCGAAACCGAGTCCGTCGTCATCCCCATGGCCACCCGCTCCGGCAGCCGCACCTACACCCTCTGCGTCTCCTCCCAGGTCGGCTGCGCCATGAACTGCGGCTTCTGCGAGACCGCCCAGATGGGCCTGATCCGCTCCCTCGACACCGCCGAGATCGTCCAGCAGTGGTACGCCGCCAGACACCACCTCGGCCACGAAATCAAGAACATCGTCTTCATGGGCATGGGCGAGCCCCTCGACAACCCCGAAGCCGTCCTCGGGACCATCGGCGTCCTCACCGACCACCACGGCCCGGCCCTCGCGATGCGCCACATCACCATCTCCACCGTCGGACGCCTCGACGGCCTCGCCATGCTCCGCCAGCGCGTGCAGAACCACGGCTGGAAACAACTCAACCTCGCCGTCTCCATCAACGCCCCCAACGAGACCATCCGCTCGCAGATCATGCCCATCAACCGGGCCATGCCGCTGGCCAAACTCGTCGAAATGCTCGAGTCCTGGCCCCTCAAATCCTCGAAGGCCATCTGCGCCGAGTATGTGCTGATCCCGGGCGTCAACGATGCCGACGAGCACGCCGACCAACTCTGCGAACTCCTGAAGAATGTGCGCTGCTGCGTGAATGTGATCCCGTACAACCCGCGGCGTGACTCGCCGTGGCCCGCGCCGGAGGAGGAGTCGGTCGAGCGGTTCCTGCGCCGGCTGGAGTCGAACGGTCAGTTCTGCAAGCGGCGGCGGACGAAGGGCAGAGACACGATGGCGGCGTGCGGGCAGCTTGGGAATGAGAAGATTCGGGGGAGAAGGTATGTGGGGATAAGGTAGTTACCGCTAAGCACCTGGCGATTTGCCCGACCTCCGCTAAAACAATAGTCGGCTCAAGATCCCGAGAGGTGCCGCACCGCCCCGACGATGATAGAGAGCGCATTCGAACCAACCAGCAAAGCCCAAACCACACCAATCCAGAAGAACAACTGGTCATCGATAATATTCCGCATGTGATGCTTCTCACCGCTTAACAGCGACTCGGTTGCCTCATCAGATATACCAGCACTCATCATATGGTCTAAGTCAACAAGACTCTTGTGCGTGCCGCTTCGTCGCAATTGCTGTTCATATTTGAACCTAGTGTAATGCCTTCGCGCCGGCCCAAGTGTTTGTTCTAACACAATAATAGAATTCTGCCAGTGATTGACATTTTTTCCTCGATCCTTGACGATTGCCTTAAAATTCTTATTTGTGTAGACATGCAGCATACAGATGGCTACGAGTAGGGAAAAAGAGATTATTGATCGCGTTGAGAGCGACGGGTAGGACGGCATCGTCAACGGAAGAATAGATAGACCAACCCCAGCAGCGAGGAGTATCGACTGGAATGTTATGTGAAAGTTACGGTAAGACTGCATCAAAGCATCCTGCGCATGTGCACACTCTGCCATAAAAGCACGGTCGGATGAAATGTCAGATCGGCGCGGTTTTTCTGTCATATCGCGTCCTTCTCCGTCGATAGTATCCTGAATGTGAACTTAGACGATCCGGCTTCGCCGTCTCTAAGAGCCGACCCGCCGAAACGCCTCTGAATCGATACTGTATCATCGACAGCCGCAAACAAGTACGCCTTTTTCCGAGGCAGTCGGACGCGCATCACGAGAGCTGCATGCACCAAATCGCCTACCTCATGTCCAGAGACATGCTCCCCGGCCAACCGGATACGCGCCCGGATTTCGGGTTGCATGGGAAGCAGTTCGGGCCGCTGCGGGGGGCGTGTGCGGCGCGGGGAATCGACCTCGTGGAGACGGTGTGGGATGAGCCGGGGATCGAGGGACGCGGGTTCGATGGGTTCGTCGTCGGGACGGTGTGGGACTATGTGAAGCGCCCGGAGGAGTTCATCGCCGCGCTGCGCCGGATCGAGCGGGTGGCTCCGCTGTGGAACAACGCGGCGACGATTATCTGGAACACGCAGAAGCGGTACCTGATCGATCTCGAACGGGCCGGCGCACGCCTCGTGCCGACGCTGTGGCGCGAACGAGCGGATGAGACGACCATCCGAGCGGCCTTCGATGAACTCGACTGCGAACGGATCGTCGTGAAACCGGAGGTCGGCGCGGGCGCGTGGCGACAAGTCCTCATCACCCGAGGCGAGACGCTCCCACCCGCAGACCAACTCCCGCCCAGCCGCACGATGATCCAACCCTTCATCGAGTCGATCGAGACCGAGGGCGAGTACTCGCTGCTGTACTTCGGGCGTGCGTTCTCCCACGCCGTGCAGAAACTGCCCAAAGCCGGCGAGTACCGCATCCAGGCGATGTACGGCGGCACGGACCGGGGGCACACGCCGAGCGAGGCGGAACTCGCCGCGGCACAGCGGGTGATCGATGCGGTGCCCGGCGAGTTGCTGTATGCGCGGGTGGACATGGTGCGGGCGGCGGACGGCGGGCTGATCCTCATGGAACTGGAACTGATCGAGCCGTATCTGTACCCGGTCCAAGACGACGACTTCGCTACCCGCTTCGCAGCCGCGCTGCACACACTCCTCGCCAAAAAAACCATACATCTGACCGCCATCGGCTGACCCAACACCACCCCTCCTTCTCCCCTCGCGGGAGAAGGTGGCTTTGTGCGGC
>JBICHT010000032.1:0-35615 GCA_043101125.1 Phycisphaerales bacterium JB050 | reverse complement strand
CGTTGCGGATGATGACCTCGGGGGCGTTGAGGTCCATCAGTTTCTTGAGGCGGTTGTTGCGGTTGATGATGCGACGGTAGAGGTCGTTGAGGTCGCTGGTCGCGAAGTTGCCGGACTCGAGCATGACCAGCGGGCGCAGGTCGGGCGGGATAACCGGAACGACATCCATGACCAGCCAGGCGGGGTCGTTGACCGAGCCGCGGACCTGCTCGACGAGCTTGAGGCGCTTGGCAAAGTCCTTGAGCTTCTGCTTGGAGCGGGTTTCGCGGATGTCGTTGCGCAGGATCTCGGCGTCGGCGTCGAGGTCAATGCGCTCGATGAGTTCGCGGATGGCCTCGGCGCCCATGAGCGCGTTGAAGGCGGAGCCGTACTTCTCGTAGGCGGCGCGGTACTCGTCCTCGGTGAGGAGCTGCTTGAAGGTCAGTTCGGTGTCACCGGGATCGACGACGACATAGTCCTGGAAGTAAATGATCTTCTCGAGGTCGCTGGTCTTCATGCCCAGCAGGGTGCCGAGGCGCGAGGGCATGCTCTTGAAGAACCAGATGTGCACGACGGGCGCGGCCAGGTTGATGTGACCGAGGCGCTTGCGCCGGACGCGCGAGTGCGTGACCTTCACGCCGCAGCGGTCGCAGATGATGCCCTTGTACTTCGTGCCCTTGTACTTGCCGCAGGCGCACTCGTAGTCGCGTTCCGGGCCGAAGATGCGTTCGCAGAAAAGCCCGTCCTTCTCGGGGCGGTAGGTGCGGTAGTTGATGGTTTCGGGCTTCTTGACTTCGCCGAACGACCACGAACGAATGTCGTTGGGCGAGGCGAGGGTCACTTTGACCGACGAGAAGTCATTGACGCGGTCGTACACGGCTTCGTGCATATCTGGTCATCTCCTGGCGGAGGTTGTGAGCGATGGAACAGGCCCGCGCCGAAGAGCGGGCGGGCCGGGGTCCGGGTGTGGGCCGGTCGGGAAAAGTGCCGCTTGAGGCGGCGCGGTCAGCGGAGTTGGGTCAGATCATTCGGGCCGATGATCAGCCACTTGCCCTCGAAGAAATTGAGGTTCACATCGACGGTGTCACCGTTGGAGCGGGTGACAGCGATGATCGCCGATCCACCTTCGTTCACGGCTTCTTCGGCGGTTGCGTCGATCCACGCGGAACGGATCGCGTTGCGGGCCATGTCGCGGGCTTCAGCGGGGAGGCTCGGGTTGTTCTCGAGCGTCTGGAGGGTCTCGATCGCGGTTGCGATGCTCTGATGCGCCGGGGTGGTCTCATCAACCATGAGCAGAGCGCGTTCGAGGTCGAGTGCGAGCAAGGCCTGCTGGAATTCCAGAACGGCGCGGAGCGGTTCGCTGTCCACCTCGGCCGGATCCTGAGCGGTACCGGTGTTGGAAGTGCTGTCGCCGTCGGCGGAATCGCTGCTCGCGGACGAGCCGTCGTTCTGCGCGGGCTCGGGGTCCTTACAGCCTGGGGCAATGGCGATCGCGCCCGCGAGGAGCAGGGCGAACAGCAGGCAAAGAGAACGCTGGGGTCCGGTGCTGGTCATGTGATCTCTATCTCCGATCCAGAACTGGTCGCGGACGGGTTGCCCGCGACCTGAATAAAAGCAATGCGCTGGGCGGTCAGAGGAGACTGGTCTCTTCGGACTGCTTCTTCTCGAGCGTGACATTCAAGCCGAGGCCCTTGAGCTCGTTGCAGAGCACATCGAAGGCGACGGGCATGCCGGCTTCGAGGGTGTTGGTGCCCTTGACCATCGACTCGTAGATCTTGGTACGGCCTTCGACATCGTCGGACTTGACGGTGAGCAGTTCCTGCAGGATGTAGCTCGCGCCGTACGCCTCCAGGCCCCAGACTTCCATCTCGCCGAAACGCTGACCACCGGTACGGGCCTTGCCGCCGAGCGGCTGCTGGGTGATGAGCGAGTACGGTCCGGTCGCACGGGCGTGGATCTTGTCGTCGACGAGGTGGTGCAGCTTCAGCATGTACATGAAGCCGACAGTGGTCCGCTGCTTGAACGGCTCGCCGGTGCGTCCGTCGTAGAGCTGGATCTTGCCGCCTTCGGGCATGTGAGCCATCAGTGCTCGCGGGTGATGCGCGGTGCCGTTGGCGTTGTCGTCGGCGAGCACCTTGGCCACATAATCGTTGGCCTCAGCGATCGCCGCGTGGATCTCGGTCTCGGTCGCACCGTCGAAGACGGGGGTGACGGCCTGGAAGCCGAGCACCTGAGCCGCCCAACCGAGGTGGGTTTCGAGAATCTGACCCACATTCATGCGTGACGGCACGCCGAGCGGGTTGAGCAGGATCTGCACCGGGGTGCCGTCCTCGAGGAAGGGCATGTCCTCTTCGGGCACCAGGCGGGCGATGACACCCTTGTTGCCGTGACGGCCGGCCATCTTGTCGCCGACGGAGAGGTGGCGCTTCGTCGCGATGTAGACCTTGACCATCTCGAGCACGCCGGAGGGCAGCTCGTCGCCGCGCTTCATGTGCGCGAGCTTGCGGGCCTTTTCCTTGTTGTTCGCCTCGATGCGGGGCCAGAACTGGTTGTAGATGCGTTCGGCCTCGGCCTTGGCATCCTTCGAACCCTTGACCCACGCGAGATCGAAGTTCTCGATCTGTTCGAGAATGACCTCAGGGATGTCGGACGCACCGACCTTCTGGCGGGTCATCGGGTCGACGAGTTCGGTACCGACGGCCTCGTTGATGGCCTGGATCATCTGGCGGAAGATCTCGATGGATTTGGCATCCATTTCGATGCCGTATTCGTCCATCTGCTGCTTGAGCTGCTTCTTCTGCTCTTCGTTCATGTGAACGCGGCGGCTGAAGCGCTTGGCACCGATCACGATGCCGCTCTTGCCCGCGGGGAGCTCGAGCGAATCGTTCTTCACATCCTCACCAGCGCGACCGAAGATCGCGTGGAGGAGTTTCTCTTCCGGGGTGAGTTCCGACTTGCTCTTCGGGCTGACCTTCCCGACGAGGATATCGCCGGGCTGGACGCGAGCACCGATGCGAATGATGCCGTTCTCGTCGAGGTTGCGGAGCATCTTCTCGGGCACATTGGGGATGTCCCGGGTGAACTCTTCGCGCCCGAGCTTGGTCTCCCGGATTTCGACATCGAAACTGTCGATGTGGATCGAGGTGAAGGTATCGTCCTTCACGAGTTGCTCGGAGATGACGATCGCGTCTTCGAAGTTGTAGCCGTCGAAGGTGTTGAACGCGACGAGCACATTCTTGCCGATCGCCAGTTCGCCATCCTTGGTGGACGGGCCGTCAGCGATGATGTCACCGGCTTCAACCTTCTCGCCGACCTTGACGCGGGGTTTCTGGTTGAGGCAGGTACGCTCGTTGAGCCCGGCGAACTTGCGCAGTTCGTACTCATCGGAGTTGTCGATGATGATGCGCTGAGCGTCGGCGAAGGTGACCACGCCGCCACGCTTGGCTTTGACGATCATGCCGTTGTTGCGGCCGATGGCCTGTTCCATGCCGGTCGCCACACAGGGCGGATCGATCTTGATCAGCGGAACCGCTTGGCGCTGCATATTCGAACCCATGAGGGCGCGGTTCGCGTCGTCGTGCTCGAGGAACGGGATCAGCGCGGCGGACACGCCGACGATCTGCTTCGGGGAGATGTCGACATACTCGACCTCACTCGAATCGACTTCGGCGAGTTCACCACCGATACGGGCGAGCACGCGACCTTCGGCGAGCGTGCCGTCTGGTTCGAGGGCCTCGGCGGGCGCGAGCACCGCGCGGACTTCTTCGTCCGCACGCAGTTCGACGACTTCCTTGGTGACGCGGCCCTTTTCGAGCTTGCGATACGGCGTGCGCAGGAAACCGTATTCGTCGATGGACGAGTAGATGCCCAGCGAAACGATCAGGCCGATGTTCGTGCCTTCTGGGGTCTCGATGGGGCAGACACGACCGTAGTGCGAGATGTGAACATCTCGAACTTCAAAGCCCGCACGCTTGCGGTTGAGGCCACCCGGGCCGAGGGCCGACAGGCGGCGTTCATGCACCAGCGTCGAGAGCGGGTTGGTCTGGTCGACCACCTGCGACAGTTCGGACCGCCCGAAGAAGAAGTCAATGGCTGAGGAGATCGACTTGGAGTTCACCAGGTCGGCGATCTTCGTCAGTTCATCGGGCTCTTTGACGGACATGCGCTCCTGGACGGTGCGACGGAGCTTCAGGAAGCCCTTGCGCATCTCCTCGGTCGCGAGTTCGTCGAGAGCACGCAGACGGCGGTTGCCCAGGTGGTCGATGTCGTCGACGGTTGCGATCGGACGACCGGTTTTCGGATCCGGGCGCTTCGAGCGGAGGTCCAGCATGTACTGGATCACGCGGAGGAAATCCTCTGCGCGGATGAACATCTGATCTTCAGCGACATCCAGATCGAACTTGCGATTGATCCGGAAGCGACCGACCTTGCCGAGGCGATAGCGGTTCTCGTCGAGGAATTTCTCGGCGAAGAGCTGCTTGGCCTTCTCGACCTGGGGCGGGTTGCCCGGACGCAGGCGGGTGTAAATCTTCAGGAGAGCAGCTTCGAATTCGCTGGAGGCGATCTCGCCGAACTGCTCGAGCTTCTCCTCGGCCACGCTGTTGAGGATCAGCGGGTCGGAGGGGTTCTCGATGACGCGAACGGTCTTGAGGGGCGAATTGACGATCGCCGCGGCCCCCTCTTCACCGATCTGACGCCCGACATGCACGAGTTCTTCGCCCGATTCGGTGTCGATGATCGATTCGGCGGCCCAGTGGTCGGGGCGGACATCGGCCGCCTTAACCTCGTTGATCTCGTAGAACAGCGACAGGATCGCCGCGGTTGAGGCGATCGACTCGTCGAGGCAGCGCAGGAAGGTGGTGGCGGCCAGTTTGGTGGACTGGTCGATTCGCATCGCCAGCACATCTTTCTTGGTCACTTCCAGTTCGATCCACGAACCGCGCTCGGGAATGATGCGAGCCGAGTGCAGCGGGCGGTCACCCTCGGCGGAGACGATCGAGAAATCGACGCCCGGCGAGCGGTGAAGCTGGGAAACGATGACGCGCTCGGCACCATTCACCACGAACTCACCGCCACCCATCATGATGGGGATCTCGCCGAGGTAGATTTCTTCCTCAGCCAGATCGGGGTGGTTTTCGCGGTTGAGGCGCAGACAGACGCGGAACGGACGCCCGTAGGTCAGGCGGAGTTCGCGGCATTCGTCCGGGGTGTACCGGGGCTCTTCCAGCGTGTAGTAGCAATACTCAAGCGTTTGCGTCTCATCGTACGATGCGATGGGGAACACTTCGCGCAGGAGAGCTTCCAGGCCGATCGTCGGATCGCGATCTTCAGGCGCAAGTTCGAGCTGAAGAAAGCGGTCGTAAGCATCGGTCTGGAGGCTGGTGAGGTTCGGGACGGGGATCGCGTCGCCACGCTTCGAGAAATCGCGGACTTTCGTCACAGCCATCAACTACCTCGGGGTACGGCGTTCGGGCACAGATAGCGGTCGTCGCGATGCTCGAACCAACGGCTCGATCGCGACGCACGAACTGTGCGCGCACGGGTGCTTGGGTCTGGTGGATTCGGAATCGTACCAGTGTCACAAGCCCCATGCAACTGGTGGGCCAAAGAAACGACGCAGCGGCGGGCTCCAAACACCCAAACCGATGCGGAAATCCCGAAAACCCCTCGTTAAAGGGGGTTTCAGGTAGTGTGCAGCAATCGCTGATCGAAGGATCAGGCGAGCTCGACAGACGCGCCGGCTTCTTCCAGCTGGGTCTTGAGCTTCTCGGCGTCCTCCTTGGACAGGCCTTCCTTGATCTTGGCGTCGGCGGTCTCGACCAGTTCCTTGGCTTCCTTGAGGCCCAGGCCGGTGATCTCGCGGACGACCTTGATGACGCCGATCTTCTTGTCGCCAGCGGACTTCAGGACGACATCGAAGGAGGACTTCTCTTCGGCCGCGGCAGCATCGCCACCGCCAGCCGGACCGGCCATCATCACCGCGCCGCCGGCGGCGGGCTCGATGCCGTAGGTGTCCTTGAGGTAGTCAGCCAGATCGACCGCTTCCTTGAGGGTCAGGCCGACGATCTGGTCGCCGAGTTCGGTGATCTTCGAGTCGAAAGTCTTGGTTGCTTCGTCGCTCATGTTGAACTTCTTTCCAAACAGCCGCGGCAGTGTGCCTTGGCGGACAAGGGCACCGAGAGGGACCGGAACGCCCGGTCTTTAACCCACTCCGTAGAGTTTCAATTGGGCCAGTCGATGCTCGATGTTTCGGGAACGGTGGTCTCAGGACACCTTGGCGATGGCCTCGCCCTTTTCCAGCTTCTCTTCGATGGTCTTGAGGATGCTGGCGATGTTCTTCGCGGGGCTGGTGACGGCACCGGCGAGGTTCTTCGCGGGGCTGAGCACCATGGTGACGACCTTGGCCTGTGCCTCTTCGCGGGTGGGGAAGTCGCTCAGACGCTTCACGCCTGCCTCGCCCTCGAAGAGCACGCCGTCGAGGACGGCACCCTTGAGTTCGAGGTTCTCGACATCCTTGGCCCACTTCACGAGTTCGCGGGCCACATCCACCACGGACTCGGCACCGAACGCCAGAGCGCTCGGACCTTCGAGCAGGGGCGAAAGACCCGAGAGAGGAGAATCGGCGAAGGCGTGCTTGGCCAGGTTGTTGCGGATCACCGTGACGGTGATCTCCTTCTTGGCCAACTCCTTGCGGAGACGGTTGTTGTCATTGGCACTGATGCCGCGAACCGAGATCAGAAGGGCGCTGTCCTGCCCTTCCAGAATCTCCTGGTAGTCGCGCATCATCCAGTTCTTAACGGGCTTGCTCATTGCTTAACCTTTACTGTTCTGGGGATCGCGACCGATCAGGCGGTCTTCGCCGCGGGGATCTCGACGAGTACGGAGGGGGTCATCGTGCCGCTGATGGCGATCTTCTTAATGTAGTTGCCACGAACAGCGGACGGACGCAGCTTCTCGATCGTGGCCACGAAGTACTCAAGGTTGGCGAGCAGGTCGCCTTCCTTGAAGCTCATCTTGCCGATCGGAGCATGGATGTTGCCGAACTTGTCGTTGCGGTACTCCACCTTACCGGCGGCGTATTCCTTGACGGCGTTCACCACATCCTGAGTCACGGTCCCGGCTTTGGGCGAGGGCATGAGGCCCTTCGGACCGAGCACACGACCGAGCTTGGAAATCACACGCATCATGTCGGGCGAAGCGACGGCGACATCGAAGTCGAAGAAGCCGCCTTCGATCTCGCGCACAAGCCCTTCGCCACCAGCCTTGATGGCACCAGCCGCGAGGGCTTCCTGCTCGGTCTTGGCATCACAGAACGCGATGACGCGCTTGGTCTGGCCGATACCGGCGGGCAGGGCCACCGAGCCGCGGATGGCCTGATCGGCCTGACGCGGGTCGATGCCCAGGTGCATCACGACCTCAACGGTCTGGTCGAACTTCGGACCCTTGAACTGCTTGAGAGCAGCGATCGCCGAAGGCATGGACTGCGGTTCTTCTTTGCGGCCCTCGTAGTTGGCACGCTGACGCTTGCCGAGACGCTTGAGAACATCGGGGGTTTTGGTCGCCATTGGTTCAGCCCTCCACCACAATGCCCATGGAGCGGGCGGTGCCTTCGATCATCCGAGCGGCAGACTCCACGCTGACAGCGTTCAGGTCAGCCATTTTTTCCTTCGCGATCTCCATGATCTGATCATGGGTGACCTTGCCGCCGTCGAGGTTCTGGGGCGTGCCCGAACCCTTGTCGACATTGGCCGCCGCCTTGAGCAGCGCCGAGGCCGGCGAAGACTTGATCTCGAATTCAAAGGAACGATCGTTGTAGACCGTGATGACGCAGCCCACGACCCGACCGTTCTTGTCGGCGGTCGCCGCGTTGAACTGCTGGATGAACTGACCCGGGTTCACACCGTTCGCACCCAGAGCGGGGCCGAGCGGCGGACCGGGGGTGGCGGTGCCGCCAGGCGCCATCACCTTGAACTGTTTTACGACTTCTTTTTTGGCCATGATATCTCCACCTCCCACCCCATCCCCGAACGAGTCGGACATCGGCCCCGGCCAATCGGGATCGATGGATGGCGTGGTTCAATCGGTTGACTGTGTGTTGTCCCGCACGCTGCGGGCAAAACCACCATACCCGGCGCGATGCGCCGGGCCGAAGACTGTATCTCAAGCACAGGAATCCCGCAAGCGAGGGCAATCCCCCACTCCTGATTTTGATCCTCACACCTGGGCAACGACCCGAACGGATTCAGAACCCGGTTGCCCCTGATTCCGTGAGAAGCTCGCGAAGTTGCTGCGCCGCCTCGTGGTGATCTGCTCCATCAACTTTGGCCTGATCGAGATGCTCGATCCCGGATTCCATATCAAGAGCAAGATAATCCATGGTCGCCGTGAGGAACATCAGCATACGCCGGTCCGGGCCATCCGGGCGAGCATCGGCATCGCGAGTGATATCCGCGCCCAGGCGTTTGATGCTGGCACGCAATTCGTCACTCGCCGGGATGAAACCGAATCCCGCTGAATCCGCCACCAGCACACGACGCATGGCCCAAGCGGCCCTTTCACGCTGCCCGGTCCCGGCCGCCGCGAGGGCAAACCCGATCCGGTCAGCGGTCGAGGCGGTTTCTTCACCGGCGAGGTCGCTGAACAGACGCATCGCGTAGGCATAGTTGCCGGAGGCGAGGGCCTCCCATTCAGGGGTGAGGGCTGCTGTGGCGGCTTCGGACTGCACCTGCGTCTGAACCGAGGATTCTCGCGGCACGGGAGGCAGGATCTCATCCGCCGAGCGGGGGCGATCGGGCTTCACCTCGCTGCCGGGAGACTGCTTGGCCACACTCAGCGGAGCGGTCGATGGGACCGGCGGACCGGGGTTGTAGGTCGGTTGCTTGGCAGCCTCCTGCTCCCGCTGCTGATCCAAAATCTGCTGGCGCAAGACCCGCTGTTCCGCGAGCACACGCTGGTATTCGGCGTAACTCACGCCCCCGTACGCCCCGGAGGGCTGGCTGCTGAGGTATCGGGTTTCCTGCACGACCGGGGTGACATAAGTAATCCGAGTCGAACTGCTAGGCACGCTGATCACCGTCGGACGGGAATACGAGCGATAGTTCGGAGCGTGGTCGTAGCGCGGATAGGAGCGATAAGTACGCGAATAGGAGTAGGGATAACACGAGGAAGAATACGAACGGTCGTAGCGATACGAACTCGAGTACCCCGAGTGGCTGTGACGGGAGTGGCTGGAGACTCGCACCACGGGTTTCGAGGCGCGAACTGGCTGCGCGGGCTGGGCCGCGCGTTGCGGGGGTTGATACCAGACGCTGTCGTCCGGTCCCGCCGAGGCGACGCTCGAGAGAGCGACGAGTGAACCCGCCGCGAGTGCGAGGCTGCTGAACGATAAGAATCTGTGGTTGCCGTACATAGGAATCTCCCTCAGCGATGAGAACGCCAGGCGGGGAGCTACTATTCCAAGCCCCTGCCACCAGCATGGTTGTACGCATCGCAGCGGATCCGGCTGCACGAAATCGCCCAGTCTGCGCCACATGGCGTGCCGGGTGCAGCCGACGCGCTCAGGCGTCCGATAGATTCTGTTGCCCCATGATCAAAGCCGGTGATGTCATTCTGCTCTGCGTGCTGAGCCTGCTGTGCATCGGCGTTCTCATGGTGAATTCAGCCAGTCTGAGCGTGGGCTCGGAAACTGGCGTGACCTTCCAATCGATCGCCCTGGGGCGCTCAACCCAGTTCGCCGCGATCGCGTTTGGCCTGCTGCTGTTTACGAGCAGATTGCCTGTGCGTAAGTGGGCAACTACCCCGTGGTTGGTCCAGTTTCTCCCGTTGCTGGTCGTCGTCAGCCTGGGCATACTCACGCTGGTCTATGTCCCCTCGGTCGCGAGGCAGGTCAACGGCTCTCAGCGCTGGATCGGCATCCCCGGCACTGGCTTGACCATGCAACCCAGCGAAATCGCCAAGTGGTGCATGCCGCTGGTGATGGCCTGGTATTGCTCGCGTCACCTCGCGCAGATCCGGCGATTCTGGTCTGGTCTGCTCCCGGCGTTGGTTGTGCTGGGCATCGTGACAGCGGTGGTGACACACCAGGACCTCGGCACCGGGGCACTGATCTTCAGCGCGGGCTGTCTGGTGCTGCTCGCCGGGGGCGCGAAACTCACCCACTTCCTCGCGCTCGCCCCCCTGCCGCTCGCCGGGCTGGTCTTTGCGATCATTCTTGAGCCGTACCGAGTGAAACGCCTGACCACCTTCATGAATCCCTACGCCGACCCAGACGGAAGCGGCTACCACATGATCCAGTCACTCGTCGCCGTCGCCAACGGCGAAGGGTTCGGGCGCGGCATCGGCTTCGGTCTCCAGAAATTCGGCTACCTGCCCGAAGATCGCACCGACTTCCTCTTCGCGGTCATCTGCGAAGAACTGGGCATCGCGGGTGTGCTCATCGTGCTCACGCTGTACAGCCTCATTCTGCTGGCCGGTCTCCGCATCGTGCAGCGCGAAACCCATGTCCTGCTCAAACTCGCAGGGCTCGGGTTCCTGGCGACGCTCGGCCTCCAAGCCTGCATCAACCTGACGGTGGTCGTTGGCCTTGCCCCAACCAAGGGGATCGCGCTTCCGCTGCTCAGTTCCGGCGGCACTGGCTGGATTCTGACCGCAGGAGCACTCGGAGCGCTGATCTCGATCGACCGCTCTCGCGCCTCCTTGCCCGAAACCGATACCGCATCGGAAACGGCGGCACAGGCCTCCGTCGTCGTGGAACACAAGGCCACGCCACAGATCGACTCCCCCCCCCAGCCCGCACTCGTCTGATGGACGCACCGGAAACAAAGATCCGGATCGCCTTCGCAGGTGGCGGCAGCGGCGGGCACATCTACCCGAACCTTGCGGTACTCGAATCGCTCGAAGAGCAACTCGGTCGCGATGGGGTGGAGGCCAGTTTCCTGGTCTCACCAAGGTCAATCGATCAATCCATCCTGCGGGAAGAGCAGCGAAACAGCGTCGTGATCCCCGCCTCTCCGGTCTCGTTTCGCCCCAAAGGAGCGGCCCGTCTTGCCCTGGGCTGGGGAAAGGCCGTTCGCATCGCACGCCAGACCATTCGTGAACTGCGTGCAGACGCGGTCGTCGCCACGGGCGGATTCGTTTCAGCGCCGGTCATGAACGCCGCTCGGGCCGAGAGGGTTCCGTTCGTGCTGCTGAATCTCGATGCGGTGGCCGGCAAAGCCAATCGCTGGATCGGCAAACGGGCCACGATCCATCTCACGACCGTCACCGGCCCTCGGGTTCCCGCAGCATGGGACGCGATCCGCCCGATCGTGCGGGAATCGGCCAAGCCACAGGGCACTCCGGCTGAATGCCGCGAGCGCCTTGGCCTTGATCCCGAGCGTCACACCCTGCTGGTCACCGGCGGCAGCCAGGGTGCCCGCTCGATCAACCACATGATGGCCCGCCTCACGCACGACACCCCGAAGCCGTTCAAAGACTGGCAAATCCTGCATCAGTGCGGCGAAGGCGAGAGCGCGGAGCAACAGGCCGCGTACAACCGGGCCCGGGTCGATGCCCACTGCTCCGACTATCTGACGGATATGGCCTCCGCCTGGGGTGCTGCCGACCTCGCGGTGGCCCGGTGTGGCGCGGGAACGGTCGCCGAGATCTGGTCGGCTCGAGTGCCCTCCGTCCTCTTGCCCTACCCCTACCATCGGGATCATCACCAGGCTCTGAATGCCGAACGCCTGGGTATCGCCGATGCGGCGATCATCCACACCGATCGCATCGATGCGCAGGCCAACGCAGCCGAGGCAGGGACCACCATTGTTGAACTTATGGAGGACGAAGCCGCCCGCCAGCGGATGCGGAGCGCCTTCGACACACTCGGGCCGACGGACGGTGCCAAACAGGTGGCTGAGCGTCTCATCGCCCTCGTTCGGTGCTGATGTGCTTGGATTCGCGTTTTTGGGCGGATTTCGCCGCTCGGAGGCGGAGTTTCCGTAAACCCGGTGGTACACTGAACGCAGCATGACCGGAACGCTTCGCGACCAGAGAGTGCACGGAACGCGCTCGGCCCAGACGGCCTTGCGCTGTGTTCTCCTCGCGCCGGAAGACTCCACCCCGCCGCAGGAACTTGTCCGCACGCTCGAAGCCCGCGACGCGGAACTCGTGCTCGTCTCCTCCACCTACGAAGCCCTCGCGGCATTGATGACCATGACCGAGTCTTCTGTGACCCCGGTCTTGCTGCTGGTGGAACCCGAGCAACACGCCGAGCGCTGCCTCGAACTGGCCCGCGCTGCTCAGGTCTTTGTCCCGCACGCTCGGGTATGGCGCCACATCTCCAGCCAGACCCCCAGCCTTGCTGCGTATACCTTCCCGAGCGAAGCCAGCGAGGCAGAACAGGTCGCCGCGATCCGCGCGGAACTGCGTGCAAACGAAACCCCAAACGATCGAGCAGTACGCGAATCCACGGCGCCCACCCTCCGACAGGTCGTTGAAGACCCCCACGATCCGCCTTCGGATAGCGCGACCGCTTCGGTGATCACCGAGCCGGAAACCGAACACGAGGAGTCGGGCCTGCTCACCGCCGACGAACTCGAGATGCTGATGGATCCGATCTACGAGACCAAGCCGCGCCGAGGTGGGGATCCGCGATGAGTTCCTCCTTTCCAGCAGGTTCGCCTTCATCTTCCCCACAGACACAGCGTGATTTCTCGGGCCCCCTGCGGGTCATCCTCGTGGGTCACCCTCCGATCGAGCGTCTGCTTCGGCGAGATCCGCAGATTGAACTTGTCCGTGCAGGCACTCCGCTCAAAGCAATCGGCGAGCTCGGCCAGCCCATGGATGCGGATTCTCCGCGGGCCTCGATCATCCTGCTGACTCCCAACACCTTGCCGGACACCCATACCGAAGCATTCATCAACGCCGCCCGCCAGATCGACGCGTCGGTCGCGATCGTGTGTTCAGGCGGCCTTGATTCCGAAGCAGCCCAGACCACCTTCGATGCGGTACTGGCCGAAGACGACAACATTGAAGATTTGCGTCAGGCGCTTGCTGTTCCCGCGGAAGAACCGGCGGCTGCGGCAGGCCAAGAATCTGCGCTGCCCTCACAAGCGGAGGCGACCCCCAAACCCTCCGCATCCGCTCGTCCGCGCCAGACCGAGTTGCCCGATGATGCCAAACTTGTCCGGGCGATCCTCTCTGGACGCGACATCCGCTCTGCCGCACTCGATCAACTCCGTCATCGCACGGGCTTTTCCTCGCTCTCGGTTGAGCCTGAACCCGGAGATGGAGCATGCGAAGCGGTGGTGCATCGGGGGCACACCTTGGGCTACCTGTGTGCTCCCGCGTCCTCGGTGCCCACTTCTCAGTTGAAAGTGCACGCCCTCTGGCTCTCGCACTGGCTCGCACTCGCCGAACAGCAGAAGCAGCTTCGCGAGGCGGCGTTCACCGACGCGCTGACCGGGGCCTGGAACCGGCGGTATTTCGATCGTTACCTCGATTCCTGCCTGACCCGAGCCGCGAAACTCCGTCAGCCCGTCACCGTGCTGCTGTTTGATGTCGATGATTTCAAGCGATTCAACGACTCACACGGGCACGCGCTCGGCGACGAGATCCTCTGCGCCACGGTCCGGCTGCTGAAAACCTGCATCCGTCCTTCAGACCGGGTCTGTCGCATCGGTGGAGATGAGTTTGCCGTGGTCTTCTACGAGCCGGACGGCCCGCGCGAAGTCGGCAGCAGCCAACCCACCTCTATCTTTGACATCGCTCGGCGATTCCAGCAGCGGGTGCAGACCGAGGAATTCTCGATGCTCGGTCCCCAGAGCCCCGGCCCACTGGCGATTTCAGGCGGTCTCGCCACCTTTCCCTGGGACGGACGCACCCCCACGGAACTGCTGGAAGCGGCGGATCGCCTGCTGATCGAGAGCAAAAACACCGGAAAGAACGCCATCCGGTACGGATCCGGGGTGATCTGCTGCGATGACACTTCCTGCACAAAACAGGGCAATCCGCTGTAATTTGCCAAAAACGAGGTCCGATACTTGCGTCGCCAGCCGTTTTCCCGAAGATATGGCGGTTGGTGGAGGCCAGGCTCACGATCGCACCGAACCTTCATCGCCCTTATCCACCGCCCCTTTGCTCACTGAACGGAGATCCATCGTGGAAGAATTCGAAGCTTTGAAGCGTCTGGTTGCCGAAACCGAAGAAGACATCCGCAAGGCCGAGGGCGGCAACAAAGCCGCCGGCACCCGCGTCCGCAAGCAGATGCAGGACATCAAGAACGCCGCACAGGAAGTCCGGGTCAAGATCCTCACGATCCGCGACGACAGTTGATCCCGATCATCATTCCGCCGCCCGTCTGGGCGGTTCCTCGTAGAAACCGTAGTTGCAGTTATGGCCAGCGAACTCATCTTCGAAATCGATTCGGTTGATCTTGGCGCGCAACAGATGTCGCGCGCCGAGATCGCTGGCTACTTGCCCCATCGCGGCCCCATCTTCATGCTGGACCGCCTGATCTGGATGGACGACGAGTGTGATCACGCCGTCGCGATCCACAATGTCCCGACCGATGCGTGGTGGCGGGACGGCCACATCCCCGGCATGCCCCTCATGCCCGGCGTGCTCATGGTTGAAGCCGGGGCCCAACTGGCCTCGCTCATGTACTACAAGCGCAGCCGTCAGACCTGCTTTGCGGGGTTCACACGCATCGAAGATGTGCGTTTCCGCGGCCAAGTCTCCCCGGGCGATGATCTGCTGCTGCTGTGCAAGGGCCTCAAGTACAACCCCAAGCGATTTGTCACCATGGTCCAAGGACTGGTGAACGGCGAGATCGTCTTCGACGGCAGCATCACCGGCATGATCTTCCCCAAAATGGGGAGTTTCGAGCGGACGCCGCTGGGCGAAGATTCGGTACTCACCAACGCCGGAAGCTAACTCCGCCGCAAGGCACGGCGCATGGCTCTTCAACTCACCCCACCGCTCGAAGCCCTCCGCACCGTGGCTCTCGATATCCCGCGCGAGGCCGAACTGCCCGACTCGTTCTGGTCGAACCTGCCGACCGAAGCCGGCGTGGTCCTGTTCGAGGATGAGAACGGTCGCCCCGTGCTGATCCGAGGCATTGGCGACCCTCGCGCTTTCGTTCGGCGTCGCCTCCAGCCTGAAACGAACGACCCGAGCCCCCGCACCGACTACAAGGCGGTGTGTCGTCGCGTCAGCATCATTCCCACCGGGCACACGCTGCTTGCGGAACTGCTCGGTGCCTGGTGCGAGGCATCGCTGGATGAAGAACTCGCCAGAACAACGGGGGCTCGCCTGAGTATGTGCATCGTGCTCTGCGATCCAAGCGCCCGCCTGCCGATGTTCCGCTGCGTGGAATGGTCTGAACTCTGGCTCGGCACGATCAGACCCACTCGACACGAACGGTTCATTGGACCGTTCTCGAACCCCAAGCGTGCGAAGCGATGGATTGAACTCGTCATCGACCTCTTCGATCTCTGTCGCTACGACCACCTGCTCGCGCAAACTCCCGACGCGACCCCCTGTGTCTATAAGCAGATGGGCAAATGCCCTGCGCCGTGTGATGGCAGCGAACCCCTTGAGTCCTACCGGGCGCGGTTCGCCAAGGCCGCGCAATTCGTGGACCGGGCGGTGACGGCTGAACTCTCGCAATGCGAGCAGGGCATGCAAGACGCCGCATCGAAGCTCGACTTCGAGCAAGCGGCGGAACACAAGGAGCGGCTCCGCACCATCCAGTCCATGCACTCCGGTGGTCCGTGGCAAGTCTGCGACCTGAACGAGATCGTGTGGGAGATTATCGGGCCAGCAAACAAAGCCGGCTGGCATCGCCGATCCTCTCTGGACCTCAATGGCCTGTTCCTAAATGCCGATCAGCACGAGAAGGGGCACGGTGGCCCAAATGTCTCCAACCGAACTCCGCTCATCCATGGGCGTACGGTGTGGCTGCTGCTCGCGACACTGACCGAATACCTGCAGAAGGGCCTTGCTAGCGACGAGCGCGTTGAACAGACCGTCCGAGAATCGGTGGTGACCCGCTGATCCCTCGGACACACGCGCATGAAACGACTCAGACAGTACACCCTCGTCCCCAAACTCCCGATGACACTCGACGCATGAAACCCTACCCCCTCATCTTTCAACCGATCCTCAAGGACAAAGTCTGGGGAGGTCAGGCGCTGCGCTCACTGGGCAAAGACCTCGGCGAGGATGACTCTCGCTGCGTGGGCGAATCCTGGGAGCTCGTCGATCTCGAGGCCACCAGCGCCGACGGCGGTGGCGGCGAGCAAGCCCAGTCCGTGATCGCGAACGGTGAGATGCGGGGCATGACAATCCGGGATGCCATGCGTGCGATGGGCGCGAACCTCATGGGGTCCGTCAAACCGAGCCCGGAGGGCGGCTTCCCGCTCCTGGTGAAGTTTCTCGATGCGCGAGAAAACCTCTCGGTGCAGGTTCACCCTTCGACCGAATACGCCGCGGCCCACCCGGATGCGCATCTGAAGACCGAATCGTGGTACATCCTCAGCGCCCGGCCTGGATCGAAAATCTACAAGGGCGTGCGCGAGGGCTACGACGCGGACCGGTTTGCGCAGGCCATCACCGATGCAACGCTGGAAGAGGCGATGCTCGCGGTCGATGCGACCGTCGGCTCCTTCCACCACCTGCCCAGCGGCACCTGCCACGCGCTGGGTGCGGGCATCGTGATCGCCGAGATCCAGATGCCCAGCGACACGACCTTCCGAGTCTACGACTGGGGACGCACCGGACGCACGCTGCATGTGGAGCAGGCGGTCTCGTGCATCGAGTACGCGCCGTGCCGAGGCGATGAAGCCGGGCCGATGGTCGAGTCTGGCTCGCGTGTGCTGACTGAGAACCCGCACTACAAGATCACCGAGCACCGACTGAATGGTGCGGAAACGCGACCGCTCCACACCGACGACAGTCGCCCCGGCGTGATCGTGGTGACCTCGGGGGGTGTCGAGCTCGCTTCGGATTCACACTCGTTCGCGCCGATGCTGCTCCCGGCCGGTGTCACGGCACTGCTCCCCGCAGCACTGACCGACACGGTGGTGCGCAGCCGGAAGGATGCGACGCTGCTTGAGGTCGAGGTCCGCGGGGTCTGAACCTCAGGCCTGCGGCGGCTCTTCGGATGAAGGGCGTTCTGCGTCACGGTCGGCCCGGCTCAGTTGCACCTTGAGCGGGCTGAGCGTGTCGAGGTGAACATCGCGCTGCGGGAACGCGATGACGATGCCCGCGTCGCGGAACAAATTATCGATGCGGTAGCGCAGGTCACTGGGAATCAGCAAACGATCACCGGGCTGGTTCAGGTTGATCGCGAAGAACAGTTTGAAGTTCAGCGAATTGTCGCCGAAGCTGTCGAAATTGACGCGGGGCGGTGGAGCCTTGAGGACGCGTCCGTGTTCCTCCGCGGCCTTCATCAGCAGTTTCGTGGCCTCACGGGTGTTGGATCCATAGGCGATCCCCACCTCGACCGTGAGCCAGACGGTCTGATCGGTCAGCGTCCAGTTGATGAGGTTGTTGTCGAGCAGGGTGGAGTTGGGGAGGATCATCTCGATATTCGTTGGCGTCTTGATGCGCGTGGATCGTGCACCGATCTGCTGCACCGTTCCGACGATGCCACCGACATCGATGAAATCCCCCACTCGCACCGGTCGCTCGGCGAGGAGAATCAAGCCGGAGATGAAGTTGCTGGCGATCGTCTGGGATCCGAAACCGATGCCGATGGCCACCGCACCGCCAAGCACCGCGAAGATTGTCAATGGCACATTGATGATCCGCAACGCCATCAATGTAAAGGTCAACAGCAGAATATAGAAAGCAATTGACTTGAACGCGGACACAGCGTGGGCGTGCAAACCCAATCGCGGCATAACCCTTGCACTCAGAAACCCGGCGATCCATCTCGACAGATGAAACGCCAGAGCCAGCAACGCCAGACCAAGGATGAGTTTCCCGACCGTCAGGGTCGTGGAATCGTCGATCTGAATGATTCCGTATGTCCAGATCTTTGCGATGTACGACCAGGCGATGACGACACGATCCCAGATCGATATCCCGCTTTCTTTATCCAGGTCGTCATCAAGTTTGAGGTACAACTGGCGAGTGAGTTCGATGCCTTCGAGTGCGCCGTCGATATCGCCTGCCAGCCCCCGATACGCCGCGAGCCGCTGAGCGATGAGTTGTGAGTATTCGTCATTCGCGCTCGCCGCCTCATCCTGAATCGCGATCAGACGGGCTCGGAGTTGCCGGGATCGGTCGCTGAGCGCCAACTCATCGGAATCCAATCCTGCGAGAAGGCTCTTGGTTTGCTCCTTGAGCGCCGCGATCTGCTGCAGGCTCATGCTCCCCGTCTCAAGCTGGTAGCGATCCGTCCAGCCCTCGCGAAGCATAACCATGCGCGACCGTCGATCGCCGGCGATCTCACTGCGTGCGCGCAAGACGATCAGCAACTCCGTGCCGATCGCGATTCGCTTCTCGAGTGATTGCTCACCGTTTGCGCTGTCGGCCTTCCACGCATCGAGCTGGCGGGCCACACGCTCGGTCTCTTCTTGTACCTGTTCGAAGATTTCGGAAAGTCGATCCTGCCGACTGGAGACTTCGTTGACCATCTGCTCGAGGTCGTCTTGCGTGAAGCGAACTCGAGGTTCAACATAATCGATGGTGCGGTTGATGGTATCCAACCGCTTGCGCGCGAATTCTGCCTGTGCCGCAGATTGGTCGCGTTCCGCCGCTCGCAACTCGAGGGTGATATCACCGACGCGTTCGGAGATCAGAGCCAGTTCGCGCCGACGAGCCAAAAGCGTTCGCGTGAGCGGGTCTGCGGCATCAGCCGATTGCTCGGTGATCGAACGGCGCCGGATTTCCAACTCCGCCAGCCGATCACGCGCACGCACCAAACCAGCGCGGGCGCGAGAGAGATCCGCCTCAGACCGACGAAGCAGTGCCCGCATCGCGAGACGGTTCGTGAGCAAATCGTCGAGGGTGCGAAAGGTATACGGCGGGAGTTGCTCGTATCGCCCCGCCTGGGCAGCGACCAAAGCGTCTTCCGCCGATTCACTCAACTCGCGCATTTCCTGAAGTTGCTGGTACTCGGTGACGAGCTGCTCGTGCAAAAACAGCAATTGCCGGAGTTGGCTGACACTGTTCCCGAGTTCCTCCACACCGACGGGTGATTCGGAGGACCGCTCGGCTTCGTATACCGCACGAGTCTGGTTGAGTTCAGCCGAGATCTTCGGGATGGCCGCCTGAACCCTGGCGATCCGATCCTCAACGCTCATTTCTTCGGTGACTGCGCCTTGAGAGTCACCCTGACCGGTCAGATCGTCCAGAGTGAACTGGGCGCGCACGACATCGCCGCAACACAGGGCTGCGGCGATGGACACAAAGACGAAGATGTGGCGGCGGATCTGATCGCTCATGCGACCACTCTAGCCGTTCCAATCCCGATCAGCGATGAAGGGCGTCTGCGACCTTCTTGAGAGCCTGCCCGACCTGAGCCACCTGCTGCTCGGTCAGGTGCTGGTGTACCGGCACACAGAACAGTCGCTGCGAGAGCGAATCCGCGACCGGCTGATGCTCGACACCGGGCAGATCGAAGACCGGCTGGCGGGTCAGGCTCCGGGGGTAGTGGATCGCCGTGCCGATGCCCTCGGCGTTGAGCGCCTTGCAGAACAGATCGCGGATGTTCTCCCCACCCTCGGGGGTCATGAATGCGTCCGGGTCGATGCGGATCGGGTACAGGTGGAAGGCGTGGGTGGCGTTATCCGTTTCGGTCGGGGCGTGCAGTCCGTCGATCGTGGCCAGGGCATCGGTCAAGGCCGCGGCGTTTGCGCGACGACGATCGGTGACCTGCTGGATCGAATCGAGCTGCTTGCAACCGACCGCACCCTCGACATCGGTCATGCGGTAGTTGAAGCCGATGTACGAGTGTTCGTACTTGGCGGTCTCGCCGTGGCTGCGGAGCATTTTGATCTTGTTGGCGATCTCGTCGTCGTTGGTGGTGACCATGCCACCCTCGCCGGTGGTCATGTTCTTGGTGGGGTAGAAGGAGTAGGTCACGCAGTCGCCGTACGCGCCGAGCCCCTTGCCGTTGTAGGTCGCCATGTGCGACTGGGCGGCATCGTAGATCACCGACAGCCCGTTCTCCGCGGCGATGGATTCGATCTCGGCAATGTTCACCGGGTTGCCGTAGAGATGGGTGCACGCGATGGCGACCGTGTTCTCGGTGACCTTCTTGCGGAGGTCGTCGATGTTGATGGTGTAGGTGTTGGGATCGGCATCGACCCAGACGACCTTCGCGCCCGCCGCGACGAGCATGGAGGCCGTGGCGATGTAGGTCCACGCCGGGCAGAGCACCTCGTCGCCGGGCTCGATGGTCGCGCCGTAGGCGAGTTGCAGGGCGCAAGTTCCATTGGCGCAGGCCAACGCGTGCTTCGCGCCGGTCATCTCAGCGAACTTCGCTTCGAACTCGGCCACATGCTTGCCCATCGCGAGCATGCCCGAGCGCATGACCTCGACCGCGGCGTTGATTTCTTCCTCGCTGAGCTTCACGGCGATCATGCCGACATTCGTCTCGGCTATCTTCTTGCCGCCGTTGATCGCAAGGTTGGCTGCCTGCGGGCGGTCGATGACCGGGTTCTGTGTGCTGGTATTCATCGTGTGTCGTTCTGCGCGGCTCGCGCTCATGGATATCGACTGGCGCAACCACGCCTGGCAGCATGCCGGACCGGTGACGCGGATGGATTTGGGGGGACATTGTACCTGCGGCGACAGAGGAAAGCGCGTCAGACAGGTCGTGAGCGACTGAACCGAATACCCGATAAAACCCCGCCCAAACCGTACAAACCCCGCAGATTATCAGGGCCAACCGGCTCAGCGATCCAGCGGGATGCGCAGTGCCTCCATCGAAACCGCCGAACGCTCGGTCGTATCGACCACCAGCATGACCCCGCTCGCGGCGATATCCCGTTCCGATGGGGACAACTTACCCCCGGTCTGGGTCCTCAGCCGGTGCAACGACTCATCGGGATCAAACCCGATCACCGAGGCGTGGCCGCCGGTCATCCCGAGGTCGCTGATCGCTCCGAGTTGGCGTGCGGAGAAACCGCCAGCACCGACCGGGATCAGCCGGGCATCGTTGGTTTGCACATGCGTGTGCGTCCCGACCACCCCCACCACCGTGCCGCCCCACGCCTGCGCGCAATGATGAGCCATGCCCATCTTCTCGCTCGTGACCTCTGCATGGATCTCGACAATCACCAGGGCCTCTGGATCGTTCCCCGTGATCGTGCGGATGACATCGTCGGTGTACTCGAACGGGCAACCATTGTCCTGCTTCATGTAAACCCGGCCCAACACCGTCACGGTGTACAGGTTTGGCAACCCGCTTGTTCCGGCGACCGTCGGCGCAATCCGGTTCCACCGCTTGGCCTTGTCCGAACGCAGCGGGAAATTTACCGGGCAGGCCACCGGCGCATCGGCTCGGTTGAGATACGCCGCGATGCGTTCGTCGTCGAACGCGTGGTCTCCGAGGGTGATGGCATCCGCTCCGCCCCGGATGAGTTCGTCGTACCCGTCGGGGTGCAGGCCGCGCCCGTGCCGGGCGTTCTCGCCGTTGACGATGACAACATGCGCCCCGCGATCGCGCCGCAGCACACCGCACGCGTGCGCAAAAGCCCGCCGACCGGGCTCGCCGACGACATCACCCAGAAACGCGATACGCAAGCGTGCCATGCTTTACACACCCGCCCCGGCCTGCGGCGACGGCGCTCCATCGGGGTAGAGCAGGCTCGCACCGAACTCGCCGCGCTCGAACAGGTGGACATGAGCCATGTCCACGAAGAAGCGAACCTCGCCGCTGGTCGGGAAGTCCTGGCGGGCGTCGATGCGTGCCAGCATCGGATCGCCATTGGCAAGCTCGCAGGAGACATCAATATTCTTGCCCAACGGCTCCACGACCTGCACCTCGGCGGTGATGGTGCTGTGGGCCGCGGTTTCCTTGCCCATCGGGTGCTCGGAGAGCGAACTCGGTCGCAGGCCCAGCGTGACTTCTTCCCCGACTCGGTGCTGCAACTTTGCGATGTGATTCGGCAGCATGGCCAGACGGATCGCTGGTTTTTCTTCGGGACCGGCGACGAACCTGACCTCGCCCTCGGAGGCCACCAACCGCCCGTCGTAGAAATTCATCGGGGTACGCCCGAGAAACGCCCCAACGAATCGGTTCTTGGGATACCGGTAGACATTCAGGGGCGTGTCCACCTGTTCGATCATGCCGACACCGCGCCCCGCGCTCATAATCACGATCCGGTCGCCGAGGGTCATCGCCTCTTCCTGATCGTGCGTCACATAGACCGTCGTGGTCTGCAGTCGCTTGTGGAGTTTTTTGATCTCGGTCCGCGTGGTCACGCGCAGTTTCGCGTCCAGGTTCGACAGTGGCTCATCAAAAAGGAACACCGACGCATCACGCACGATCGCTCGCCCGAGCGCCACGCGCTGGCGCTGTCCGCCCGAGAGTTGGCGAGGCTTGCGATCGAGCAGTTCACTGATCCCCAGAAGCCCCGCCGTCTCGCTGACGCGCCGTTTGATCTCGTCCTTCGGCAACTTGCGCAGTTGCAGCCCGAAGGCCATGTTTTTCTCGACGCTCATGTGCGGGTAGAGCGCGTAGTTCTGGAAGACCATCGCAATGTCCCGGTCTTTGGGGTGAACATCGTTGACCACCCGGTCGCCGATCGAGATCGTGCCCTCGGTGATTGCCTCGAGCCCGGCGATCATCCGCAGCGTCGTCGACTTGCCGCAGCCCGACGGGCCGACCAGCACCAGGAATTCGCCGTCGCCGATGCTCAGGTTCACATCGCGCACCGCGACGACCTTGCCGTCGTAGATCTTCTTCACATCGCGGAGCGTCACTTGCGCCATATCGCCGTTAACCCTTCACCGCGCCGAGCTGGATGCCCTTCACGAGATACTTCTGGAGCAGGAGGAACAGAATAATCGGTGGGATCATCGCCATGAGCGACGCCGCCATAATCGCCGGCACATCGCTGCCGTAGGTCGTGTTGAACTGCAACAGGCCCACCGGCAGCACACGCAGGTTCTCGCTCTGCGTCAGGATCAGAGGCCAGAAGAAACTGTTGTAGTTGAACAGGAAGGCGAAGATCGCGAGCACAATCAGCCCCGGCCTGGCCAGCGGCAGGATCACTTGGGTGAAGATCCGCCAGTGTCCGGCCCCGTCGATCGCCGCCGCCTCGTCGAGCGAACTCGGGATCGTGAGCATGAACTGGCGGAGCAGGAAGGTGCCGTACGCGCTGAACGCCGCCGGGATGATCAGCCCGGTGTAGTCGTCAAACATCCCCAGCCCGAGGATCACCACAAAGTTCGGCACCATCAGCACCACGCCAGGCACCATCAGCGTGCCCAGGTACAGCAGGAACACCTTGTCGCGCCCCGGCCACTGGATGCGGCTGAAGGCGTAGGCCGCCATCGAACAGGTGATGACCTGCAAAAGCGTCGCCCAGCCCGCCACAAAGAACGAGTTGAAGAAGTACTTGGCGAACGGCACCTGCTCGAACACCCGCACATACGCATCGAACGACACGCGGCTGGGGAAGCCCGTTTCCGTCAGCCGGTCCACCTCGCTGCGGTCCGACAGCGAGATCAGCACCTGCCAGACAAACGGCACCACAAAGGTAATGCCCAGCAGCACGAGACCGACGAAGATCATCGGCCTCGCCAGTTTCGCCAGCGGGCTGGTCGCGGATTCAATCGGGTGACGCTCACTCATTGGTCAACCTCGATCCGAAGCGGAAGTTGAACGCTGTCATCGCGAAGATCATCGCGAACATCACCCACGCCACCGCCGAAGCCAGCCCGAGCTGGAAGTCATCGGTGAACGCCAGGTTGTACAGGTAATAGGTCAGGACGATCGTGTCGGCCTTGCCCTCGGTCATCACCAACGCCTGCTCGAATCCGCCCTGCAGGCCGCCGATGGTGGACATGATCACAATGAAGAATGTCGTCGGGGCGAGTTGGGGCCAAGTCACATTGATGAACCGCTGCCACCCCGTCGCGCCGTCGATCGCCGCAGCCTCGTACAACGACTGCGGGATGTTCGACAACCCCGCCAGGTACAGCAGCATGTTCCCGCCGCCGATCGCCAGCCAGATCCCCATGATGACCAGCGCGGGCTTGGCCCAGCGTGACGACAGCAGCCAGTCCGGCGGCTGCAATCCACCGCGATCGGTCTCGTGCCCGGCCGTGAACCCGCGACGCACACGCACCGACTGCTCTTTGACCGCGTCTCGCACCGCATCGCGGTTCTGGCCGAGCACCGGGTCCGAAAGCAATGCGTTCAGCGTGTCTTCCCGCGAGGCCCCGTCCCCCAGCGCGTTCACGACCAGATCGACCTCCGCCGGGTCCACGCCTTCAATGGCTTTCAGTTCCTGGCCGATCTCGACGATGGTCGCGCGATCAAAGTCTTCGTAGCCAGATGCGAGCAAAGATTGCTCAGGCAATTGGACCAGCACGAAACTGATGCCGATCGCCGCGGCACCCAGCGCCCCGAGCACGGCCATCCGCCCGAACAACGCGAACCCGCCGGTCTCCCGTTGCCGGTACCGCTGCACGCCGATCCAGAAGGATCGTCCCAGCAGCCACAGTGAGCCAGCGAGGAACAGGATGCCAAGCCCGTACCAGAGCACCGCCGGGGTGTGAACCACGACCCGCTCGATGACTCCGAGAATCGGATCGAGCACTGAGTTGATCAGCCCGCCGCGAGGCCGGTACAGCGTCTTCCAGAGCAGGAACATCGCCACACCGGCCAGCAAGGTCGGCAGGTAGAACGCCGCACGAAAGAACATCTGCCCGATGAACAACCCGGCCGTAATGACCGCCCCAACGACTCCGATGAACAGCACAAGCCCGTTCCGCTGCATCGCCTGCACCTGGTACTCGGTCAGATCGGTCATGCCCGATTGCGTGCTCATGACATCGGTGGGCGCCGATGGAGCCGCGAGCACCCACGCCCCGAGGCAGGCCGCGAGGGTGCAGCCCAGCCCGATCATGCCCCACTTGACCTTCGATTTCGGCTTCTGCGGGGTCGCCTTGGAATTGATCCACACCGCCAGGAGCAATGAGCCCGCGATCGAAATCGGGATCGCGATCATCAGGAATACGGTGTTGTAAAAGTAGTCCCAGAACAGGTGCGACTCATCGCCCCAGAGCAACCGGGCGTAGTTCTCCAGCCCGATGAAGCGGATCTTCTCCTCGGAATACTGATTGTGCTTGGTGAGTTGCCAATCGGTCAGAGACATGTACAGCGAGAACAGCACCGGACCAGCGGTGAACAGCAGGAACCCGATCAGGTTCGGCAGCAAAAACGCCAGAGCGATCAGCAGCCTCTTCCGTCCGCTGCCGATCATGAATCACCCCCGGCCATGCTCATGCTCCGTGCACGCTCCACCTGCTGACGCAGCGGAACCGACGGATCGGGGTCGAACTCGGCTCCGACCATCGCTTCCCATTTCTCGCGGAGCGACGCATCACGCCGCAGGTTCGCCGCGATTTGGATGTTGATCCGGTTCTCGATGACCCGTGCCGCCTCTGCGGGCCCGATGTCGCGCTTCTCGAGTTTCTCGATCACTGGCCCGGCGAGCGCCCCCAGGCGCCCCGGCCCGATGAAGTCCGAGAGTTGCTCGGGCTGGGCGTAATCCTGCATCGCCTCCACGAACACTGGCGAATCCATCTGCTCCAAGCCCGGCAACGCCTTGGGCGGGCCGGAGATGCCGTCGTCATCGAGGCAGTAGGCCGGGACGCCGCAGATCGAATCGAACGCGCCGTTGATCTGCTCGTTGTAGACCTCGCTCCCGAGGAACCGCAGGAATCGCACCGCTTCCTCGGTCAGTTCCGACGAGCGGTTCACGACCGCCACGCGGGCACCGGCCATATAGAAAGGTGTCCCGGTCACACTCGGCACATGGGCCACCCCCACCTGCAGGAGGCGCGACCGGTCCGAGTCGTTCAGCGTGCCGACCAGTGCGTCGTACTGGGCACTACTCAGGGGATTGAGAATGTCCCGCTGCAGGATCGCGATTGCCTCGCGGATCAGGCTCGCCTGCTCGTCGCTCAAGTCGCCCGAGGCCAGTTCACGCTCCGCCGCCGGACGGATCACCTGCTCGAAGTTGCGGCTGGCCATCGAGGCGTATTCCCACCGGCCCCCGACATACATCGCCGCCACCTTGTCCGCGAACAGCGAAGAGGCCGAGGCCGTTTCCGCCGTGGTGTTCATGTTCGCACCGCCGGCGGTCGCCATCGACGCGGCCTCGGCCGGGGTGGGCGAGACCCGGTCCACATACATCATGTTCTGGAACGCGCTCAGTCCCGCAATCGTCTCGGGTGAGTTGTAGACCGAGACGGTGCCATCTTCGCTGAGGAATCGCCCCCCCGCAGCGAGGGCCATATCCCACGCGCCGAGGTTCATAATGCCAACGCGGCGCTCGATCCCCCGCTCCCGGGCGTTCTCGATCAGAACCTTCGCCTTCTCGGTCGCGTCCGCGATCGACCAGGGCCCGCTCGGTGGCTCGACCCCGGCCTGCCGGAAGAGATCGCGGTGGTAGAACAGCACGGTGTACCCCACATTGCAGGGGAAGGCGTACTGCCTCCAACCTCCGTCTTCCTGCTCCACGCCCATCGACGGCCAGGCGGCGGTGAATGCTCGCTCGATCCCGAAGCCATCGGCCAGCGCCGCGTCGGTGACATCGAGCGCGACCCCCGCCTCGACCATCTGCTGGAGTTGAGAAGGGCCGTAACTCTCGATGATGTCCGGCCCCTTGCCCGCGACGCACTGGATCACCACCTTGGTGATATCGCGATTGGCCGGGTCGGTCACGATGTCGATCGGCTCGCCGTAGGTCTTGAGGTACCAGGCCCGGAACAGCGCGGCCTGAGTCCGGCGGGCCGGGTTGTCGTCGGTTGACCACACCAAACGCGGCACGGAGTCCAGACTCGGCGTGCCCTCGGGACGATCCGAGGCGTGATACGCGCGGAACAAGTCGAGGATCCGGTCTCGCTCGACTGGATCAAGGGTCATGATCTCTGTGAGATCTGGCGGAAGTTCGACCCCTTCGGCGTTTGCGAACTGTCGGAAGCCATCAAGGAAGGCCTGCACCTCCGCTGGTGCCTCTCCATCGACCTCGAAGTACGCCGCGATGATCGCGATGTCCTCGGCCTCGCTGGGCAAGACGACGGTATAGGCCACCACAGTCAGCAGCGTCCATACCGTCACCAGAGCCAGAATGACCCATCGCATGGGGAGAGCCCTTTCCAGTCGCTCGATTTGAGCACGGCCTGGGAGCGTCGAGTAAAGCGTTCAACCTGAGGCGGCGAGTGTACCCCGCAGGCATATTCTCGCCAATCGGCATAACCCATACTTCTCCATGGCCAACTACGCCCCTTCCCAGTTATGGGATTTGGCGCAGCCTTTGCGCACCCGATAGCCCTTCTGTCAACGAATCACGCCCACGGAGCGGGCGATTATCCCTTCATTCAAGGAAGAACTCGACATGGGCACCTCACCCGAAGCCTTCGACCAGGTCAAGAACATCCTCCGGAAGCTGGACCGGTCGATCACCGATGCCCGCCAGCGTCGACTCAACACCGATGAATCGCCCCGCCAGGCCGCTCCGGAGGACTCCGAGCAGGCCAAGCCGGGTCGCGCACGCCCCATGCGACCTCGCCCCGAGGGTTTTCGCGGCGATTTCAACCCGTCCCCACGCTTCTAAGCCGGATCTCGCCGAATACGCCTCCCTCAGGTCTTGCCGATCAGACCCGTGCGTGGGTACACTCTCTCCGCACTGAAATGGCCCCGAAAAGGCTAGATTTCCGTGTACAGACTGGGGATTGGTGTAACGGTAGCACGGCTGATTCTGGTTCAGTTAGTCTGAGTTCAAATCTCAGATCCCCAGCTTACGAGCGCGGCCTAAACGGGCCGCGTTTTCGTTTTTGGCCCCCAACCCGGCCATAATCATCCCATGACGCCAACCACACCAGATTTCGACCAAGCGATCCGCGGTGCCACCACCAACCAGGGCCAGTCCCTGTTTGACCTCTCTCAGCAAGCCCCAGTCCTCGTGGTGTTCCTTCGTCACCTCGGCTGCACCTTCTGTCGCGAGGCCGTGGCCGACATCGCGAAGAAGCGCGAGCAGATCGAGGCCGACGGCACGCAGATCTGCTTCGTCTATATGCCTCAGCAAGGCAAGGATGGCTCCGAGACTCCGGAAGTCGCCGAGCGGTTCTTTGCGAAGTACGGGGTGAGCGACCTCCCTCGCATCGCGGACCCCGCTCAAACGCTTTACCAGGCCTTCGAACTCCGGCGCGGCTCGTTGTGGCAACTCTTCGGGCCCGGTGTCTGGTGGCGCGGCTTCATCGCCACGGTGTTCGGTCGCCACCTCGTGGGCAAACTCGTCGGCGACGGCTACCAGATGCCCGGCGTGTTCCTACTCAAGAATGGCACGATCAAGCGTGCTTTCCGCCACAAGACCGCCGGGGATCGCCCCGACTACTGCGAATTGGCGAGCGCGTGAGCGTTCACGACCGGATCTTCCGTCCTGTGGTATATGATCGGCCAGCGCACACCGCGCGAGGAACATCATGATCTCTGTCACCCTTGTCGGGTACTTCCTGTTCGCCCTGCTTGTCTCGTTCTGCTGCTCGCTATTCGAGGCGACGCTGCTGTCGGTATCGCCGACGCATATCGAGTCCTTGCGCCGATCGGGCCGCAAGAGCGGGCAGATCCTCTGGAGCCTCCGGGATCGCGTCGACCGCCCGCTCATCGCCATCCTGACGATGAACACCGTCGCGAACATGTTCGGTGCGGCGGGGGTTGGCAACGAGGCGGGGCGTCTCGCCCGCCAGGCCGGAGCGACAACCAACGAGCAGGTCTGGGTCACCGTTGCCTCCGGCGTGCTCACGCTGGCGATCCTCATCTTCTCCGAGATCATTCCCAAGACCCTCGGCGCACGATACTCGCGCCCACTGGCTCCGATCGTCGCGCTGCCCATCAAACTCATGGTCACGATGCTTCTGCCCGTGGTGCTCCTGCTCCAGGGCATCCCCAAATTGCTGGGCGGTTCGGGGATCACCACGGTCACGCGCGACGACCTCATGATGACCGCGGAGATGGGGCGTGAGACCGGCGGCATCCACAAACGCGGCTACGAACTCATTACCAACGCGCTCAAACTCGATGATGTCCGCACGCGCGATGTGCTCACTCCCCGCACCGAGATGTTCTCGCTCCACGCCGACATGACCGCCAGCGAGGTCGTCAAGGAACACCCGCGCCTCACCCACTCACGCATCCCGGTTTCCTCGAGCGCTGATCACTTCGAGGGCATGGTCCTTCGCACCGATATCCACGAGGCGTGCCTGGCCGGGAAGGGTGACACCAAACTCGGCGACATGCTCAAGCCCATCCGGTACACGCCGGAAACCCAGCGCCTCGCACCATTGCTCGAAGAACTCATCAACCGCGAAGAGCACATGGTGCTGGTCGTGGATGAGCACGGGTCGGTGGAAGGCCTGGTCACGCTCGAAGATGTCATGGAAACTCTGCTCGGTGTCGAGATCCTCGATGAGCTCGATACCGTCGCCGACCTCCAGGGACTCGCGCTGATGCGAGCCAAGGCTCGCCGTCGCCAGTTCATCCGAGTGCCGGGCACTCCCAAAGCCTGATCCTGGACATCACCACAGCCCACGCGATTGGTGTTGGCGCGTAAAAAAGGCGGGCCTGGTGTGGCCCGCCCCAACCCCATCACGATGCCCCACAATGCTCAGGGCTTCGGTCTCGTGAAATGAGACTGTTCGGCACGATGATCAGTCGGTGTCACCACGCGCCTTGAGTTCGGCTTTCAGTGTCAGTGTTTCGTCGCCGCGCTTCACCTGGAAGGTGACGGTGTCGCCGGGCTTGTGGGTCATGAATTTCGTGAACCACGCTCGGACATCGGCGACATCCTCCCCGGCCCAGGTCACGATCAGGTCGCCCGGCTGCACACCGGCTTCCGATGCTGGGGTGTTTTCGAACACCTCACCGACCAGCACGCCCGGACGATCGGAGTCGTAGGACCCCGGAGCGATGCCGAAGCGGACTCGGTTCTGCGTTTCCGGACGAGCGGGGGCCTCCTCGGTCTCTGCCGGACCATCGTTGGCCTGGGGTTCGGCCTGACGCTCACGCCGGGGACGCGGGTTCAACGAACCCGAGCCCATCTCGCGAGGCTGTTCGTCCCAAGCGAGGTTGTCCTCGCGGAGGGCGAGGTTCTCGATGATCCGGACGCAGAGGTGCGCGACCCGCACTGCACCGACCATGTTGATCTTGTCTGCGGTGTCTCCGGGCGCGTGATATTCGTTATGAAGCCCGGTGAAGAAGTGGATGGCCGGGATGTCGCGACGGGCGAACGCCGCGTGATCAGAACGACCGCCCGCCGCGGCGATCATGTTGATGTTCAGGTCCAGTCCCTCGTTGGCCTGGTTGACGATCTGCTCCCAACTTTCGCTGGTGCCCATGCCGTAGGCTTCGAGTTCGGAATCCCGCAACCGCCCCACCATGTCCAGGTTGACCATGCCGCTGACCTGCTCCTTTTCGAGGCCAAGGTGCTCGGCCATGTGGGCGGCACCCAGGAGGCCCATTTCCTCGGCACCGAAGGTGACGAAGATGATCGAGCGGCGCGGTGTTTCGGTGGCGTTCTGCTTGTCGGACTCGGCGATCTCGGCGTAGCGATCCGCGAGATGCTGAGCCGCGACCAGCAGGGCCGAGGTGCCGGAAGCGTTGTCGTCGGCCCCGGCGTGGAGCACGCCGCGACCGGCTGTTCCGGCTCGGGAGCCGAAGTTGCCGTAGCCAACATGGTCGTAGTGCGCGCCGACAATCACATAGTCGTCCGCGAGCGATCCCGCGCCGCGGAGCAAGCCGCCGACATTGGACATCCACTCCCGTCGCTCTTCGATGAGCACATCGAGTTCAACCGTGCCGCCCAAGGCGATTGGGGCGTGCGAGCCCTCGTCGGCGATGCGACGGAGGCCAAGCAGCGGGCGGGAATCCTGGTCAAAGGCCCGGACGATGCGGTCCGCCTCGCCCGGGGTGACCATGACAGCGGGGATATCGATATCGATTGGGAAGTTCATGCTGGTCACCGAACCCAACTGGTCGATGCGGGGGTCGTCCGCACCGGGGGGGTTGACCAGCACGATGCCGGCGGCACCGCGCTTGGCGATCGCGTCGATTTTGTTGTACAGCGACGCGTGACGACTCCAGCCGCGTCCGTCTTCCCACTGGCTCCGGCCGAGATCGGTCATCGGTTCGAATCGCATGACCATAGCGATTTTCCCGCTCAGATCCGCGTCGTCATCGAAGGATGTGTAGCCGTCCGGCCCTTCCTCGATGCCGTAGCCCACGAAGACCAACTCGCCTTTGCCTGAGGCGTTCGCCGAGAATCCGAGGGCGTTGAACTGCTCGCCAGCTTCCGGCTCAAACCGCTGGCCTCCCTTGGCGAAGGCCGCCAGAGCCCGGGTCGCCTCGCGCGTGCCTCGGAGGGAGAAGGGTTGCTGGTAGCATTCGCCGTCTTCCTCGAACTCGGTCGAGTCGAAGTCAACGGTCTTGGAGGTGAACGCCGGCTCGAAGCCCATCCGCTTGAAGTACCACTCGATGTACTCCGCAGCGATCTCGCTTCCTCGGGTGTCCGCCGCCCGGCCCTCCATGAAGGGGTTCGAAAGCGTGATCTGGTGCTGCATATAAAGGAAGACATCCGGGTGCAGCTCGGCAAGCGTGTCCCGGATGACGAAATCGCTCTCGATCGAGAGGTTCGGGATGGCCCCGTTCTCGCTGGCCATCGTCGTGGCGACCCCGCTCGTCACGAGAGCCAGAGCGGCGACGCGAGTCCAGTGAGATGCGGAACGGCAGGCGGGCGGGCGGAAAGTCGACATTCGCGGGTACTCCTCTGGTGCTGAGTCGGCCTCTGGAGGTGAGCGGGCCGTCCCCGCAATCCTACCGGGAGGAATGGAAATCGATGCGAAATCGGCCTCTAACATCCCCCTGAAACTCCGTGGTCCTGAGGGGCGGAACCGCTTAGAATGGTGCTCCTGATCACCCCAGCCGACTTAAAACCGCCTATCGCGGTCGGCCTGCCCAGTTTTTGCCTCTCCATCCAGCAACCGGCACCGACCGGAGTTCCACCATGCGGCTACGGTCGCCTGGCCAACGCTGCATCCCCGAGACCACGCCATGACCATCACCACCTCGCCCGCCACCCATTCGAGCACCACGGAGCCCAAAGTGAACACCCACACCGCCGCCGGCACCACCCGCAGCGTCCTTGATTTCGCCGACGGCTTCATCGACCGGCACATCGGGCCGTCGCACGACGAGATCGATGCGATGCTGCAAACGCTGGGCTACGACTCGCTCGATGCCCTCTCCGACGCGGCGGTTCCGAGCGACATCCGGCTCGAACGCGAGCTCGACATCCCCGCGCCGCGCGGCGAGCGGGAGTTCCTCGGCGCGCTCAAGACCATCGCGAGCAAGAACAAAACCTACCGCTCGTGCATCGGCATGGGCTACTGCGGCACGGTCACCCCGCCGGTCATCCTTCGCAATGTGCTCGAGAATCCCGGCTGGTACACGCAGTACACCCCCTACCAGGCCGAGATCGCTCAGGGGCGTCTCGAAGCCCTGCTGAACTTCCAGACGATGATCGCCGACCTGACCGGCCTGCCTCTCGCCGGCGCGAGTCTGCTCGATGAAGCAACCGCCGCGGCGGAAGCGATGGGCATGTGCATCTCGATCGCCCGGAACAAGAAGACCGGCTTCTGGGCATCCGACGCGTGCCACCCGCAGACGCTCGCGCTGCTCGAAACCCGCGCCCGCGGGCTCGGCGTGGACCTGAAGATCGGCCCGATTTCCGAAATCGATTTCAACCACGGCGAAGGCGGGCTGTGCGGCGTGCTCGTGCAGTACCCCACGACCGACGGGCGCCTCGAGGACTACTCGGATCTGGCCAAGAAGGCCAAAGAAGCCGGGTGCATGACGGTCGCCGCGGCCGACCTGCTCGCGCTGACGGTCATCACGCCTCCCGGCGAGTGGGGCGCGGATGTGTGCATCGGCTCGGCACAGCGTTTCGGCGTGCCGATGGGTCTGGGCGGGCCGCACGCGGCGTTCATCTCGACGCACGAGGGGCACGCACGCAAGCTGCCCGGGCGCATCATCGGCGTTTCGAAGGACGCGCAGGGCAACCCGGCGCTGCGCATGGCCATCCAGACGCGTGAGCAGCACATCAAGCGGGACAAGGCCACCAGCAACATCTGCACCGCGCAGGCCCTGCTGGCGATCATCAGTTCGTTCTACGGCGCGTACCACGGGCCGCAGGGCCTCAAGCGGATCGCCGACCGGACGCACGCGTACACCTGCGCCCTGATCAAGGGTCTCGAACGCCTCGGGCACACCACGATCGGCGAGGGCCCGGTCTTCGACACCATCCGCATCCGCCTCGGCAAGGGCCGGACGCACGCCTCCCGCCAGGTCGCCGACGCCGCTCGCGAACGCCAGATCAACCTGCGCGAATACGCCGACGGCACGCTGGGTGTCACGCTCGACGAGACCACCGATCGCGCGCTGATCGCCGACCTGCTCGCGGCATTCAACTTCGGGCACTACACCGGCTTCGACATCGACGACCTGCTCGCCGAGGCCGAACGCGACGGCATCATGAAACTCGGCTCGTTCGAGCGCACCAGCGACTTCATGACGCACCCGGTGTTCAACACCTACCACAGCGAAACGGAGATGCTCCGCTACATCTTCAAGCTGATGGGACGCGACCTGTCGCTGGCCCACAGCATGATCCCGCTCGGATCGTGCACGATGAAGCTCAACGCCACCAGCGAGATGATCCCGGTGACCTGGCCGGAGTTCAGCAACATCCACCCGTTCGCGCCTGACACGCAGTGGCGCGGCTACACGCAGATGTTCCGTGAATTGGAACGCTGGCTCTGCGAGATCACCGGGTTCTCCGCGGTGAGCCTGCAGCCCAACGCCGGCGCCCAAGGCGAGTTCACCGGCCTGCTGGTCATCCGCGCCTACCACGAGCACAACGCTCGCAAGGAAGGCAAGGAGAATGTCCGCGATGTCTGCCTGATCCCCACCTCCGCGCACGGCACCAACCCGGCGTCGGCGGTCATGGCGGGCATGCAGGTCGTCCCGGTGAAGTGCGACGAGCGAGGCAACATCGACATGGCCGATCTCAAGGCCAAGGCCGAGAAGCACGCCGACAAACTGTCGTGCCTGATGGTCACCTACCCGTCCACGCACGGCGTGTTCGAATCGACCATCCGCGAAGTCTGCGACATCATCCACGCCCACGGCGGGCAGGTGTACATGGACGGCGCGAACATGAACGCCCAGGTCGGGCTGACCAGCCCCGGAACCTGCGGCGCGGATGTCTGCCACCTCAACCTGCACAAGACTTTCTGCATCCCCCACGGCGGCGGCGGACCGGGCATGGGCCCGATCGGCGTGGCCGAGCAACTCGTGCCGTTCCTGCCCACGCACCCGGTCGAGCGCCCCGACAGCGCGGGCGAGTTCGCCATCGGCCCGGTCTCGGCGGCTCCGTACGGCAGCCCGAGCATCCTGACGATCAGCTATGTCTACATCGCGATGATGGGTGCGGCGGGCCTGAAGAAAGCCACGCAGGTGGCGATCCTCAACGCCAACTACATGGCCAAGCGCCTTAGCGAGCACTACGACATCCTGTACACCGGGCCGAACGGCATGGTGGCCCACGAGTTCATCATCGACTGCCGCGGCTTCGAGAAGAGCGCGAACATCCGCATCGACGACATCGCCAAGCGCCTGATGGACTACGGCTTCCACGGCCCGACCATGTCGTGGCCGGTGCCCGGCACGCTGATGATCGAGCCGACCGAGAGCGAGTCCAAGCCCGAACTCGACCGCTTCTGCGATGCGCTGCTCGCCATCCGCAAGGAGATCGAGGCGATCGAGAAGGGCGAGCTGGACGCCGAGGACAACCCCCTGCGCAATGCGCCGCACACCGTGCATGTGATCGGCAGCGACGACTGGGCCCACCCCTACTCGCGCAAGCAGGCGGCGTGGCCGATGGCGTGGCTGCGTGACGCGAAGTTCTGGCCGAGCGTCGGACGCATCGATAACGCATGGGGCGATCGCAACCTGGTGTGCTCGTGCCCGCCGATGAGCGAGTATTGCGAGGCGGAGTGATTGGTTTGGTGGCACTGGTCTCTGACCAGTGCATGCACCGGTCGGAGACCGGTGCCACCTTCAAACCCTCGCACCCCGGCCCTCTCCCGCACGAGGAGAGGGAGGCAGACGAACCGCCAGAGGGTGACACGGTTGCCGATTGATCTCAACTTGCTACCAATCCCGCAAGGGATGAATGAAGAGGTACCCGGAGCTCGTGAGGATATTGCATCAAACTGACCGTAGTATGCGTCTCGCGGCGTAGATGATCAGCTTTGCCGCGACCCAGTTCTCCACGCGCCGGTAGGTCCTCACCCAAGGCGGCAGGTGTGTCAGGCACCCGGCTGTGCATGCCAACGTCCCGAAGCTCCGT
>JBICHT010000031.1:0-10303 GCA_043101125.1 Phycisphaerales bacterium JB050 | reverse complement strand
CGATGCCGAGCAAATCAATGCGCCGGCTGCTGTCCTCCCAATCACTGAACTCTTCTGCGACCACCATCGTGTCCGGCGCGACGATCTCGATCTGTGCCTTGAGCAGTCGCTGCAGGTCGGTTCGTTCCTTCACACCGCCATCGATGAAGGTCGTCTCTCGGACCGGGTCCAGTGAAGTGTCCGACATCGAATACAGCGCCATGCATGCTCCTCCAGATGAGCGGATCGGGGTGGGGGCTATCACATCTCTTCGGTCGCTCCATGCCCATGCCCACCACGAATTGGCAGCGATCAGGTACATCTGCCCAAAATTTTCCCAAACAAACCCTTGACCCGAACAAAGACCAAGTTCATCATGCTCGCATGAGCAAGCAACACCACAACCGTCAGACCCAGCCAAACGCCTCCCCCGACCCCGCCACCCTCTCCCCGGACGAGCTGGACCACCTCCTCCAGGCCCTCCTCGACCACGAGATCGACTTCCCCGCCGTCGCAGCCCGCCTCGGCCTCTCCATCGCCGATCTCGCGGCCCTCGTCACCAGCCCCGACATCCGCCAGACGCTCGAAACCCTCCGTCAGGCCCTCTCCCAGCGGGCCCGCCTCCTCAGCGTCACCAGCGAAACCGCCGCCCTCGGGGCCCTCTGCACCGTCATGGACGAACTCGGCGACGCCTCCGAACGCCGCGAATCCCTCGAAGCCGAGAAAGCCGCGGCGGAAAAGCAGGCCGACACCGCCAAAGCCGAAGCCGCGGCAAACGCCCTCGCCGCCCTCATCGCCCGCGACAAACAACTCGCCGAACTCTCCCGCTGCGCCCGAGCCACCCTGACCTACGCCAGAGCCACCCGCCCGGACACCCGACAGGAATTTCCAGAACAAACCCTTCGCCTCGCGGGAGGGAGCGAGTAGGCTGAATGGCACACCCTCCCCGAAGGAGACGCCATGAAGCACCTGCTCACCGCCCTGATCGCCACGCTCGTTCTCGTCCTGCCGCTGCACGCGGATGAGCCCACGCAGACGATCTCCGTCCGCGTGATCGATCACGAGGGCAGCCCAATCGGCGGCTTGGCTTTGAAAGCCAAGGTCGGTTCAGTGAGAGCCAAGAGCGTGACGGACTCGTCAGGCTTGGCGACCTTCAGCGTTCAGGTGCAACCCGATGCAGACTCGGTCTGGATCTGGCCGTTCGACAGTTCGTTTGAACTCGTCAGTCTGCACGGGGCCGCTACCGATCAGCCGGAGCCGGACCCGGTTGCGTTCAGTTCGTACGCATTCGATCGCGTCACGCAATTCGATCTCGAAGACTTCGCTGGAGGACCGGTGACGATTCGCGCACCGCAAACAGTAAGGAGTGAAGTTCGGCTGTATGTCTCTGGATTCTCAGCAGCCGGGCCTGTGGGTTATGCCCTGCAACGCCGAGGTGGCGCACAATACTCGTGGAGCCGGCCTGGGTCGGGCCGCATCTATGATGTCGATGAAGGAGGATCGTTCCTGAGGTCTTCAGTGCCTTTGGTTCAAGGCCGGGCATCTCTGGTCGCTTTGTACGCGCAGGGCCGGTACCACATCGTGGAACTCGATGCTGTGAAAACGAATTCTGAAAACTTGATGATCGAAGTTCCAGATCCCGAATCCTTGGTTTCTCAGGGCAAAATTCGTAGCCCCGTAGTCGATCAGGCAGTTCGAATCCGTTTTTGCCTGATCGCGGTTGATGGTGGCTATGCACGAGAAGTCCAACTCACTCCAGAGAAGGGGAGTTCTGTAAGCGGTCGAGGGCATATCCTGCGAGCGAGCGCAAGAGTGCCCAGTGGAGAGTTCTATATCGACTCTCGCGAACAGCGCCTCGGCTCCGGTCCCTACGACGCCTGCGGCCCGAACCTCTGGTCCCCCAACTCCGTCTTCGACACCATGCTCCGCCTCCGGCGCGGCGAAGACCTCCCGCACCTCAAGCGCATCACGATCACCGAAGGCGAAACGGTTGAGATTTCTCCCGACGACTACACTCTCCCGCCCACGAATGATCAGCCCGCCGACCAGCCGCAACCCGCCAATCCCCGCTAACCTCTCCGCGTGCGCCTCCTCGCCATCGATCCCGGCCTCAAAGTCACCGGCTACGCCTGCCTCGAATCCGATGGGCCGTCGCGCCCCGTCACCATCGTCGAGGCCGGCTGCTTCCGCTTCTCCCCCAAGGCCTCCGTGGGCGAGCGCCTCGTCGAACTCGATACCGACCTGTCGGACCTGCTCGAGCGCACCCGCCCCTCCGCCGCGGCGGTCGAGGCCCTCTTCAGCCACTACGCCCACCCGCGCCCCGCCATCGTCATGGCCCACGCACGCGGCGTGATCATGCTCCGCCTCAAGGCCGCCGGCATCGACCCCGTCGAACTCGCACCCAAGACCGTCAAGAAAGCTCTCACCGGCTCCGGCAGCGCGGGCAAGGCCCAGATCCAGCGCGCTGTGCAGGTCGAACTCAAACTCGACCAAGTCCCCGAACCCCACGACATCGCCGACGCCATGGCCATCGGCCTCGCCGGACTCTGGCGATCCGCAGGTGGCACCGGTCTCCGACCGGTGTGATTCTTGCTTTCCATGGTGGCACCGGTCTCCGACCGGTGCTCTGCTTTTCTTCTGTTCTCCTCTTGGGTTACCACTCCCAAAGACATGCACCGGTCTCCGACCGGTGCCACCAAGAACCCTCCCCAGCCGCATACACTGCCCCTCCCATGACCAGCCCCAGCACCACCGATCTCAGAGCCCAGGTCCTCATCGTCGAGGACGAAGCCGACCACGCCGATGTCATGGCCGACGCCCTCAAGCGTCCCGGCCATGTCTGCACCATCGTCAACGATGTGAAGTCCGCCATCGAGGAACTCAAAGGCGGCGCCTTCGACATCGTCGTCACCGACCTGCGGATGCCCAACTCCTCCGGCTTCGCCACCGGCATCCCCGACCCGACCAACCCCGCCAACGCCTCCGGAACCGTCTCCGGCGATGGCGGCGACGCCGGCATGCGCATCCTCGACGCCGCCCGCCAACTCCAGCCCGAGGCCGAGACCATCATGGTCACCGCCCACGGCGATGTCCCCACCGCACGCGAGGCCTTCAAGCACGGCGTGTTCGACTTCATCGAGAAGCCCCTCGACCTCGCCCTCTTCCGCAGCCTGGTCAACCGCGCCGCCGAGACCGTCCTGCTCCGCCACTACTCCGCCCAAGAGGCCTCCGGCACCGAAGACCTCGTCCAGCACGCCGGATTCGAGGGCATCATCGCCGGGTCCGAGGCGATGCGCCGCATCCTCTCGACAGTCAAGACCGTCGCCGCGTCCTCGCTGCCGGTCCTGATCACCGGCGAGTCCGGCACCGGCAAGGAACTGATCGCCAAGGCCATCCACGCCAACTCGCCGCGTTCCGGCCAGCGCTTCGTCCCCTTCAACTGCGCGGGCCAGAGCGAATCACTGCTCGAAAGCGAACTGTTCGGCCATGTGAAGGGCGCGTACACCGGCGCGGACCGCGACCGCCAGGGTGTCTTCGAGTACGCCGACAAGGGCACGCTCTTCCTCGATGAACTCGGCGACATGCCGCTGGCCATGCAGGCCAAACTCCTGCGTGTGCTCGAAAACGGCGAGGTCGTGCGCGTCGGCTCCAACGACTCCCGCAAGGTCGATGTCCGCTTCGTCAGCGCGACCAACAAGGACCTCGAGAAGGCCACCAAAGACGGCTCCTTCCGCCAGGACCTGTACTTCCGCGTCAAGGGCGCCCACATCCACCTGCCGCCCCTGCGCGAGCGCCGGGAGGACATCCCCCGCATCATCCGCCACGCCGCGACCAAGTTCGCTTCCGAACTCGGGCGCAGCGTGCCGAGCATCACCGACGCCGCGCTGCTCCGCCTCACTGCTTACTCGTGGCCCGGCAATGTCCGCCAGTTGTTGAATGTCGTGCAGAACATGGTCGTGATGGCCGCCGGGGAGTCCGACGGGAAGGATGTGCATGTCGATGTCCGCCATGTCCCTGCCGAGGTCCAGACCGAGGCCGAGGACGGCGACGAGTTGACCGGCACCGGAGAAGGCGGCTCCCTCGCCGGAACCAGCCTCGAAGCCCTCGAGAAGCGAGCCATCCGGGAGACGCTGAAACTCACCGGCGGCAACCGCGAACAAACCGCCAAACTCCTCGGCATCGGGGAACGCACGCTTTATCGGAAGCTCAAGGACTACGGCCTGCGCTGAGGACCGTGGTGTCTTGTCGCCGCTGAAATCGGACATCTCAAAGCGGTTTTTTGGCTTGCAGTTGATGGTGGTTGCCCGGTAATTTTGCGCCCGCTCTGCACTGTGCTGATGGTCACGCATCGTGGGGGCGCCAAGCAAAAGGACCCAGATGCTCCTGTTCCCTGTCGCCGTCGATGTTCCCATGCAACGCTACCCGATCGCCAATTGGGTGATCATGGCGGTGACCACGCTGTACAGCGTCTCACTCGTTCACGGCAGCGATCCCCCATGGATACCTGCCGGGTACTGGAAACTCGACCCGATGTTCGGCAAGGAGCTCTTCCTGTCGATGTTCGCTCACGCGGACTATGTCCACCTCATCGGCAACATGATCTTTCTCTGGGTATTCGGGAACGCTGTGAACGCCAAGCTGGGCAACACGCTCTATGTCGCGTTCTATCTGGCTTGTGGCATCGTTGCGGGCATCGCATGGAAGCTCATGGGCTCGGGTGAGGTGTCCATCGGCGCCTCGGGCGCGATCATGGGTGCGGTCGGAGCTCACCTGGTGTTCTTCCCAACGAATACGGTTTCGGTCTTTTATTGGATCTTCTTCCGAGCGGGGACCTTTTCGGTATCGTCGCTCATCGTGGTGTCGATCTATGTGCTTCTCGATGTACTCGGATTCATGAACGATTCCAGCGGCACCGCGCATATTGCGCACCTCGGCGGTTTCGCACTCGGATTCGCTGCGATTCTCGCCCTCGTACTGGCTGGTCGATTCTCGCCGACCCGTTACGAGAAGAACCTGCCACAGGTGATGGGCATGCACAAGTACGACTCGCGGCCGATGCCGATCGGCTTCCGAGACTGACCGGAACGACTAGAATCCGGCGTGAACACACCAACCGCACCATCGAACGAATCCAGGAAGAAACCCCGTCAGCCCATCGCGTACACCGTCGGTGCGCCGATCGCCGTGGTGCTGTTCATCGCGCTGCTGATCGGCGCGACGATCGCCGTGCGCTCGAAGGCCCCGACGGGCTCCGAGCGCCGCGAACAGGAGCAGAAGGTAGTCGAGGTGCTGCGGACCGAGATGCCGCAGGTGGTCCCACCCGACAATACCGATCTCACCGGGGTGACGATCTACGCCGAGGCGGCACTCGAGGTCGTCACCATCCGCGTCCATGGGGTCATGAGCCCCCGGCTGCAGAACCAGATCGCCGACACCCTCCGCGAGGCTCGAGCCGAAGGCGTGTTCGGCAACGCGGTGCTCCGCTTCCACTACCCCGAAGCACGCCCGGAAGGCCTCGATCCCGACTCACCCGCGGCACGCATCCCCATCCACAACGAATCACCCCAGCCCTTCCGGGAGATCCGGCTCTGAGCGACTCGCTTCGGGCCCGCGCGATGGTATGGTGGTGGGCATCCAGTGAGGAATCATTATGCGACACGCTGTCCGTCTTATCGCTGCCCTTCTCCCGCTCGCCGCGATCCTGCTCGGGGGCTGCACCAACTACCGCTCGCTGAGTTTCCGCGTGGTCGACCTTGAGAGCCGCGAGCCGATCGCGGATGCGACGATCGTCGTGGAGCAGGGGGCCGGCGATGCGCCGTTCGGTCCGAAGACGCACGAGGGCAACACCGACTCGAATGGTGTCGCCAAAGTGATCGCGGCGGACAAGCCGTTCGTCGCGGTCAACGCCGATGCCGGGGCGTACCTCGGCGAGCGGTTCCGTATCCTGAACCCGCACGGCGATCCCGTGGTGGAGTCCACCTGTGTCGGCACCGTTGAGATGCTCAACGACAGTGAATACGAGGTGCGCCTGCTCAAGGGCCCGCAGACCGTCGTGACGCTGATCGTGCCAGACAACTTTGCGGGGAGCGTCACGCTGGAGTACGGCGCGACCGACGACTGGGAACCGGGCGATCGTCGGTTCGATGTCGTGGTCGAGGACCGTGTGGCGAAACTGCCGGCGACGCCCGCGCTCGATGTGGCTCATCGCTTCGAAGCGCGCCGGGCCTCGGGCCAACGGATCGCCGGGCCGCTCGGTTCGTGGGAAAACACCGAGCCGCTGCGCTCGCAGGTCCGCCTGCGCGGCCCGGTCGACGGCGTGCGGATCCCGGTCTATGTGATCGGTGATCTGGACCGGTTCAAGACCGTGATGAACGCGATGTACAAGTGAGGCATCGCTGTTGGGTGCCATGGTCGGAGCGAAGCGCAGACCATGCGGATGGCTGAGGAGCCGATCGCCCCGCCCGACCGCGCACCGCGTGGCCTGCGCCCGACTTCGTCGGTCTCCGACCACGGCACCCCTGGTCGTTTCTCGTGAGCAACGGAATACACCTGATTCTGAACCGCTTGGTCCCGCGTGATCACATCCCCTTTTCGAACGGAGAAGACATGAAATCGATGAATCGACTGCCCTGGGTACTCGCCGCGCTGCTCGGTGTGGTGTCGCTGGTCGCGCTGACCACTGCCAACGCTGAAACCGGCGCGGCGCAGGACGCGGCTCAATCCGACGCCATCGATCGGCTCGGGGTGATGTGGACCTCGGGTGATCCCGAGGTGGCGCACCGCGTGTGTCTGATGTACACCCACGCGGCCAAGCGCAACGGGTGGGCGAATGATGTCACGCTGATCGTGTGGGGGCCGTCCTCGCGTCTGCTCGCGGCCGATAAGGACATTCAGGCGAAGGTGAAGCAGATGATGGAAGACGGCGTGCGTGTGCAGGCGTGCATCGCGTGCGCGAACTCGTACGGCATCGCCGATGACATCCGTGAACTCGGCATCGAGGTGAAACCGATGGGCAAGCCGCTGAGTGACATGCTCAAGAGTGGCTACACGATGGTGAATTTCTGATCGTTGCGCGCAGTGAGCGTGTGTCGCGCAAGTGACAAGTTGTGCACACGCGCTGGATTGCGGTTTGTCTGGCAATGTCGCGCATGTACGCGTGAGTTCGCGCACGAACGCGGCGCGTTCGCGTGTGTATGCGCGAGCGCAAGAAAAAACCGTCGGTCGAGGGCTCCGATCCCCGACCGACGGCATGCCACGGCTTTCGCCGCGAAGAAAGCTGCTACCCGGCTTTCGCCGAGGGACAAATCGTTCTGTGTGCGGTGGGCCTCTGGCCCGTCCTCACCAGTCCCTTTAGGGTAGCGTAGTCATCGGCATTTGTGCGACCCCGCTGCGGGGACGACTTTGCGCGATGCGGTCTAAGTCCTTTGTTTGCAGGCAAATAGAAATCTGTCGAATTTCAATGCCTGTATTCAAATAGATATATAGGTTTCCCGTCTTTGCGGCGGATTTGGATGGTGTTTGGATGTCTGAAACCGAGTCAGGATCGGCGGGGGCCGGGGTCATTATTGAGGTGGGGCTGGGGCTGGTGGTCCGGGTCGATGAGGGCCCTGCGCGGGTGCTGATCACCCGTCGGCCGGCCGACACGGTCTATGCCGGCTACTGGGAGTTCCCGGGTGGCAAGGTCGAGCCGGGCGAGTCCCCGGAGGACTGTGCGGCCCGGGAGGTCCATGAGGAAGTCGGGCTGGTGGTGAAGCCGAGCCACCGGCTGGCGGTGGTGGAGCACACCTACGAGCACGGGCGGGTGCGCCTCAACGCATGGGTCTGCCGCGAGGTGGAAGCGGGGGGCGTGGCGCGGCCGATCGAGGTGGCAGATTGCCGCTGGTGCACGCTGGACGAGATCCCGTGGGACGAGTTTTTGCCGGCGAATGGTGCGATCGTGAGGGAGTTGGGGGTGTATCTTGCTGGGGTGGGGGGAGAAGGGGGCGATTCATGATGTGTCGGCGGTGGTTCTCCATCTTGGCTATCGGCTCTATGGTGATGCTGTGGGGCTGCTCAAGCAGTAGTCATGGTCAAAAACTGGCCCTGACCTACGAGGTTTGGTCCGCTCCCGAGGGCTAGTATGAACGCGTCGATGCGTCGCTCCAGCGGCTTGGTCTGTACGAGGATGTTGAATACCTCGTGATCGTGGAGGACGAAGGGGTGCGCGACGGTGTTCCGTTCATTGAGTTTGATGTTCGGGAGAACGGCGAGGACTTTGCTCCCGTAGTTCGGCGATGCAAGCTGATGGAAGATGGTCGTCTGTATCGCGATACCTTTGAAGCGTTCGATCACGACGATGAGCGGTGGGCGTTGGTGGATTAGCCAAAAGCGAAAAGCCTTAAAAGGTTTGATCGCGTCGGCACGGGTTGCCCTCCGGGTCAACCCGTGGCACCCTTTGCGGTGGTTGGGTTCGGTCGGTCTCACAGTGTTGTGAGAGGGTTGGGCCAGCGAGCGGACAAGGAGAGAGCGATGAACAAGTTTCTGGCTGGTGGTCTATGTGTGCTCGGACTCGCGTGTGGTGCGGCGGCTGGGCCGATTGCGGTGCCGCTGGGGTCTGTCGAGCGTGGGGGGAGTTGGACCGAGGGGTGGAACCTCGGCGGGATCTCGTACGACTTCGTTGGGATCGCGATGGTGAGCGAGGGGCGGACCTTTGCGCCGCCTTTGATGAGTGACTTCAGCGTGGCCGGGTGGGACCTGATCGGGGACTTCGGGGATGCGCCGGTGCTCGCGGCGTCTTCCGGGCCGGTGACCTCGAGCATGCAGTTCTCGACGACCTTCGCGGGCAGCAGCGCGGATCCGCTGCGCTTTGATATGCAGCTTTTTAACGGTGACATCTTCATGGGCGCGATCGGGTTCGACTGGGATGGGAGCGAGTGGGAGATCGTTCCGGCGGCCGGGAACCTGACGAAGCAGGTGTTCTACGATGCGATGGTCCCGGCGCCGTCCGGGGCGGCTCTGGTCGGGATGGCGATGGCATTTGGGGTTGGGCGGCGGCGGCGGTGAGTGACGATCGCACCGCTCGGTGAGCGGTGCGGTTTTGTTTGGCCCCCTCATCCGGCCGCTTCGCGGCCACCTTCTCCCGCGAGGGGAGAAGGTGGATTACTTCACGCGTTTGTAGGTGGCTTGCATGAAGGGGGTCCAGGAGCCGTCTTCGTTCTGGGCTTCGGAGCGGAGGATGCGTTCGTCCTTGCTCTTGATCTCGATGATGTCGCGGTACTGGGCCATCTTGGTCGGGTCGGTGAAGCTGGGGCCGGTGGTGTTGAGGGGGAGGGTGTCGCCGCCGTTTTCGCGCTGGCCTTCGTAGATGAACATGTGGGCCATGGGGCTGCCGATCCAGTTGCCGACGAACTTGCCTTTGGTGGGATCGAAGCCGAGGGTCATGAAGGCGGTCATACTGCCGCCGTCATCGGGCATATCGCCGGTCATCTCGGCCTGGATCCAGAGGTCGCCGACGGCGCGGACGGTTTCGCGGCCGCTGGCTTTCATGGGCGGCTGGTCGGGGCCCATGCTGCACTCGCTGTGGAATTCCCATTCGCCGACGAGTTGCTGGAGCCACAGGTGTTCGGGGGAGGGGTCGGTCTTCATGGTGAAATCCTCTTCGTGCGGAATGCAGGGCGGACTTAGTTCAGCGTACACTGCTCTGTCTGCCCATGGCCAAGAAGAAGAAGAAAAAGACCGCGACCCCTGTGATCGAGAATCGGCGTGCCCGGTTTGATTACTTCATCGACTCCACCCTGGAGGTGGGTATCCGTCTGACCGGGACGGAGGTGAAATCGGTGCGGGCGGGCAAGGTTTCGCTGAAGGAGGGGTATGTGCGGGTACAGGAGGCGAACCCGCCGTCCTTGTGGCTGCACTCGGCGCACATCGGGGAGTATGACCATGCGAGCGCGGCGTTCCAGCACGACACGACGCGGACGCGGTTGCTTCTGGCCTCGAAGCGGGAGATCGCGGAACTGGCGAAGGCGACGGCGGTGCGGGGCGTGACGATCGTGCCGTTGAAGATGTACTTCAAGGGGCCGTACGCGAAGTTGGAGATTGGTCTGGCCCGCGGCAAGAAGCAGCACGACAAGCGGGACACGATCAAGGAGCGGGAATCGCAGCGGGATATCGATCGGGCGATGTCGACGAAGGTTGGGTGGTAGGGGAGAGGCCGGTGGCTGTGTGATGAGAGCCCAACGGCGCGAGCCGTGGGTTGCAAGCATCCGAGTAGAACGTGCTACCGGAGACCCTTTCCGCAGTCATGCCAAGCCCCTCACTGTGTGACACACATGCCTTCGCCGGAATA
>JBICHT010000030.1:0-8526 GCA_043101125.1 Phycisphaerales bacterium JB050 | reverse complement strand
GAGCGTGATCGTGCCACCCGACAGCGTGCCGGTCATCTCCTCCGGATCGCCCGGGTCAGTTTCACTCATTTTGAAGGTGATCGTCGATCCCTTCAGCGACCAGTTCCCTTTGACCGTGTCGGTCTCTCCCATCATCGTGCTGGTCCCATCGAAGGTTCCGTCGGCCTTGAGCTCAAAGGTCATGCTCAGGCTGTCGAGCATTCCCAGCATCATGCTCTTGCCCATCTTCTCCATGGGGTCCTCGGTCTGGTCCACCTCAGCCTGCACCGCAGCCTTCATCGCCTCTTTATCGAGTTCGTAGGTTCCGACGGCCTTCGCAGACGACGACCCGCACCCCTGCAGGAGAGCGGTCGTGAACAGAGCACCCAGCAGGGCAACGATGAGAGCAAATTGGCGGGTCATTCCAGTTCCTCTAGGGGGGTGTGTGTCCCGGTCAACCGGACCGAGGGGGCGGAGCGTACCGACGGACACCCAATGAAGGAAAGCCTACACATCGAGAAAAAACAAACCCGTCACTAACCGCAGGTTTCGCAGTGTTTGTACCGCGCCCCGGGTCGCTCAGGCCGTGACCGGGCACTCCGGGGAGCCACCCATCCGGATGATGCTCACCGTCCCGATCAGCCCCGCCAGCACGATCGTGCCACCGACCCAAAGGATCGGCAGGTGACGGGTCGAGAGCAGCGCCACGCTGATCGAAATCGCGACCCACATCACCGCGATCGAGATCACCTTCGCCCGCACCGGCATCACCGTTCCCGGCTCGAGATACTTCAGGAACGGCCCAAAGAACCGGTTCTGCACCAGCACCCGCTGCAGCCACGGGCAACTCCGCATGAAACACGCCGTCGCGACGATCAGAAACACCGTCGTCGGCATCCCCGGCACCACCACCCCAACCGCCGCGAGACCGACGCACAGCACCCCAAGACACGCCAACAACACGCGACGCATCCGCGTCACCGTCCGCGCGGCAAGGTGCTGAAACTGGGGCTGGGGTTCAGGCTGGAAGTCAGTAGACATGGCGACGACAGACAAAATAGAGAAGTGACTATTCACCTGTGGCGACACCGCCACGAGCAAGAGTGTACTACGCAGGAATTATTCTGGTCAAGCAGTATTGAGAATCAGTCTCAGAAAGTTCCGAGCGCTCGTCCCCCTCCCGATTCACCGGGGAGCCGACGCGATCCCGATACACGACTATGACCGCTCTCCCATCCGAAACCGCCGAAGCCTTCGTCGACTCCTCCGGCCATCCGCACCGGATCGTCTCGGGGCATGACCGCTCCCTCTTCGAGCGCGACAAGCCACGCCTCGCCACAGGCTCCGGCTATCACAACCAACCCGCCACCTACATGGCCGGAGTCCGCAAACGCGTCGACCTCGGCCGCGGCTTGCTCCATACGCTGTCGGGCAAGCCGTCCGGACCCATCCTCGTCGTCGGTGCGGGCGACGGCGCCGAGTGCGTCTGGCTCCACGCCTTCGACCAGACCGAAGTCATCGGCCTCGACCTGCGCCCCGCCGATGCCATCGACGACTCCCTCTGGGACCAGTGCCGCACGCTGCTCGAATCAGAAGGCCAGCCCGATACCGCTCTGCAGCCGGACCGCGTCTCGCTCCTCCGCGCAGACATCTCAACCGCCGACCTCGGCGACAACCGTTTCAGCGCGATCTACAGCTGGCAGACCTTCGAACACATCCTCGACCCCGCCGGCGCCCTCGATCGCATGGCCGCCCTCCTCGCCCCCGGCGGCCTCGCCTACATCGAATACAACCCGTTCTATTCCATCGACGGTGCCCACTGGTGCGCCACCATCGACATCCCCTGGGCCCACGCCCGCCTCAACCATGACGATCTCGAGCGAGCCATCCGAACCCTGCACCCCGGCCGCCCCGACTGGTCCGCCTCGTTCGTCCGCGACCAAATCAACCGCATGACCCACGCCGACCTGCTCAAGCACGCGGCCATGGCCGGCCTCGAACTCGAAGCCTTCCTCCCGCGCGTGCGCACGGAAGATGTCATGCTGCTCGATCAGGACACGCTCGAAGCCATCCGCCGTGTGGACGACCGCCCGACCATCGCGGATCTCACTTCGCGCATGGTGCGCGTGGTGTTTCGGAAGGCGTGAGCCGACGCTTGGTCAGGCGAACTACCAATTCACTTTCACATGCTGGGCACCAACGAAGTAGTGGTACGGCCCGTACTCAATCGCACGAAGGTCTTGCCACAAGCTTCGCGGTGTCCCGCTGGAAGCGTAGAGGAACGCGTTGAACGACGAGACCCAATGGCTGTGCGTTCGGTACAACTCAAAATCGGCAGCAGTTTCATTGAGGTCGTATCGCCACGGGCTGTCTGCGAAACCAATCTCATCGAGCAACATTGGCAGCCGACCATTCGCCAACTCGAACTCTTCAATCCTTTGAACCACGGTGTGGCACTGTGATGCAAGGTTGCCAAGCTCTTCTTCAGATGGCTTCGCCCCGATTCCATCCGGATAGACGGTCGCCCAGAATGTCGCGCCGAGCGGGAGAAGTACGAGAAGACCAAACAGTGAAGACGCAATGAGAAAATGCGACTTCCTCACTCCACCGTCACACTCTTCGCCAGGTTCCGCGGCTTATCGACATCGTGCCCGCGCAGCACCGCCGCGTGGTACGCCATGAGTTGCAACGGCACCACCGTCAGCATCGGGCTCAGCGGCTCCGCGGTCTCGGGCACATAAATCACATCCTCGGCGATGCTGCCGATCCGATCATCCCCATCGTTGGCGATCGCGATCACATGCCCGCCGCGCGAACGAACCTCTTCAATATTCGACAGCACCTTCTCGTACTGCGCGCCGCGGTTGGCGATTACCACCACCGGCATCCCGTCGGTGATCAGCGCAATCGGCCCGTGCTTCATCTCCGCCGCGGGCATGCCCTCGGCGTGGATGTACGAGATTTCCTTGAGCTTGAGCGCGCCCTCCAGAGCAGTGGGGTAGTTCACCCCGCGCCCGAGGAACAGCCAGTTCTCGCGGTTGATGTACTTCTTGGTGATGCTCTTGATCGCTTCGTCCTGCGTCAGAATCCGCTCGATCTTCTCGGGGATCTGGTTCAGTTCCTTGAGCAGGCGCGTCGAGGCATCGGGGCTCATGAAGCGACGGCGGGCCAGGAACAGCGACAGCATCGCCAGCACCGCCACCTGCCCCGTGAACGCCTTGGTCGAAGCCACGCCGATCTCCGGACCCACACGCAGGTACACGCCCGCATCCGTCTCCCGCGCGATCGTCGAGCCCACGACATTGACCACGCCCAGCGTGAGCGCGCCGCGATCGGTCGCCTCCTGCAGGGCATACAGCGTGTCGATCGTCTCGCCGGACTGCGATACCGCGATGACCACCGTGCCCTCTTCAATAATCGGGTTGCGATAGCGGAACTCCGAGGCGTACTCGCACTCGGCGGGGATCTTCGCCAGTTCCTCGATCATGTACTCGCCGATCATCGCCGCGTGCAGCGCGGTCCCCTGCGCCGCCAGAATGATCCGGCGCGAGCGGATCAGTTCCTTGGCGAAGTTCGACACCCCGCCCAGCACGATCCGGCCCTCGGCCAGATCCAGCCGTCCGCGGAGCGTGTTCCGCACCGAGGTCGGCTGCTCGAAGATTTCCTTCTGCATGTAGTGCGAATAGGTGCCCATCTCGATCTCTTCGAGATCGATCTCGAGCTGCTGGATCTTCGCGTCCTGCGAAACATTGTCCAGGTTGCTCGTGCGGAACCCGTCACGCGTGATCTTCACCACATTGTAATCGTCGAGCGTGATCGCCTGCGCCGTGTGCGAGATGATCGCCGCGGCATCCGACCCCACGATGTATTCGCCATTCCCCACACCAACAATCAGCGGCGAACCCTTGCGCGCCACCACCAGCGTGTCCGGCTCCTGCTCGCAGATCACCGCGATCGCGTACGCGCCGCTCACTTCCTTGAGCGCAGCCTGCACCGCCTTCTCCAGATCGATGCCGCGCGACAGGTCGAACAATTCGCCAATCAGCATCGCGAGCACTTCAGTATCCGTCTCGGAGTGGAAGGTGTGCCCCTTCCCCTCGAGGTACTTCCGCAGCGAGGCGTAGTTCTCGATCGTCCCGTTGTGGACCAGCGCGATCCCCGAACGGTCGTCCCGGTGCGGGTGCGCGTTCTGCTCCGTCACCGAGCCGTGCGTCGCCCAGCGGGTGTGCGCGATGCCCATCGTCCCCTCGAAGCCGCCTTCACGCTGCAACTTGTCCTCAAGCACCGACACCCGACCCACCGCCCGGGCAACCGAAAGATCGCCGTTCAGCACGGCCACACCAGCCGAGTCATACCCCCGGTACTCCAGTCTCTTCAGACCTTCCAGAAGGATCGGCTTGGCCGGCTTGGTCCCGATATACGCGACGATTCCACACATAGATTCAGTATCTCTCCATCAGGGAACGAGCAGCCCGGCCACCCGGGCCAACCGCCGAACCAGATCAATCCACAGGGTACGCCACCAGCGTCCCAAGAGTTCGTCATCGGCCGGATCGCCCCGTGAATCCGAATCCGTCCGGTGCCCGTGGGAATTCGGTTTGTTCGTGTTCGGATCGGGAACCTCGCATACCATGCCCATATGTCCGATCTCTGGGCCCCACAACGCGAATCCCGCCTCGCCTCCGTGCAGCCCCTCGCCGCGAGAATGCGCCCGCGGACCCTCGCCGAATTCGCCGGTCAACGCCATATCGTGGGAGAAGAAGGCGATTCCAACCCCTCCCTCCTCCGACGCATGATCCGGGCCGGTCGCCTCACCTCCATCATCCTGCATGGCCCACCCGGGACCGGGAAAACCACCCTCGCCGAGATCATCGCCGCCGAGTCCGGCCGCCCCTTCGTTCGCGAAAACGCCGCCTCCATCGGTGTCAAACGCATCCGCGAAATCGTGGACGAGTCCAAACTCCGCATCGGAGAAGGCGGCGATCCGCTCGTCCTCTTCCTCGATGAAATCCATCGCTTCACCAGAAGCCAGCAGGATTCACTCCTCGAAGATGTCGAACGAGGCCGCCTCTCCCTCATCGGCGCAACCACCGAGAACCCCATGGTCACGGTCAACGCCGCCCTCGTCAGCCGCAGCACCGTCTTCCGCCTCGAACCGCTCACAGAATCCGATGTCGCCTCCGTACTCCGGCGCGCGATTGAAGACCCCGAGCGCGGCTTCGGCACGATCGACCTGACCGTCGACGACGAGGCGATCCTCCATTGGGCAAAAGTTTCCGACGGCGACGCCCGGCGCGCCCTCAACGCCCTCGAAGTCGCGGTCCTCTCCGCGCAGGCCGAAACCGACGACCAGTCCCCTCTCCACATCGACCTCGACGCCGCCCAGGCCTCCGTCCAGCAGAAGGCCGTCCTCTACGACGCCAAGGGCGACCAGCACTACGACCACGCCTCCGCGCTCATCAAAAGCATCCGCGGCTCCGACCCCGACGCCGCCGTCTACTGGCTCGGCCTCATGCTCGAAGCTGGCGAAGACCCGCGCTTCATCGCGCGACGCCTCGCCATCCTCGCCAGCGAGGACATCGGCAACGCCGACCCCCGCGCCATTTCCGTCGCCGACTCCTGCTGGTCCATCGCCGAACGCATCGGCATGCCCGAGGCACGCATCACCCTCAGCCAGTGCGCCATCTACCTCGCCCTCGCGCCCAAGAGCAACGCCAGCTACCTCGCCATCAACCAGGCCATGGCCGACATCCGCTCCGGACGCACGCTCAAAGTCCCGCTCTACCTGCGCGACGCCCACAAAGCCGAGAGCGTCGGCTCGCAGGTCGAGGGCAAGGGCTACCACTACAGCCACGACGCCCCGCACCGAACCTCCATCGGCCCCGTCTCCGCACAGCGGTTCCTGATCGACGAGCACGGCCACACCCCCGAGTATTACCAACCAACCACCAACGGCTCCGAGCGCGTGCTCGCCGAACGCCTCGAGGAAGTCCGCGCCGTCCGGGATCGGAACGGGGACACTCAAGAAAAGGAGCCGAACCCGTGAAGCGCATCACGCCCAAAGCGCAGGCCACTATCCTCGTCGCTGGCAGTTCGCTCGCGGTATTCCTCGTCATGGCCGGGCTGCTCATCGTGCCCAGGTACGCCATCGCCATCCTCACCCTCGGGGCCGCGATCATCGGCGGCGTCTCGCTCCTGCTCATGCCCAGCCTCGTTTCTACCGAACGCGATCTCAGGCGAGCACGCGGCGAGGGAACCGGAGCCCACGACGCCTCAACCCATCGCGGCATCTGCGCCGAGTGCGGCTGGCACTGGCGCGTCTCCCCCAACGACCACGCCTGCCCACGCTGCGGCGCGCCGATCGAGACACAATCCACCCCGGCTTGATCCCCCAAAAAACACCGATCCCGGCCCGGTTTCCACCGGTCTGCTACAGTCCGCAACCGGCACACCGAGCCCGGACGCGAATCTGTGACCCCTCAGGAACCGCTATGACCGACACAGCCCAGCAGCGTATTTTTATCGCCGAGTTGCAGCCCAACGCACGCTTCTCCGGTGCGTTCAGCATCTCCAACGCCCAACTCGGACGCACCCGCAACGACAAGCCGTACCTGCGCTGTTTGCTTGGGGACAAGACCGCGACCGCGCCGGGTCGCATGTGGGGTGCCGATGAGTCCGTCATCGGGCGACTCCCGACCGACGGTTTCGTCTGGGTTGAGGGCGAGACCCAGCCCTACCAGGGCGAGCTCCAGCTGATCATCCACAAAATCGATCCAATCGAACCCAACTCCGAACAACTCCGCGACCTGCTCCCCTCCGCCGAGCGCGACCCCGCCGAGATGTTCGCCGAGGTCGTCGCGCTGCTCGATTCGCTCGAACACCCCGCCGCCAAGGCCATCGCCACCGAGTACCTCTCCGACGAGATGCTCATGGACCAGTTCCGCACCGCGCCCGCCGCGAAGATGATGCACCACGCCTACATCGGCGGCCTCTGCGAGCACACCCTCAGCGTCATGAAAGTCGCCGACGCGCTCTGCCCGCTCTACCCCAAGGTCAACCGCGACATCGTCCTCCTCGGGCTCTTCCTCCACGACCTCGGCAAGACCACCGAACTCAGTTACGAAGGCGCGTTCGCCTACACCGATCGCGGCGAACTCGTCGGCCACATCGTCGAAGGCGCGATCATGCTCCACGACAAGGCCCGCGCGGTCATGGTCAACCAGGGCATGCGCCTCCCGGCCAACCTCGTCACCGCCCTCCAGCACATCATCCTCAGCCACCACGGCATCCCCGAGTACGGCGCGGCCAAAGTTCCGTCGTCACCCGAAGCCCTCTTCGTGTCGATGATCGACAACCTCGACGCGAAAATGGAAATCGCACTCACCGCCGCACGCAGCGAACGCCAGCAGGGCCTCGATCTGGGCGGCAGTTTCACCGAGAAGATCTGGGCCTTGGACACCAAACTCTTCAAGCCCAATCCGCTGGCCTGACCTGGGGCCACTCCGAACCCCTTACCCGGTCCCCCCAGATTGCCCAGTCGCACACGCTCGCGAATGCGCGGAACGCATGAAATGCTCGTTAAATCAGCATCGGAAAGGGTTTGCGTGATTGTCGCCCCCTCCCCCCGCGGGTACCGTGTGCGCAAGAAATGGACAGGAAGTATCTGTCCGAGAGATGAGAGAGAACCGGACGAATCGGTATACTGAGAGAGATACCTTTTCCCCGGTAGAGATTCCTAGAGAGAGGATAGACCTGTGATGAAGAAGATGATCTTTGGTGCTGTCGCTGCCGTCGCGATTTCCGGTGTCGCCACGGCGCAGGATTCGATCGCGTACTGGTCCCAGAACAGCAACGACCTCCCCGGCGGCGGCTTCGGCTACGAAGTCGGCGACTTCCCCCAGGGCGCTGACTTCGGCGTTCAGGCCGGCACCGCCACCATCCAGCCCAGCGACGGCATGCTCGCCAATGTGAACGCTGGCGTGTATGTCAACCTGCAGTCCTTCTCCGGAACCTCGGAGAACGCCCAGTTCGGCGAAGGCTCCGGCGGTTCGCTCTCCGTCGTCGGCGATGCCGTCAACGGCCAGTGGATTGACTTCGTGTTCGACGCCTCGTCCTACATGGACCTCGTCCTCACCTGGGCCCAGCGCGGCACCTCCACCGGCTTCTCCAGCCGCAGCGTGTCCGTCTCCGCCGACGGTCAGAACTTCACCGAGATCTACTCGAACTCGGGTGCCCTGACCTCCAGCTGGACCGTGGAAACCGCCGACGCCGGTTCACTCCTCGATGGCGCTTCCACCGCCATCTTCCGCTTCACCTTCGACGGCGCCACCTCCACCAACGGCAACAACCGTCTGGATAACATCCTGATCCAGGGTTCCACCATCCCGACCCCGGGTGCCGTGGCTCTGCTCGGCCTCGCCGGTCTGACCGGTATCCGTCGCCGCCGCTAAGGCCCTGAGATCCTCGGTCGCCCACGCGGCGAACCGATCACGAACTCACGCGCGACCCCGGCACACGCCGGGGTCGTGTTGTTTTTGCGATTCCAGG
>JBICHT010000029.1:0-11375 GCA_043101125.1 Phycisphaerales bacterium JB050 | reverse complement strand
GAAGAACCCCTCGTCGTTGAAGATCGAGCGAAGGATGCGTCCGGTGGTCGGTGCTTCGATCTTGCGGTGGTAGTGGCTCATCATGTTGGCCACGGTGAAGTGGACGCGTCCGTCCCAGGTGTCGGTGCTCGGGCTGACGGTGGCCGCGTTGGCGGTCCACATGGCGGATGCACTGGAGCAGGCGAGCAGGAAAGACGGCGTCTCGCGAGCCGCGGCCTCGAGGACTTCGGCATCGCTGCCCCGGTGGCCGGTGAGTCGGAGTTCGGTGAGGTCCGGGCGCTCGTGGGGCGGGAGCACGCCCTGCGGGATGCCGAGGTCGGCGAGTTTCTTCATCTTGGCTAGCCCCTCAAGGGCGGCGGAGCGAGGATTGGAGGTTTGCAGGGCGTTCTTCGCCGAGGCGATGTTGCCCGAGGCCAGCCCCGCGTACGAGTGCGTCAGACCAACCAGACCGTCAAAGTTCACTTCCCGAGAATCCACGCAGGCCTCCGTTCCTAGAGCGTCCCAACAGGGTACGATCGGTCGGCGAACCGTGCATCACCAGACTTTGGGAGTTTCCATGGCAAAGGGCGAACCGCTCAGCCGTCATCAGCAGAAGATCGTCGGTCGGTACTACGACCATAAGGACACGATCATGGCGACCAAGTTGGCCGAACTGGTCAGCGAACTGTATCTGTGCGAGACCGAAAAGAAAGCCGCGTCGCTCTGGAAACGCGCGGAGACCGCGCTCAACCAGACCGGTTTGAAGCCGGCGGAGATCGAACGGGTCACCGGCAAGCGCGATGTGCAGGGCCTGGCGGAATTGGTGAAGAAACTCAACGCCGCCAGATGATCCCTGGCCGGGTTTACTCTTGTTCCATCCAGTCGCAGAAACCGGGATAGCCGCAGCCCTGGCAGCCGAAGTTGTGTCCGACGGCGGGGAGGTTCGTGTAGCCCACCCCGGGCTGCTCCCAGAACATCCTGAGGCGTTCGTGGGGGTGGTTGCCGATTTGGTTGAGGGTGTTGGCGTCGAAGACCCGTCCGTTGGCGATGGTGTAGGCCACGAACTCGGTGTCGCGGATGTTCTCGCGGGGGTCGCGTCCTTCCTCGAAGACGATGAGGTCCGCGAGTTTACCGGGCTCGATCGTGCCGAGGTCTGAAGCCATTTTCAGGTGGCGCGCGGCGAGGACGGTCGCCGATCGGAGGATCTCGGTGTTGTCCATGCCGCCGTGGGACATGGCCCACATTTCCCAATGCGTGTTAAGGCCCTGGAGTTGCCCGTGCCCGCCGGGCTGGACATTGATGCCGATACCAACGGCGAGGTCGCAGATGCGTGCAGTCTGGAAGTGCGCGTAGTCTTCGGGGGCGACCTTCATGCGTCGGCGGGTGCGCGAGAAGAGGAGTTGGGGCGGGAAGTATTCGCCGAGTTTCTCATGGTTGTAGAGGTCGTCGCGTTCGTAGAAGAAGTGCTCGGCGCCGATGCCGCCGTAGGCCACGCTGAGCGTCGGGGTGTAGCCGACGCCGTGGGTGTCGGGCCAGGCGTCGGTCGCGGGCTTCCAGAGGTCGAGCACATCCTTGTAGACCATCTCAACGGGGAAGGTATGCTCGATCCCGGTGTGGCCATCGACGATCATGGTGAGGTTGTGCATGAAGGTGGAGCCGCCCTCGGGGACGACGAGCATGCCGAGTTCGCGTGCCGCGGCGATGACCTGCTGGCGCTGGTCGCGACGGGGCTGGTTGTAACTTTTGACACTGAACGCGCCCGCGGCCTTCGTGCGGCTGAGGTGGAAACGGGCGTCGTCGAGCGAGTTGATCTCTGCGCTGAAACCGCCGGTTGCGCCGTAGAGGATGGTCCCTGTTGAGAAGGAGCGCGGTGCGGTGAGCAGTCCCGCCATGGTCATCTCGCGAGCGGTGTGGATGGCGTTGGTGTCGTTGGACGGATCGTGAATCGTGGTCACACCAAAGGAAAGACGGATGAGGTCCACCCAGTTCTGCTCCGGGGTGAGACCATTGGAGCCCTGTGCGCCGTGAGCGTGGGCCTCGATAAAGCCGGGCATGACGATGCGTCCCGAGATATCGAGCACGAAGGCATCGGACGGGACGGTGATGCGGTCTGCGGAGCCAACGGCTTTGATGCGGTTGCCCTCGATGAGCACCACGCCGTTCTCGATCACGCCGAGGTCGTCGCCGAAGGGGTCACCGGTCATGGTGAGGATCGTGCCGCCGACGAGCGCGACGGTGCCTTCGGGGCGGTCGTGCTCGGTGGTGAAGGAGATGTTCAAGCCGCGGGGTTCTTCCATCTCGTCCTTGGCGGAGCGTGCCATGGCGGCATCGACATCGGCGGCGAAGAGTTCCGGTCCGAGCGACCAGTAAAGCGTGCTGGCGTTGCGACCGAAGGCGATGTTCTCGCCGGCTGCCTTGGAGACGCGTCGGACGGGCAAGTTCGAGGCACCTGGTCCGACGGAGATCGCGCGTCCGGTGTCCACCATCGGCGCGACGTAGACATGGAACCGCTCGATAAACGCGATGCGGGATTCGTCGGGCGCGACGACGAAGTCGCTGGCCCAAGTGCTGGTGTAGTGCGTTCGCGCGTCGGCATCTTCGAGTTGATGCACGGTTTCGTCACGGGCGAGTTCGATGGAGACCAGCGAGGAGTTGTCCGCGTCTTTGCCCGGTGACCGACGGGTCACGAACAGGCGATCGCCGCTGCGACCGAACTGCGGCGTGCTGCCAATGCGCGTCACGAGCTGTTCCTGGCGCTCACCGCCGCCCATGACGCTGGTGATGTAGATGCCGGGATCGCGTCCCCACAGCGGCGAGGTGATCCAGCCGCCGGAGACGCGTTCGTAGGCGAGGCGGGTGCCGTCGGGAGAGAACGCCGGGTCGGTAAAGTGCCCGGGGGAACGGTTGACGGTCCAGGACCGAGTCGGTTTCCCTGAGGCATCGAGACGGGCGACTCGCAGCGAACCGAGGTCCTCATCGTCCCAGGTCACCCAGGCGATCATCGAGCCATCGCGGCTGAAGGCGGGATCGAATTCGAAGTGCTCGTTCTGATCGGTGAGTCGGTACGCCTCGCCGGCGCTTGAACCATCGAGGCCGATGGGCTTGAGGTAGACATGGCCGAGCGCGGAGTAGGCCACGAGCTGGCCGCTGGGAGCAACCGTGACATCCTGGAGCACTTTCACCTCGAAGGATACGGGCGCGGGGTCCTGAGGCGTTTCGAGCGGGCGGCTCACCTTGCGCGTGTCAGTCACGCGGAAGGGGATCACTTCGGACTCGCCGGTCCGGGTGTTCACGCGTCGGATCTTGCCGCGTGCCCAGAGGACGATGGATTCGTTGTCCGGGAGCCACGCCATGGTCGGGTACACGCCGTGGATGGCCCATGTTTCTTGCATGTCGCGTTCGAGGTCGCCGTAGACCGGACCGACGGCCCCGGAATGGACATCCATCACGAAGAGGGTGGATTGCGGGCCGACACGCCGAACGAACGCGAGTTTGTTTCCGTCCGGGGAAGGCGTCGGGCGGCAGGATCCGCCCGGACCGGTGATGTAGCGTTCCTGGTGACCGGTTTCGGTATCGAGCCGGTTGATGACATAGATCTGCTTGTTCGAATCTTTGTTGTATTCGAAGTTCGAGCCGGGGCTGGCATCCTCGGAAAAGTACAGGTATCGCCCATCTGGGGAGAAGACCGGTTCGTTGACATCTTTCTGGTCGGTGGGACGGTCGGTCATCTGCAGACCACCGGTTGCGCCCGCGCGGATCCCCGCCGCGGGATACATCCACATCTCGCCCGCGCCGAGCGACCGGCGGGAGGTGAAGTGCTTGCGGGCGACGATGTACTCGCCCGAGGGGTGCCAGGCCGGTCCGTTGAGGAGGCGATAGGTCTCGTTGGTGATCTGGGTGTAGGAATCGTCGTCGGTGCCCCACTGCCCGTCTTCGCCGATGGAGAGCGTCCAGATGTTGTCGGCGCTCTTGCCCGACTCACCGAGGCGGTCGCTGGTGAAGGCGATGGAACGCCCGTCCGGGCTGAATCGGGGCTGCATGTCCCAGGCCATGCCGCTGGTCAGTTTGATGACCTGCGAGCCATCGGCGGAACCGGTGACCGGCATGAGGTAGAGGTCGCCCAGGAGGTCGAAGGCGATCTGTTGGCCGTCGGGTGAAACATCGACGGACATCCATGTGCCCTCATCGGTGTCGATCGGGACCTCGTGGGTCGCTCCGGGTGGGTTCTCGATATCCCAGTGCTCGTCAGCGGCCCAGAGACCATGTGGAACAGTCCAAACCGCGATCGCGGCCACGACACGCACGAAATCCCGCATCAGAATCTCCGAACTAAGGGTGGCGGTCAGGATAGCCAGTCCGGGGCACCCGAGGTGTTGGATTCTGTTTTTCTGCGGACTTTGGCGCCTGTTCTGGTCAGAACACGAAAATTGACCTATCATGGTGGTGTGACCGTGACGGTTTCATATCCGTCAGGTCGATAGTTTTCACAGAAGATGCAGCGCGGCCGTGGAGGTTTCCCGACCTCCGAGTTGATTTGACCGCCTGTTTGGAAAGGAATGCATGTCGAAGCAGGACGACAAGTTCACACTTGAGGCGAAGGTCACGCAGGCCCTCCCGAACGCGATGTTTAAGGTTGAGCTCCCCAACGAGCAGAAGACCGAGATCCTTGCCTATGTGTCTGGCAAGATGCGCCGGCACTACATCCGCATTCTCCCCGGTGATACGGTCACGGTCGAGATGTCGCCGTACGACCTCACCAAGGGTCGCATCACTTACCGCGGTCGTTAACAGGATCCGGTCGCGATCGGCTGGATCGCACGCCACAAAGTCTCCCGCTTCGACCTCCCTTTTTGGGGAGGTTTTTTGTGCGCGTCGGCGATTCCGGGCTGCTGCCCACCTACCGTTGAACAGTAAATTTTCTCGCTTCACTGCCTCGCCCAGTGCTGCGACACAGTCTCAATTAGAGTATGATTCTGCCCTATGCACACTTTACGAGCCATTCCGCTTCTTCGTCTCGGGTTCGCCCTCGGGCTCGTTTCGGGTTCGGTGTGTGCGGCTGAGCGGGTTCCCGTGCTGCTCGGGCCGCAGACGGACGATGTCTGGGTGTACACCTTCGGTCAGGGGGCTCTGGCTTCGGTCGCGCCGACCTATTCCAGCGTGTTCGGCGATGAGTTCCCGGATCGGTTCGGGACATTCTTTCTGACCTTCGATGCCGAGGGGCTGCTGTCTGATGGCACGCGTCCGGTGCGCCTGTCATCCATGACGCTGCGACTGACCATGCTCAACTCGTCGAGTTTCGACGAAAACGACGGGGTCACCTACGACCCGACCTACGACGGAGTGGACACCTACCTCGACCCCGCGCTGGACACGGATCCCGGTCGCCCGATGGAGTTGTACGGCGTGGGATACCGGAACGGGTTCGACCTCGATTCGTGGCGTGCGGCTCATTTCCCGGTCACGGGCGCAGACGGCTACAACGCGATCCCGATCGACTTCCCTTCCGGTTCGACGCAGGGGCGTGATGTGAGCAACAGCGTGATTAGCGGCTTCGAGACGGAGCCGCTGGCGATCGGCACGACCACGGATCTCCTCACCGCTTCCGATGGCACGCAGCGTGTGCGAGACCTTGCCCGGTTCACCTTCGCCATGGACACGCTCAGCGATGGGGCGAAGGCCAACTTCACGGCGCAGTTGCACGCTGGCGCGGTGAGTTTCATGGTTTCGTCTCTCCAGGCGGCGGGATTCGGCGGCATGGGCGGAGAAGAGATCTACCCGCGCTGGGCGACGCTGGAAACCGCGTTTCCGGTTGACGACGCGGAACTCGAACTGGTGCTCGAGGTCAGTCCGCCGGCTGATGTGAACACCGATTTTTCGGTAGATCTCGAGGACCTGTACGCGTGGGAGCAGGGCGACGGCCTGCTCGATGCGGACGGCGATGGCATTGTGACCGCCGCGGATCGTGCGGTGGTGCTCGATACGCTCCGTGAAACGGAACTCTCTGACACTCTTCCTTGAACCACTTTCTTTCTTGCAGAGCAGCCATGAACTGTCCATTCGCTTCCATCTCTCGGCTCGTCAGCAAGCACCCCACAGGCTCGCGCCGCTGTCCTCTGCGGCGCTTCACGGGCGATCGCGCGTTTACGCTCATCGAACTGCTGGTGGTTGTCGCGGTGATCGCACTGCTGATCGGAATCCTGCTGCCGGCGCTTGGGAGTGCCCGCGCTTCGGCGTATGGCCTTGCGGAGCTGGCTTCGGGGCGTTCGCTGATGCAGGGCATGAACCTGTACGCGAATGACCACGACTACAAGGTGCTGCCCGGATTCGCCGACCCCGGCGTGATCTATGACGACCTTGGACGGGCGATCACCTTCTCCGAGGTTCGCAAGCGATACCCCTGGCGGCTCCTGCCCTACATGGATTACCAACTCGAAGGTGGCATCCTCGTCGGTGAGCAGACGGTGCTGCTGGAGAAGCGTGGTGGCGATACCGTCGCCGGGGTTCCGGAGTTCGATTACTACTACGGCGTGAGTGTCTACCCCAGCATGGGCTACAACGCCCGGTACATCGGAGGTGATGCGAGCGAAATCGTTGGCAACGAGCAGGCGTTCTATAACCTGACCAGGCCGGTGATGCGCATGACTGATGCCCGCAGTGGTTCGACGCTGATCACATTCGCCTCCGCACGCAACAACCAACTGGTTGAAGCCACGCGAGGTTTTCACAAGGTGATCGCACCGGGACCGATCGCGAGTTTCGACCGCTCTGACCAGCCGATCGCGTTCGGCTATGTCGATCCACGCTGGTCGAATCGAGCCGCGGCAGCGTTCTTCGATGGTCACGCGGACTACATGGGGATCGAGGACCTGACGGATATGCGCTTCTGGGCAAACGAGGCCCGGAGCCAGAACGATCCGGAGTGGTCGCCGTTCTGATCGTGGTCGAGGTTGAATCGGTCAGGCGGCCTTCGCCGACTCGATCTTCTCCCCGCTCACGATGCGATCCACCAGACGGACCATGTCGGCGAGGTCGGGCTTGGCGATCTGCGCGTTCACACCGACCTGCTCGCCCTTCTTGAGGTTGTCGCTGCTGATGAGCGAACTGAAGAGGACGATGGGCAAGTCCCGTGTGGACGCGTGCTCGCGGATGCGGCGCGCGAGTGCCAGACCATCCATACGGGGCATCTCGATGTCTGAGATGACCGCGTCGAGTGTCTGGTCATTGGTTTCCACCGCCTCGACGACTGCTTCCCAAGCTTCTGCACCGTTGGAGTAGACGCGGAGGAGTTCGTAGCCTGAACTCTGGAAGACTTTCTGAAGAACGCCGCGCATGAACGCGGAGTCCTCGGCGATGATGACCCGCTTGGAGGCGCGATCGACCCCGAATTCGTTTTCAACCACATCGATGTGCAGTTTGTCCTCGTGCAGGATCGAGTCGGCGACGGACTCGAAGTCGAGCATGAGAATGATGTGCCCATCGAGTTCGAGGGTACCGGTAGTGGAACCGATTGCCGGCACGGCGCTGTCGGTGTCCATTCGGACGACCCCGAGGTCGGGGCTGGGCTTGACCTTGGCCCAGCTTAGGCGGTGGATCTGATCGACGGTATCCACGACGAAGCCGCACTGAAAACCGTTGAACTCGGTGATGATGATGCGCTTGTCGGGATCGGAGAGGTCTGTTTTGCTGGTGTTCAAACCGAGATGATACGAGAGGTCCACCACGGGCATGACCGAACCTCGGATGTTGAACATCCCGAGCACGGAGGGGTGCTGGCCCGGAGAGGTCACGGTCTTGACCGGTCGAATAACTTCACGGACTTTGGCGACATTCACGCCGAACCAGGCCCCGGCCATGGTGAAGATCAGTACTTCAAGTTCGTTCGTGCCTGCGTCGAGGAGGATGTCGCCGGTGATACCGCTGATCTCGTTGGTGGTCGCCATGTGCTAGTTCCGCGCAGTGGAGTGAGGGTGATGTGCCTCGTGTGCACGCCTCACCTATCGGCCCTTCTCGGCTTGACGATCAGAGTCTCCGGCGGAACCGGCGAAGGATCCTGGCTCAGGGGGTGGTCAGTAGCGTGGAACCCACCGGAACAAGCAGGTCCTGATCGCGGAAACGGACCGGATAACCGTTGCCCTGGCGATCGACCACGAAGTATTGGTTGTTCGGGCCTCGCACGAGTGCGATGCTCCCCTCACGGATCTCGATCGCGGGGATACTGGCCGTGGTATCCGTGACCGGGAGTGCCCCGCCCTGAATTTGCGCCTGTGCGGAATCGAGCCAGTACACGGCACCGAGCGAGAACACCGCACCGGCGATGCCCGCCGCGGCCATTTGCAACTTGGATCGTCTGGATTCGCTCATCGTGGACCTCCTGTGGTTGAAACATGGATTCAACCGACAGGGTACCCCACGCGATGCGGTCTGCCGTCAGGAAAGGGCATTCTCAAAATGCTCCGCCTGGATCGGAGCCACCACATTCAAGACCTTGTTCAGGACCTGAGCCGGGGTGCCGATGGCGTTGACCTCGGCGATCAGGGATGAGTCGTAGTGGGCGAGAACGGGTTTGGTTTCCTCGCGATAGACCTCAAGGCGGCGCCGGACGACCTCTTCCTTGGCATCGTCGGGGCGACCGGAGCTCTTGGCCCGCTTGATCAGGCGTTCGACCATCTGCTCATCGTCAGAGCAGGACAAGTGGACGACCTTGAGCACCTCGACCAGCGAGTCCATCATGCCCGCCTGCTGAACAGTCCGAGGGATGCCGTCGAGGATCAGCAGGTGGATCGACGGGTCGAACTGGCCGTTCTCGACGAGTTCGCTCATGTGCTGCTGCCAGAGGCGGACGGTGAACTCATCGGGGACGAGCAGGCCCTGAGTGGAGTACTTCAGAAACTCCTTGCCAAGGTCGGATTCCTTGTCCAGTCCGCGAAACATATCCCCGGTCGAGAGGTGGAAGAAGCCGGGCACGCTGCCGAGAATCGCGCCCTGTGTGCCTTTGCCCGTTCCCGGAGCACCAAAGAACAACACGGATTTGAAGCGGGCATCGGACACGGCAACTCTCCAGATCGAAGCATCGGTCGTCGGTAAGGGCAGGAAAATGACGGAATCCCGCCCCGGAACGCGGGCAGATTACAGTACCTTCACGAAACGCGTCGTGATAGAACCGTTACCGGACCCCAGCCGCCATGCCCACTTCCAGTCCCCCAGTCGAAGGCCTTACCCGACGGTGGACGGTGCGCACTGAGCTCCTCGATCCGGAAGTGGAGATCCGGCTCGCTGCCGCCGTGCAAGCAGAGCCGATTGTGGCTCGCTTCCTCGCCTCTCGCGGCTATACCGAGCCCGGATCCGCGCTCGCGTACGCTTCTCCCACGCTGACTGCCCTGCACGAACCGTCCCTGATGCCTGGCATGGACAAAGCCGCGACACGGCTCTTGGATGCCATCCGGTCAGGAGAGCAGATCGCCATCTACGGCGATTACGATGTGGACGGCATCACCGCCACGAGCATCCTGTACCACGCGATCCGGGCGATCGAGCCGAAGGCCAACCTCCGTCCGTACATCCCCCACCGCCTCGATGAGGGCTACGGGCTCAACAGTGCTGCGATCCGCCGATTGCGCAACGAGGGCGCGGGTCTCGTGGTCAGCGTGGATTGCGGCATCACGGCGTTCGAACCGGCCAGAGCCGCCCTGGACCTGGGTCTGGATCTGATCATCACCGATCACCACAACATCGCCGGGGAAGACGAGGGGGCAGACAGCGAACTCCCCCCCGCCTACGCCGTGGTCCATCCGAGGATCCGGGTCCAAGGTGAATGCCCCTACCCGTTCGGCGAATTGTGCGGCGCGGGGGTAGCGTTCAAACTCGCCTGGCGGGTCGCGACGCTGGCCTCGGGAAGCGATCGGGTCAGCCCGGAGGTTCGGGCGGTCCTGCTTGAGCTGCTCGCGCTGGCGGCTCTCGGGACCATCGCGGACATCGTGCCACTGGTGGACGAGAACCGGGTGATCGCTTCGTTCGGATTGAAGCACATCCGCTCGACCAAACTCACGGGGTTGCGGGCACTGCTCGCAGCGTCGGACCTGCTGGATGAATCTATCGATGCCGAGAAAGTCGGGTTCATCCTCGGTCCTCGGTTGAACGCGTGCGGGCGGATGGGGCATGCCGCGGAAGCGGTCGAGATGCTCACTGTGGCCAGCGAGAGGCGTGCGGCGGAGATCGCGGAGCAACTCAACGAGCAGAACAAGCAGCGACAGGCCACCGAGCGGAAGATCTTCGAACAGGCCTGCGAACTCGCCGAGCAGGGCGGCATGACGGGCGAGGACGGTCGTCGAGCGATCGTGCTTGCGCATGAAAAGTGGCATCCCGGCGTGGTCGGCATCGTGTGTTCACGGATCGTCCAGCGTTACCACCGCCCCGCCATCCTCATGCAGATCGAGAAGGATGAATCGGGCCATGTGACCTGCAAAGGCTCGGCCCGGTCCATCGACGGGTACAACCTGCACGCCGGACTGAGCGCGTGCTGCGATCTGTTGGATACCTTTGGTGGTCACGACATGGCGGCGGGATTGTCGCTGAACGGCCTGAACCTGAACCGATTCCGGGAGGCGCTGTGCGAACACGCGGACGGGCTGATCTCCGATGAGATGATGGTCCCGAGCCTGACGATCGACTGCGAGGCGGTGCTGAATGAATTCTCCGCCACCGCGATCGAGCGGCTGCTGGCCCTGGGTCCGTTCGGGCGAGCGAACCCGTCGCCTCGGCTTCTGCTTCGGGGGGTGGCCGTGGCGGATGAGCCGCGGGTCATGGGGTCGAACGGGCGACATCTGAGTTTCTTCGTAGGCGATCCGAATGCTCCCAAGACCCGCCAGATCCGTGTGGTCGGGTGGTCGTGGGCGGCTCACAAGCAGAACATCCGGCGGGGAGACCGGATCGACCTGGTCGTGAGTCCGAAAATCAATCGGTGGAAAGGGCGGGTTTCCGTGGAGCCAGAACTCCAGGACTTGAGGCCTGCCGGTTCGGGCTGAGAGATACCGGATGAAAATTTGCAGATGGGAGACACACAGGGGAGTTCGATCGGCATCACGGAGATGACCACGGGATGACCGACTGTTTAGGAGAACTCATGGCCAAGTCTCGAACCATCCTGCCTTATGTTGCCCGTCTGAGCCGTCTGAAGCCCGCGCTTGCCCTCGGCGCGGCCATTGCGATCGGATGCCTCTCGCCGATCGCGAGTGCCGTCCCTTCCAGCGAAAATGCCGCGCTGCGTTACTGGCGGGTCTGGAGTTTCATGCATGCGGGCACCATCCGGGAAGATTTCAACTTGGTCAGCGTGTATGACGGCGCGTACGACCCAGAGTTCAATCACGCGGATGAAGGCCACGAAGTTGTCACGAGCGAGG
>JBICHT010000028.1:0-21957 GCA_043101125.1 Phycisphaerales bacterium JB050 | reverse complement strand
CAGATCTGCCCGGGGCCGGGGATCAACCCTGTGGGGGCATCGGTCCGGTGCCCGCGGTCGCCTGCTGCTTGGCAACGATCTGCATCAATTCAACGAATCGGCTGCGGAGTTCGTGGAGTACACCCGCGATCTCGCCGGCCTCTTCCTCCGTGAGGTTGCCCTCGGTTTTTTTCTCCAGAACGCCGAGCAAGTCGATCATGTGCTGGGCGTACATCGGGTCGAAGACCGGTTTGCCCGTGTTCGGGTCGGCGATGCCGCCCATGTACATCAGGGCTTGAGTCGCGAGCATACCCATCAGGCCTCGGAAATCGGCCTTAGGCATCTCGCCTTCGCCCGGTCCTTCTGGTTTTTCAGCGGCCTGCTTTTCGGCAGCGGCGAGCTTTTCTCGTTCGGCCTGAGCCTCGCTTTTCCAGTCAGAGTCGATGATGAGTTTCGGGGCTTCGCCGGATTCGTCGGCCATGTCGCGGTCCTTTCGGGGCTCGCGGTTCTTGTCGAACAGTGAATTGTGCTGTGCAAGTCTATCAGTTTGGCCGCCGTTTTCGAGCCGCCTGGACCGATCGGGTGATAGTTCGGTGGACGAATCCCGTAGGATGACCCCATGCACCACGCACGGAAGCCGGTCAAGAACCACTCGTTCGACTTTTCTTTGCCATCCAGCCGGGGGATCACCGGTGCCTTCAGCGCGGTCTCGCTGCTCGCGACGATTCTGCTCTCGGGGTGCGCCGGGCACGGGGGGGGCGCGCCGCGAGCGACACAGAGGCTCACGCCCGTCGACTTCCGGGTGGATCGTCCGACCCAGGTTCCCGACATGGGCCCTCCGCCCACCACTGGCGAACCCGATGGCCCACGCGTGATCACGGCTCATGAGGCGCGAGGTGGCGATTCGGATGTGCTCACCCTGGTCGGGCGACCGGCGGATCTCGATCGCATGGCACCTCCTCGTCCATCGAGCCCGACGGACGGCGCGGGCCAGGGGGGGAACCCGACACCTGTTATCACAGGACCGGTCGCGGGTGAAAGCCAGGTGATCGAGAAGGAAGGCATCGTCATCGATGAGATGGTCGGCCAGATCAACGGACGCCCGGTGTACGCCGCGGAGTTCCTCAGCAGCCTTGATGACCTGCTGGCGGCGGAAGCCATCGAGAAGAGCGAAGACGAGTGGCTGCGGGTTGCCACCCAGATGATCCAGAACCAGTTGCTCGAACGGATCCGGGACGAACTGCTGATTGCGGAATTCAACGCCGGGTTGACCTATGAAGAACGCATCGGTCTGTTCGCGTTCGTCGAGCAGATCCAGCAAGGGATCGTGGATCGCGACCTAGGTTCGGCGGCCCGCGCGGATGAGCGGTTGAGAAATCAAGAGAACATCTCACTGCGCGGGAAGGCTGAGGCCGAGTTCAATCGCGAGATCGTGTTCGAACAACTTCGGCGCGAGGTGACACGCAAGGTCCAGGTCAGTTGGCGGGACATCGAGCGGTACTACTACCAGAACCTCGAAGTCTTCCGTCCACAAGCGACCGCGCGGTTGCGTGTGCTCCGGGTCGAGCCCGACGCAAAGTCGCGGGTGCTGGAGGCGATCCCCGATCGCTCTGTTCTGAGCGAGTTCATCGCGAGCGAGACGACATTCCGCGCGAGTGAGGGCGGGTTGATCGAGGTCGAGTTAGGCGACGGGGGGCTTGCCGAAGCGGAGTTCTTCGGGCCGGGGGAACTCAACGACCCCGCTACTCGATTGACCGAAGGAGAACTGAGCGAACCGATCGAATTCGGCGGCAATATCTGGTGGCTGTATCTGGAGGAGATCCAAGAGCCGGATGTTATTTCGCTCTACGACGCACAGAACCGGATCGAGCAGGTCATCCGTTCCGAGCGTGAGCAGCAGGAGCGGGCGCGGTACTTTGAGAAACTCTTCGGGTCCTCAACGGTGACCGAGCAGCAGATTGCCCAGATGCGAGATCGTTTGATTCGGTTTGCGGCCGAGCGTTACCTCGGCGACGGTCGCTCGGACTGGTAAGCGTGCGTTGGCTTCGTGGAGTGATCGCCGGGTTGCGGAGTGCTCCGATCTCACCACACCTGCGGGTCGGAGCGGGGGGGGAAAGGCTGGCCTCGCGCCACCTTCGTCGTCACGGGTACCGGGTCATCGCGCGCAATCTGAGGACCCCGGTGGGGGAGGTGGACCTGCTCTGTCTGGCTCCGGACCGTCGCACGGTGGTCGTCGTGGAAGTGAAGACGCGCTGCTATGACAGCAATGAAAGTGGACGGTCTCGTCTCCCGCCGGAACTCGCCTTGAATGCCGCGAAAAAACGGAAACTGTTGGCGATTGCGCAGGACCTCATCCGTCGGAAGAAGTGGAGCGGTCGAACGGTGCGGATCGACCTGATCGCGATCGATCTGAAGCACGGTGAAGAGCCGGTCTTGCGTCACCACATCAACGCGGTTCCGAAGCCCTCGCGCTGACCATCAGTCTCTGCTCGCGAGGCGTTCGGCTTCGGCCGCGACCTGCTCGTGCTCGGTGAGCTTGTTCGGGTCGTACTCGACGGGGATGACCACACTGAACATCGCCCCGCGGTCTTCCTCGCTGACGAGGTGGATCTCGCCTTGCAGCATCTCGGCGAACTGACGGGCGATGGCGAGCCCGAGGCCGGTTCCCGCCGCGGCCTTGGTGTGCCCGGAATCGAGTTGGCGGAACTTTTCGAAGATGGCTTTCTGCTGGTCGGCGGGGATGCCGGGCCCGGTATCCAGCACGCTCATCCGTACGCGTGGCATGCCCTCGGCGGAGACGATCCGCTCGGCTCGGAGCGTAACCCGGCCCTGATCGGGTGTGAATTTGACCGCGTTGCTGAGGAAGTTGAACACGATCTGTTGGAGTTTCTGAGGGTCGGTGTGAACGATCGGGATGTCCGCACCGGGCTTGCCGGAGTAGGAGGGGAGTTGCGACTGGCCGAGTTGGAGTCGCAGGTCGATCTGCTTCTTCTCTGCGAGAGGACGGATCAGCGCGATCAGCGCTTCGCACAGGTCGGGGATATTCACAGGGCGGATCTGCAGTTCCATCCGGCCTGCTTCAAGTTTGGCCATCGTGAGCAGTTCGTTGATCATCTCCAACAGCGAACGCCCCGCGCTGACGATGTGGTCGGTGTATCGCTGGCGTTTGGCCAGTTGCTCTGGGGTGGGTGGCTGAAGCGATTCGGAATCGCGTTCGCTGTGCACGATGTCTTGAAGAATCTCAGCGAAGCCGATGATGGAATTGAGCGGGGTGCGGAGTTCGTGGCTGACATTGGCCAGGAATTCGCCTTTGAGTTTGGCGGCTTCGAACAAGGCCACATTTGCTTCGGCCATTTCGGTGAGTTTCAGGTCGAGCGAAGTGTTGATCGCGCGGAGTTGATTCTGCTGCTTCGAGATGGCTTCCAGCATGTCGTTGAAGGTGTCGGACAACTCCTGGAATTCGTCGCGCGTACGGATGTCTGAACGGATGTCCAGATTGCCTTCGCGCACCAGTTCCGCGGTGTCTCGCAGTTCGCGCACTGGGCTGAGGATGATCCGCGTCGTGATGATGTAGAACACCGCCACCGCAACGGCCGAGGCGAGCATGCCGGATGCGAGCAGGAGCATGCGGTTGACGAAGAGTTGCCCTTCGGCGATCTCCGAGCGTCTGGAGAGCACCACCACTCGCTCAAGTTGGCCGCTCGGATCTCGAAATGCGCGTGCGTAGTCGTAGCGCCGAGCGCCACCTTCGCGGATCACCTGGAAAAATTCGTCAGGCCCCGATGTCTCAGCGCGGTCATCGCTGAGTTCCGGAGTCAGGATGTTCCGAGCCGCGACTTTGAATTCCCGTTCATCCTCGCTGGTGCTTGCCAGCGATGCCCATTCGTCCGGTCGGTAGATGGTCAGCGTGCCGAACGCGCTGTCGGAGCGAGGTGCGGGTAGCGATGGGTCGGCGAGGCTTTGCTCTGAGATCGCCGCAAGCTGACGGGAGGTTTCGATCTGCGCGTCGTCGATGATCTCGGCCAGACGGATCCACGGCACGATCAATGCGACCGACACGATGACCAGAACGGCCACGCTGAAGAGCAGCAAGCACTTGTTGGCGAGTGAGATGCCGCGGACCATGATCTGGTGAGTGTACCGCCCCGGGTGGTGGGGCAGGCTTACTCTTCTTCGTCAGATGCGGATGGTTTCTCGTCCGGACGCAGATTGGCGCGGTTCCGTACCGCTCCACCGTCACCGGCCCAATCGAGCCGGGGGGCGTCGCCCCAGAGCATCTCGAGGTCGTAGTAGATCCGGGTATCCGGTTCGAAAACATGCACCACGACATCAACGAAGTCGATGAGGAACCAATCTGCATCGCCGTCGCGAAGGTTGTTCGTGTGGGCCTTGAAGCCCAGCGTCTTGCCGAGTTCCATGACGGCCTCGCAGGACGACCGCATCTGAACTTCCGAGGTGCCGCTGGCGATCACGAAAAAATCTGTGACCTGGGAGCGACCCCGCAGATCGAGCACGAGGATGTCTTCGCACTTGTCGTCCTTGAGTGATTCCGCCGCGGCGATCGCGAAGCGTCGGGCAGCCTCTTCAGCCTCGGGGCTGACATTGATGGATTGCCCATCCTCGGACGGGGCACGGCTGACCCCGAGAGCCTGTTCTCGATCAGAAGGCTTGGGGCGCTTGCCCGGAGCACTTTTGCCGGGATTTTGTTGATTCGAATCGGTGTTCATGTGACGCGAGCGTAGGTCCCCTGGGTACTGCTCCGCAACTCGTCATGGAAGATTGTCTCAGGATTCTGAGCCGGGTTCGTCGAGCCAGCGGGCCATATCCAGGTCGTCCGCGGAGAGGCGGTCCTGCCAGTGTTCGAGTGCTTCCCTCAGAAGCGGGTCCGAGCCGACGGGATTCGACCTCGGGGGTGGCGAATTCACTGGCTTTGAACGCGTGGGAGGGGGCGATGCGTTCGAAGCAGGCCGAGACTCGGGCGAACGCGGCTCTACCCGGGCTCCGGGCCCAGCGAATTCTGCGCTGATATCGAATTCGTCCATCCATTCCCGAACCGCATCGGCTTGCAGTGGGGTTTTTTGAGCGAAGGTCGGACGGATCGGGAGCGGGGCAGGGGCGGCACTGTCTCGCACCACCTGTCCGAGGAACTGGGAACTGGTGACCCAGCGGCCACCTCGCTTTCGCACGGCCCGTTGCAAACGCCGATCGGAGCTCGCGACTACTAGTGATCGCGGGGCGCTGTCGCGCCGGACGATCGACTCGATGAGACCGTCGGCGTCCTTGCCCGGACCAGCGAAGATCACCTTGCACGGTGCAGAAAATGCGGGCCTGGTGGCACGGAATTGCCCTCCGTCACACACGATCGAGACCTTTCCGTTCGCGTATCGGCTTCGGGCGATGAGGCCCGATAACGACTGGAGTTCTGCGTATCCGCCCGGTTCAGGGCCCCCGCCCCAGGAGTGCAGCACATTGAAGGTATCAACGATCAGGTGCATCGGAGTCCGGTCGGCGGGGTTGCGAAAGCGTGGCGGGGTCGCCATACTACGCGGCTCGCCGGTTCTGATGGACTGAGCCGCGCATCCCGCTCCTCGGCTGAGGACGGGCCTTTGACCAGTTCGAGTTGAGGATAGGCACGATATGGCAATCCGGATCAAGTCACGCGGCGGCGAAAGCGTTGAACAGTTGATGCGTCGCTTCAAGAAACTCTGCGAGAAAGAAGGCCTCACGAAGGACGTGAAGAAGCGTGCCTTCTACGAGAAGCCCAGCGAGCGCAAGCGTCGCGCCAGGCGTCGCGTTGCTCGCCCCGCGACCAGCCGCTGAGCATTCCCCGTTTGCGGGTCAATGCCGTCCGGACACCGTCCGGGACACCGGCACAGTTGATCAGTCGTGAAGCCGCCTTGTCAGGCGGCTTTGTCGTATGGAGGTTCCCCGAAGCGCCGGGGTTCCTGAATGGTGTTTTTCTGGTGCCAACGCCCAGAATTGCCCGTTGGCGTCGGCCAATCCCATAAAAAACTCGTTAGACTGCCCACCCAAGTTCGTCCGTCGTCTGGTGCCCGGACGGTGCTTCGGTATTCCGTAGCGGCACCCACAACCCGATGATTCGCAGTCTGCCATGAACGAATCCCGAGCCGAGTGTCCGGTTCGGGTCCGGCTGCGGGTTCCGCGATCGATCCAGATCGTTGCGGAGCCTCCCGCAGACCATTCCGGCAAGCGGCGAAAGTGTTACCAGGAGTCCTAGAGGTGAACATGCTGAGTCCGCAGTCTCTCGCTGCTGTAAGCGAAATCCATCCGGCGTATTGGCTCGCCCCGCTGGGTGCGATCGTCGCTCTGGTGATGGCGTTCGTCTTTCGCAAGTCCGTCATGACCCACTCTGAGGGCGAGGAGGACATGGTCCGCATCGCCCAGGCCGTGCGCGAAGGTGCGATGGCCTACCTCACCCGTCAGTACCGTGTGATCGCGGTAGTGTTTGTGGGGCTGCTTGTGTTCCTTGGCCTCATGTCCGTGCTCGGCCTGCAGAACGCATGGTCGATGGTGGGTGTGCTCGTCGCGGGATTGTTCTCCGGCCTCTGCGGATGGTTCGGCATGAAGATGGCGACCGACGCCTCGGCCCGTACCGCCTTCGCCGCGAAGGAGTCTCTCAACAGTGGTCTCAAGGTGGCTTTCCGCTCGGGGGCCGTCATGGGCCTCGTGGTGGTTGGCTTCGCGCTGCTGGACATCTCTCTCTGGTTCCTGATCTTCAACGCGATCGATGCGTTCGACATGATCACCACGCTGACCACCGTCATGCTGAGCTTCGGCATGGGTGCCTCGACGCAGGCGCTGTTCGCCCGCATCGGTGGCGGCATCTACACCAAGGCCGCGGATGTCGGTGCTGACCTTGTCGGCAAGGTCGAAGCGGGAATTCCCGAGGACGACCCCCGCAACCCCGCGACCATCGCCGACAATGTCGGTGACAATGTTGGCGATGTGGCCGGCATGGGGGCCGACCTCTACGAGTCGTACTACGGCTCGATCCTCGCGACCATGGCCCTCGGCACCGCCGCGGCGTTCACCATGAGCCTTGCCTCCGGCGCAGCGACGAAGCTCGCCTTCGGCCTGGCCGCGGCTCCGATGGCTCTGGCCGGCATGGGCATCCTGTGCTCCGTGCTCGGCATCTTCACCGTGAAGGCGAAGGAAGACGCGACCTTCGCGCAACTCCTCAAGGGTCTGCACAAGGGCGTCTACATCGCCTCAGCGATGATCGCCGTTCTTGCTTTCGGCATCCTCTGGTTCATCTTCGGTCGGGGTGAGCAGCCCGCCGACCTGCCCTTCACCTGGTGGGGCCTGGGCCTCGCGATTCTCTCGGGTCTGGTCGCGGGCAATGTCATCGCCTACGCCACCGAGTACTACACCTCCTATGAGCACAAGCCCACCCAGCGCATCGCGCAGCAGGCTGTCACCGGTCCGGCGACCGTGATCATCGCGGGTATCGCCGAAGGTATGAAGTCCACCTGGGCCTCCCTGCTGACGGTTGTCGTCGCGATCATCGCGGCGTTCACCTTCGCCGGCGGTGGCGAGAACTTCCTGATGGGCCTGTACGGCGTCGGCATCGCCGCCGTCGGCATGCTCTCGACCCTCGGCATCACCCTCGCGACCGACGCCTACGGCCCGATCGCCGACAACGCCGGCGGCAACGCCGAGATGACCGGTCAGCCCCCGTTCGTCCGTGAACGGACCGACATGCTCGACTCGCTCGGCAACACCACCGCCGCGACCGGCAAGGGCTTCGCGATCGGCTCGGCGGCTCTGACCGCCCTGGCGCTCTTCGCGGCGTTCATCCAGGTCGTTCAGGTGCAGATCACCACGCAGTCCGGGGCGTTCATCGAAGCCAAGGCGGACTCGATTTCCGCCCCCGCCGATGCGGATGCCTACGCGGTCTACGAAGGCCACGGCAAGTGGGCGATCGTCATCCCGGGTGCGGGAACCGATGGCGAGGACTATGTCGACGGCGCAATGCTGGTCGACAAGACCCAGTTCGGCGCTGGTGATCACTACGACGAGACCATGAAGAAGGGTGAGACCGTCGGTGTCGTCACTGCCGCTCGCGAGGGGCTGACCGTCAAGGACAGCCGCGTGGTCAACATTACGGTTGAAGAAGCACACGGCGACCACACGCACAAGAAGACCTTCAGCGTCATCAAGACCGGCAACGCCGAGATCTCCGATGTGCTCTCCTTCTACAATGTCACTCCGCTGAACCCCCGTACCCTCGGCGGTCTGTTCATCGGCGTGCTGCTCACCTTCCTCTTCTGCGCTCTGACCATGAACGCGGTCGGGCGTGCCGCGTACGCGATGATGGGTGAATGCCGCCGCCAGTTCGGCAAGATCCGAGAAGCCCTCCGTCAGGGTGGCATGAGCGAAGAGGATCTGGCCAACCCGGACAACTGGCCCCGTGACGGCATCGACCTCGATGGCCACCACTACCCCGACTACGCAAACTGCGTCGCGATCTCGACCGCCGGTGCCCAGAAGGAAATGGTTGTTCCTTCGGTGCTCGCGATCGTCGTCCCGATCGCCGTGGGTCTTATCCTCGGCGTGCCCGGTGTGGTCGGCATGCTCGCTGGTGGCCTCACCTCCGGCTTCGCGGTCGCCATCTTCATGGCGAACGCGGGCGGGGCGTGGGACAACGCCAAGAAGCTGCTCGAGTCGTACGGCAAGACCACGGCCGACGAGATGGTGGCCGGTACCGGCAACAGCTCGAAGGTTCCTGCCGAAATCCGCGAGGCCATCATGAACCGTGCCAAGGAATTCGTGGCGGCGGGCAAGGGCTCGGCGATCGTCTACGGCAAGGGTTCGGAAGACCACAAGGCGACCGTGGTCGGCGACACCGTCGGCGACCCGTTCAAGGACACCTCCGGCCCCGCGCTGAACATCCTGATCAAACTGATCTCGATCGTGTCAGTCGTGTTCGCCGGTCTGTTCGTGAAGTTCGGCCCCGAGATCGGTGCGATGATCGGTCTCAACTGATCGGTTGAGAATCCATCAGATTCTTGAACGCCCCGCCGAATCGGTGGGGCGTTTTTCATTTTGCGTTCGCTCGGAAGCAGCCGCGTGTGTGGTCGTCAACCATGCCCACCGCCTGCATAAACGCGTAGCAGATCGTCGATCCGACGAAGGTGAACCCGGCCTTCTTGAGTGCCTTGCTCATCGCGTCCGACTCGGCGGAAGTGGTGGGGATGTCCTTGATCGTTTCGGGACGGTTGCGGATCGGCTCTCCACCAACGAACGACCAAAGGTAATCCGAGAATGATCCCTCGCGCTCGATGAGTTTCAGCGCGGCCCTCGCGTTCTTGCGCACTCCGAAGACTTTCAGCCGATTGCGGATGATGCCGGGGTCCTCGAGCAGCCGCTCCAGTTGGCCATCGGTCAGCTTCGCGCACCGTTCGATCTCGAAACCGCGAAAGACTTCTTCGTAACGGGCACGCTTCGTGAGCACCGTGATCCAACTCAGGCCGGCCTGAGCGCCTTCGAGCTGGAGCATCCCGAAGAGTTTCCGATCGTCGTAGATGGGCACGCCCCATTCCTCGTCATGGTACGCGCGGTAGAACGCATCATCGGTGCACCACGCGCAGCGGTGCTTGCCGTCGTCGTGCAAGCGACTCACGATGCGCCTCCGGCGAGGCGACGGAGTTCCGGGATGATGGCAAGGTCGATATTTCCGCCGCTGATGACGATGCCGACTCGCTTGCCCGAGATGCGTTCCGGTTCGGTTCGAGCGAGTTTGATGGCTCCGGCCATCGCGAGGGCGCCGCTGGGCTCGATGACCAGCTTCATCCGCTCGATGGCGAAAAGCGTGGCTTGGGCGATCTCCGCCTCGCTCACGGTCATCATGTCATCGACATGTTCGCGGACCAGCGGGAAGGTGTAGGAGCCCAGTGACGGCGTGCGTGCGCCGTCGGCGATGGTGGGGGGATTGTGTACGGTGTGGAGAGTGCCGGTCTTGAAGCTGCGGGTGGCATCGTCGGCGAGTTCGGGTTCGACGCCGATGACGGTACAGTTCGGGGCCAGCGCCTTCGTGGCGATCGCGCAGCCGCTGAGCAGGCCTCCTCCGCCGCAGCACACGAACACGAGATCGGGCGGCGCACCGGTTGTTTCGATGATCGCCTCAACCAGTTCCTTCGCGACCGTGCCCTGCCCCGCGATGACCCTGGGGTGATCGTAAGGGGGGATGACAGTCAAACCCCGTTCGCTGCTGAGACGATCGCCGAGTTCTTCGCGCGTGGTTTCCTTCCGGTCGTACAGCACGACCTCGCCACCGGGGCCCAGGTAGCCGCGCGTCGCCTCGATCTTCACGGGCGGCGCATCGGTAGGCATGATGATCGTCGTCGGCACGCCGAGCAGATTTCCAGCGAGCGCGATTCCTTGGGCGTGGTTCCCCGATGAGTAAGTCAGCACGCCGCGCTGTTTTTCTTCTGCGCTCAAGCAGGAAATGGCATTGAACGCGCCACGGAACTTGAACGCGCCCACCCGCTGGAAGTTTTCGCACTTGCACCACGCACTCGCGCCGAGGCACGCATCGAGCGTTTGTGAGGTTTGAACGGGCGTGCGATGGGCGTGGCCTTGGAGGTGGGTCGCCGCCTGTATGACATCGGAAAAGGTCACGCTGCTCTGCGCGTCGGTGGTTGGGCTATCGGGCACGGCCGGAATCTCCGTATGGGTTGCCCAAAGCGTACACACAGATGGGGCTTCCTTGTTTGCCAGTGTATTTCGGCCGTCGGACTCGGCTCTGTCCGGTCTTGTCAGTACCATACGGCGTGCCATCGCCTGAGCCACAGACTGATATCCTTGCGCCTGCGGGGCAACGACCGCTGCTCAGCATCCTCATGCTTTCAGCCCGAATCGGTGCGGGCGGTCTCGCGGATTACACCCGAGACCTCGCCATCGCGATGGTCGAGCAAGGACACCGTGTTACCCTGCTCACGGTCGATGCCGACGGGATCCGGGCGATCCAGGAAGAATTGCGCAACGGCGGCGTCCATGTCGTGTTGGTGCAAGAGGTCACCGCTGCCACCCTGAAGCGTGTGCTGAGCGAGTGCGAACCCGATGCCGTGAAGCTGCTGTCGGGTTCGTTCCCGCCGGATACGCGCCTTGCGAAACTGCTGATCAAATCGAAACTGCCGATCGTGGAATCCATCCACGCGGTGCCCCGGCGGCTGAAGGTCGGGTTTGGACGCAAGCTGTTTTATAAGGCTCGCCCGAAGGAGTGGTACCGCGCGGTCGGGTTCTCGCCGGGCATGGTGGACCTGTTCTCAGAATTCGTGCCCTCGCTCAAGAGCAATTTTCTGTTCATCGATGCCGGCATGCGGCTTCCGCGTGCCAACCCGACCGACCTCGACCGACGCTGCCCGGACCCGGATTGGGCTCGCTTTGTCACGGTGACGCGCCTCTCGGAAACCCATAAGGACACCACCACGCTGATCCAAGCATTTGCGATGTTGGGCAAACGACTTCCCAATACCACGCTGCAAATCATCGGCGATGGCCCGGACCGTGCGGCTTTGGAGCAACTGGCCCATGACTGTGGCGTCGCGAGCCGCGTGCAGTTCGCGGGCTGGGTTGATGACCCGGTACCCTCGTTGCGCGTGGCCGATGTATTCGTGCTGGCAACGAAGAGCGAGGGGTTCGGCAGGGTCAATGTGTCCGCCGCGGCGGTTGGTCTGCCGGTGATCGCCTCAGATGTGGGTGGCTGTCGGGCCTCGGTCGCGAATGGACTCAATGGGCTGCTGGTCAAGCCGCGCAGCCCGGAAGCGCTCGCCGAAGCGATGCTCGCGAGCGTGACCGACCCCGACCGTTACGTGGCCATGAGCCAGGCTGGGCCTCAGCACGCGGCCAGGTTCGCCATCGCAACCCACGCCGAAACGCTGGTCGACATCATGACGAACCTTCCCGCGAAGCCCTGACCGGTTCCGTGATATCGATCAGCGCTTGGCAATGATCGACCGGTAGGCCGCGATCACCTCGGAGGGATCGGCTCGACCGTTGCGATAGTCGGCGCTGACACTGGCGTAGAGTACGGTTCCGTCGCTGTCCAGGATGAAGGTACCGGGGTGGGGGAGTTGCCAAAGACCGTTCGCGTTGGACTTTTCGAGGTCGATGCCGAATCCGAGGTAGCGTTTGCGGGTCTCCGCGTCGACGAGGAAGTTGATACGGAGTGCTTCGCCCGCTTCAGCGTCCGCGTCCGACAGGATGGTGAAACCGAGATCGTGCTCGGTGAGCATCTCCGAGACCTGACTTGGTGCGTCCGGAGTGAGAGCGATCAATCGTCCACCCATCGCGTTGAGTTCGTCGATCGATGTATCCCAACCCTCAAGGGCCTTCTCGCAGTACGGGCACCAACTGCCTCGGTAAAACACCACCACAACAGGGCCGTCACTCAAAAGCGTGTTCATCGGTACTGGCTCGCCTGCGGCGGACCGGAGTGTGACCCCTGAAAAATCGATGCGTTCGCCTTTCTGAGCGCCGATCGTAGGTGTCGCAGAACCGGAGTCATCCGCCGCGGATCCGTTTGCAGTACTGGCACATCCGGCTGCTCCGGCCAGGACCGAAGCAGAAAGAGCGAAAACGAGGCCGGTGGATCGGTTCATAGGGAACTCCTGAGGTGATTCGAGGAAGAGTGTCCCTGAGAACGCGAGCGTCGCGCGGTCTATTCCCGTGAGTTGTGGAAAATCATGCTCAGCCGAATCGCCCCGCGAGGATCAGTTCTTCGATCGCCCGGATATCGGGCGCAGGTGGGCGGTCCTCGTGCAGTCGTGGGACGACTGTCCGGATGGTCTCAAAGGCTCGTTCGACGCCAGCCCCGGAACGCAGCGGGCGTTGATACTCCAGGGCTTCAGCGGCGCAGAGCAGTTCGATCGCGACCACGCTCCGGCAAAGTTGCATCGAGCGTTCCGCTTTCGCCGCGGCACGAGGGCCGAAGGAGTTGTAGTCCTCCATGCCAGCACAGGTGCTGATGTTCGAAACGCTCGCGGGCGTGGCCAGCGTGATCATCTCGTTGCAGCAGGCCGCCGCGGTGTACTGGGTGATCATGTATCCCGATTCCACACCCGGGTGTCGCGACAGGTGCGGATTGATCGGGTTCTGCGGGTCGGACGCCGCGAGCATGTAATACACGCGCCGCTCGGCCATCCCGGCGATGTGGCACAGCGCGATCGCCACGGTGTCGAGCGCGATCGCGAGGGGCATGCCGTGAAAGTTGCCCGCGGACACGACGGTGCGTGCCTCGGGTGCTTCCTCGGTGGTCTCGAAGATGAGCGGGTTGTCGGTGACGGCTTCCAGTTCTCGTTCGATCGTGCGTGCCGCGTGTTCGAGTTGGTCGATCGCGGCCCCAAGGACCTGCGGCGTGCAGCGGAAGGAGTACGGATCCTGCACGCGCGGATCGTCGTCTCGGTGCGCGGGGATAATCTGCGAGCCACGAAGCAGGTCGCGCAGGCGAGCCGCGACCGAACGCTGACCGGGTTGTTGGCGGATCTGGTGGACCCGAGCGTCGAGGAACGAGTCGGTCGCTCGGACGGCGTCGATGGACATCGCTGCTGCGCAGATTGCGGCATCGATCAGACGCCGAATCCCGACGAGGGTCAGCGCGCCTCGAGCAGCCATCAGGTGGGTTCCGTTGATGAGCGCGAGCCCCTCTTTGGGGCCGAGTTCGATCGGGTTTATCCCCGATTCTGTGAGCGCCTCGGATGCCGAGCAGACGCGACCCCGGTATCGGACCTTCCCTTCGCCGATCAGAGCGAGACAGGCATGGGCAAGCGGTGCGAGATCGCCGGAGGCCCCGACAGACCCGCTCTCTGGCACCAGTGGTGTAATCCCGGCGTTGACCAGGTCCACGAGCGTCTGCACGACCACCGGGCGGACCCCCGAGTGGCCGCGGCTGAGCGAGCAGGCGAGGAGTGTGAGCATGCCCCGCACGATTTCGTCGGGGAGCGGATCACCCGCACCGGCCGCGTGAGATCGCAGGAGGTTGCGCTGGACATCGGCGAGTTCGTGGTCGGGTACGCGCTGGCGGGCGAGCGAACCAAAGCCGGTGTTCACGCCGTAGAGAGCCACACCCTTTCCGATGGCGTCCTTGAGGGTTCTGTTTGATCGTTCGAGTCGCTCGAGGGCTCGCTCGTCGAGTTTGATCGGCCGCCCGAATCTGGCGATCTGTTCAAGTTCCCATGGGGCGATGCGGGCACCGGTGATGGGGAACGGTGAACCGTGCGAGGACTCGTCGGAAGCGGGGGGGGAAGGCTGGGTGGGCATGCGCGGAGTGTCGCCTCGAGGGTTCGCGCAGGTCAAGGCGACTCGCTCGCCGATTGCGTCGAAATAAGGTACACAGAGGCCACATGAGTTCAGAATTGATCAAAACCGTTCGGGATTGGGGCATCATTGGCGGCGCGCTTCTCGTTGTCGGCCCAATCGCAGGCTCGATCGCGGGTTCGCTGCAGACCGAGAGTGGTCTCGAGCAGGCCTCGCCGCTGACCAGTTCCAGTCCGGTTTCCGGCGTACTCGTCGGGTTGATCGTGATCGCGATCGCGATCGGGTATGGGGTTATTGCCGGTCGCATTGCCCATGCAAGACTTGGTATTATGGGGGCGGGGCTCGTCCTGACTTGGCCAGCCTGGCAGTTTGGGCGAGTGGCGGATCTGGTGCGGGATGCGGGGGGCCTCGCGCCCATCCGGAGTTTCATGGCCGAGGGGGTGATCTTTGGGGTGGCTTGTTTCGCGGGTGTGGCCTTCGTGCTGCGATTCAGCCGTCCGGTGATGCCAACCGAGTCGCCGGAATCCAGGTCGGCAAAGGACATGGTCTTCGCAACCGGTGCCAGTGTGATCGGTGCGGCGTTGGGGGCGTGGTTGATCGCGCAATCTTCCCTTCAGGGACAGGTGTATGCCGCGGCAGTGGCTGCCGGAATCGTCGGCGGGGCTGCCGGTCGCTCGGTCGCGAACCGGGCCCCCATGCTTCCGATCTTGGCTGGCGGTTTGCTGCTTGCGGTGATCGGTCCGCTGACGGCCCGGTTCGGGGTCTCCGTTGATCCGCTGGGTCGCCTGTACGCCGGGGATTGGCCCGGGCTGGCTCTGCTGACCCCCTTCGACTGGTGTGCGGGGATCCTCGTCGGTGCCCCGCTCGGCGAGATGTGGGCCAATTCGATGATCGATCGCCAGTCCGTGCAGAATCCCAAACCCCGGACCGCCTGATCACGCTCGAAGTGGGGTCACGCCCTCGTTCAACGAGTGACCGTTCTGGGTGGGCAGTGGTGTTCCGCCTTCCTACCATCAGAAGTTCGCGGGTTCCCGGCTCTGTGATGCATCGGTTTGCGATGCGTGTCCGAACTCGCCCACAGAATCCAGTCTCCACCGAACGGAATATCCATGCCCCACGAGTCTGCCCAGAAGATGCCCGATATTCAGGCCACCCGCGATGACCGTCGTGTCGCCATTGACAAAGTCGGGGTCAAGGGCGTGACCTATCCGCTGACACTCAAAACTCCTGATGGGGGCACCCAGCCGACTGTGGCCAGGCTCAACATGTATGTCTCGCTGCCGCACCACCAGAAGGGCACGCACATGTCCCGATTCCTGGAAGTGCTCAACGAGAACGCCCAGCCTCTGACTCCCGAGATGTTCACCACGATCGCCCATCAGATCCGGGAAAAACTTCACGCGGATCATGCCCACCTTGAGGTGGAGTTCACCTACTTCATCGAGAAGAAGGCCCCCGTCACGGGCTCTCGTGGCCTGATGGACTACAAGGTGAAATTCCTGGTCTCGGCGAACGCCGTGGAGGATTTCGTGATGTCGGTCACCGCCCCGGCGACGAGCCTCTGCCCGTGTTCGAAGGAAATCAGCCGCTACGGAGCCCACAACCAACGCTGCGAGATCGAGGCGAGCGTCCGGGTGAAGTCCTCCATGTGGATTGAAGACCTCGTGAAGCACCTTGAGGCCGCGGCTTCAACCGAGGTATATGCGGTTCTCAAGCGTCCTGACGAGAAGCATGTGACGGAGGCCGCCTACGACAACCCCAAGTTCGTGGAAGACATCGTCCGCGATCTCGCGATTAGCCTGGACGACGACGACAACATCGTCTGGTACCGGATCAACAGCGAAAACTACGAGTCGATCCACAACCACAACGCCTACGCCCAGATCACGCGTGACAAACGCGAGCACTGAACATCGCTCGTGATCAAAGCGTCGGAGTTTCTGCCCGGCGTTTTTTCGTGCGCGGAGGGGCAGAGATACGATGTGGGTAAAGGAGGCGGCACGAGGCCGCTGGCGTTGCCCTGCGCTCACACACGGATGATTGCATGTTCCGAAGCCTCATACCCAGCATGTTCCAGCGACGGCTCCTCCTGCTCATGGTGGGGGTTCTTGGAGTCGCGACGGTCCTTGCGACTCAGGCGGCTCGTGTGACCATCGTGGAGGGGGCGGATTGGCTGGATACTGCGGAAGGAACGCTCGTGGAGTCCGAGTGGACCCCGACCACACGCGGGCGAATCCTTGACCGCAAAGGGCGAATCCTTGCTCAGGATCGACCGGCATTCGATGTGATGGTTGATTATCGCCTTATAACTGGGGAATGGGCCGAGATGGAAGCCCGCGGGATGGCCCGGAGAGAGCATCGCGGCGAATGGCCCAAACTCAGCGCAGTTGAACGAGCCGAACTCGTCGATCGGTACGCCGTGGTGTATCGCGAGCAGTTGGAGAGCTTGTGGAGTGGTTTGGCAGACGCAACCGGGGTCGATCGTGAAGAGATCGAGGATCGCAAGGCTGAGATCAAGCAGGAAGTTCAGTCCCTGGCGGGGCACCTGTGGTCAGAATGGCGAGAACGACGGTGGGCAGAACTGAACCGGGACATCGGGCCGGGAGGTGCCGAGGTTGAGGTCACACTCGCCGATGTCAGCCGACCGATTCGAGAGCAGCGGATGCAGCACCCCCTGGTGACGGGGATCGACGACAGCCGGTCGTTGCAGGTTCGTCTGATCGCCGAGCGTTTCGAGGGGGTCTCGCTGCGTCTCTCAGGGCAGCGGGATTACCCGTTTGAAATTGTGGATGTCGAGGTTGATCTTTCGACCTTCCCGCCGCCCCTACGCGAGGACACGGTTCGTGAGGTGACCGTGCGGGGAGTTGCGACGCATGTGTTGGGCTGGATGCGCGAACTCGATCGTGTGGCCGAAGGTCAGCCGCTGGATACAGAACGCCGCCCGTTGTACGAACCGAAAACCGGCGCGGTCGATCGCGGTCACTACCGGCCCGGAGATCTCGTCGGCGGAAGCGGTATAGAGTCGTCACGGGAAGACATCCTTCGTGGTCTTCGCGGTCGGGAAGTTCGGCATCTGGACACCGGTGAAATCGAATTCACGCCATTTCAGCCTGGGAACGATGTGGTGCTCACGCTCGATGTGCAACTCCAGGCACGCATTCAGGCTCTGCTCGATCCAGAACTTGGCCTGGCCCGTGTCCAGCCGTGGCATCATCCAAACTCTGACTACGCCCTGCCCGATGGAACCGACCTCGCCGCCTCGGTGGTTGTGCTCGATGTGGAATCCGGTGATGTGCTGGCAATGGTCACCACACCGAGTTTCACGCGCAAGGATTTAGAAGATCGCCCCGAGTGGGTCTTCATGGATGAGGTTGATCGACCCTATCTGAATCGGGCGGTCAGCGTGCCGTATGAGCCAGGTTCGATTGTGAAGCCGATGGTGCTGGCCGCGGCAGTCACTGCGGGGGTCCATTCGCTTACGGATCTCATTGAATGCGACGGCCATTTCCTTGATGACCCGCATGCCAAGCGCCTGCGGTGTTGGGGCTGGCGCCCGGACGAAGGTAAGTTCTTCACGCACAGCGGCTACTTTAAGCGTGGGCTTTACGCTGATGAAGCGATCGGTTCTTCGTGCAATATTTACTTCTACACCCTTGGTGAGTTGCTCGGTGCGAAGCGCGTGCGTGAGTGGTACAGCAAGTTCGGAGTCGGTGAGACATGGGGGCTCGGTGTCGGCAGCGAGTACCCCGGTGTGGTCAAACCGACATCCGTTGGTGAAGCGATCATGAACTGCATCGGTCAGGGGCCCATTGCGTGGACCCCGTTGCATGCGGCGGATGCGTTCGCGACGCTGGAGCGCGGGGGCATTCGGATCAAGCCTCGTATCGATCGTAGTGCTCGCCCGGTTTCGACTGATCTTCGTCTTGATCCCGGATCTGTCGATGCGGCGCTCGCGGGCCTTGCTCGGTCGCTCAACGAAGTGTGGGGCACGGGCCACGGCATGAATTACGGTCCGTTCGCCGAAGGCGCAGGATTCGAGTCGTTCATCGACATCGACGGGGTCGATGTCATCGGCAAAACCGGGACCGCGCAGGCCAACCCGATCACGCGAACGGTTGAAGACGAGAACGGCGAGCAGCGAGTCGAAATCGTTCGCAAAGGCAACCACGCCTGGTTCGTCGGACTCGTGGGACCGGAAGGGCAGCACGCCCGTTATTCCGTTTCGGTGCTGATCGAGTACGGAGGGAGCGGCGGCCGGTCTTCCGCGCCGGTTGCAGCCCAGGTGATCCATGCCCTCAAGGCCGAGGGTTACCTGTGATCGGTCCGGGCGCCGACCCGAGTCAGGCCAGCGAGGCGCTCAAACGGGCGAGGGAGCGTCGAGCGGCGGTCGAGGGCCTTCGTTCGGAAGGTCGGTTTTCCGAGCGAAAACTCGATGACCGGGCTCGCGCAGAAGCCGCGCCGAAGTTGCAGTGGGCCACCTATGGCTGGTTGGTTGTCGCAACCTCACTGTTGTTGTGTGGGCTCGGGATGTATGGCATCTCGCTCAGCGGCGGACTGACCGGTATGAGCGGGCAACTCGATGTTCAGGCTTTGATCCTGCGACAGGCCGCGTATGCGGGGCTCGGACTCCTGGTTGCCGCGGCGGTAGTCTTTGTGCACTACCGCTGGTATGCGTACTTCTCGTGGGCGATGGCGGCGGCAACGATCGTGCTCCTCATCTTTGTCCTGCTGCCATTTGTTCCGGAGGTCCTGGTGACGCCCCGGAACGGGGCTCGCCGGTGGATCAGCCTGGGGATCGCGGATTTTCAGCCGAGCGAATTAGCCAAGGTGGTGTATGTGCTCATCATGGCGGTGTACCTTCGGTTTTCGGTCAGTCACCGACGGTTCTTCGGACTGTTCCAGCCTGCCTTGATAACGCTGATCCCGGTCGGGTTGATTCTGGTCGAGCCGGACCTCGGGACCGCGCTGCTTTTCCTGCCTGCGTTGCTCGCGATGCTGATCGCGGCGGGTGCCAAACTCTGGCATCTGATCGCGACTGGGGCGGTGGCGATGCTGTTCGCCGCGGCGGTGCTGACGCTGAGTCTCTCGCTGGCTAAGTCTGATCAGTACCCGCTGCTCCGACCCCACCAGGTGCAGCGGATTCAGGCAGTCATCGAGCGTTTTAAAGGTGATGAGCGGTTCGACCAGGGGCGCGGGTTCCAAGGGCGGCAGGCGCGCATGCTGATCGGTGCGGGAGGGTTCTCTGGTCATCCGGAAGCAAAGAGCCGGGCTCTGATCGAGTACAGCAAACTTCCTGAAAAGCACACGGACATGATCTTCCCCGTGCTGGTGAACCGGTTCGGGTTCACCGGAGCGCTGTGTATCATTCTGCTCTACGCCCTCTGGATCGGTGGGGCGGCGGTGGTGGCGGCGAACTGCAAAGACCCGTTCGGACGGCTGGTCATTGTGGGCTGCACCACCATGATGGCGACGCAGGCCTCGATCAACATCGGTATGACGCTCGGAATTTTCCCGATCACTGGTATGACCCTGCCGTTCGTGAGCTATGGGGGCTCGAGCCTTTTGATGGGTTTTCTGGTGGTCGGGTTGATCCTGAATATCGCCCTGCGTCCTCCGGGGAGGCTGTGGCGCCGATCGTTCGAGTTCGACGACTGAGCATGGTCACGGGATCGCCTCGGCGTGCTACGCTTGCAGTCCGATGACGAAGCACACTACTCCGATCGAATTCCCCGCCGAGGTCAAACCTCCCGCGATTCCTGCGTCTTTCACCCAGGCGTGTGAGGAATTTGGGCTGGCGTTCGAGCCTGGCGAACTGGAGGGGCTGGCAAGCTTTCTCGGCTTCCTGCTGACGGTCAACGAGAAAATGAATCTCACGGCGATCCGCGATGCCGACGGGGCGTGGATCCGGCATATCTTCGATGCGCTGACCCTGCTGCCGCTGCTCGGTGAAATTCCCGAGGGCGGAGAGGTAGCAGACATCGGCAGCGGCGGGGGGCTGCCGGCCATCCCACTCGCGATCGTCCTGCCTCATCTCAAGTTCACGCTCATCGAGGCCACCGCCAAGAAGGCGGACTACCTCTCCGCGGCCGTCGCGTTCCTCGGATTGAAGAATGTCCGTGTGTTCAACGGGCGTGCCGAAGAGTTCGGGCAGGATTTCCGAACCGAGCGTGAGCGCTACGACGCGGTGACGGCCCGTGCGGTCGGGCGCATGCCGATGTTGCTCGAGCTAACCGTTCCGCTCGCCAAGGCCCCGGACCCCGAAGCGGGGATCCCTGGCGGCCAGGTGATTCTGGTCAAGGGCGAGAAGGCCGCGGAGGAAATCGCCGAGGCCAAACAAGCGATGCACATGTTGCACTGTGCGCACGCGGGCACGGTGGAGACCCAAACCGGACGGATCGTGGTGATCGAGAAACTGCGCAAGACTCCCCGGACCTATCCGCGCGCGGTGGGTGAGCCAAAAAGGTCGCCGCTGGGCGTGAGGCCATGAATCACCCGGACCTGGCCAGCATGCTCGCGCCGGGCGGCTCGGTGTCGGCGGCACTCGGCGGTCGGTTTGAGATTCGTCCACAGCAACTCGAGATGGCAGGCGCGATCGATGAGGCTCTCGCCGAGCGTTCGCATCTGCTCGTCGAAGCCGGGACCGGGGTTGGAAAATCGTTTGCGTACCTGCTCCCGGCGATCAAACGGGTCATCGAGCATGGTGAGCGGGTCATTGTCGCGACGAACACGATTGCGCTTCAGGAACAGCTTCTGTCCAAAGACATTCCGCTGATGCTGCAGGTCTTTGCCGACCATGCTTCTGGCGATGAACCGCCGTTCCGGGCCGAACTCGTCAAGGGGCGGGGGAATTACCTGAGTATTCGTCGTCTGGGGATGGCGTCGAAGCGTCAGGAGCGACTGTTTCCCGATGCCGCGACGAAGCGGTCGCTGCACATCATCGAGGACTGGGCCTACGAGACCGAGGACGGCACGCTGAGCAGCCTGCCCGCGGTCGAACGGATGAGTGTGTGGGACAAGGTGCAGAGCGATTCGGGCAACTGCATGGGGCGCAAGTGTCCGTCGTACAAGCAATGCTTTTATCAGCAGGCGCGTCGCCGGGCGGAGCGGGCGGATCTCTTGATCTGCAACCATGCGTTGTTCTTCAGCGACCTCGCATTGCGCAGTCAGGATGTCGGTTTCCTCCCCGCCTACGACCATGTGATCCTCGATGAAGCGCACAATGCCGAAGAGGTTGCGGGCGATCACTTTGGGATCTCGTTGAGCGAAGCCAAGGTCCGGCATCTGCTCAACAGTCTGATGAGTTCCAAACGCGGCAAGGGGTATCTCGCGACGCTCAAGGTGGGGGTTGACGCGGCGGGGGCGCACGAGCGTGCCGTGGCCCGGGTCATGGCCGCCGAGCGTGCGAGCGCAGCGTTCTTTGATCGCTTGATCGATCTGACGCGTCGTTCCTCGACCGGCGCCTTGCCAGCCCAGCCTACCCCCGGCGCGACTCGTCGTATCCACGAGCCCGGTGAGGTGGATAACCTTCTGACGGACCCGTTCGGATCGTTGGCCGTGGCGTTGAAACAACTCCGAGAGTGCTGCAGCGTAGAGGAAGACCGGTACGAGTTGAACGCCTACGCCGACCGGGCTGCGGCCATCGCCGACGAGGCCGAGATGCTCTGCCAGATGCAGCTTGAGGGCTGTGTGTACTGGATCGAG
>JBICHT010000027.1:0-4473 GCA_043101125.1 Phycisphaerales bacterium JB050 | reverse complement strand
GTGAATTCCAACAGTTGAATGCGTTCGACTCAAGAACTGGAATCGGAGCGCGGTTTCCGGTCTGGTCGATCGTGATCGGCGTGGTCTGCCTGCTGGCGATGCTGCCGGTGGTGAACTTCATGGCGCACTCGCTGTGGATGTCGGGCCATCCGGTCGAGGGTGGTGGTGAGGCCGGGGCGGCTTGGGGGCGTCGAGCGGACTTGTGGTTCGGGGTGCTGGTGGTGCTGCTCGGAGTGATGGCGTGGTGCGCAGGAAGAAACGTGGCGTGAGGGGGTGAAGCAGTACGACACGGCGTCGTGATATCGGCGTGGCCTGCGCCCGACGGGGTCGGGCTCCGACCACGGCACCCAGGGTGGGGGGAGTGTGCTCGGTTGGTGGCATGTCCTCGCCTGATGCTTGCCACCCATCGCTTGCGCGATAGGGCTCCAATCCTTCGCGGCTTCGGGGTGGTGGGGAGGTGTTCGCGCGAGGGGTGGTGTGATTGGAGCCCAACGGCGCGAGCCGTGGGTGGCGTGTTCCGGCGAGGGCATGGAGTCGGTGCAGTGGGGGGCTTGGTTTGGAGAACAAGAGCGTGCTCGGTTGGTGGCATGTTCCCGCCGGTTGCTCGGGACCCTGAGTTCGCGCTCAGGGTTCTTATCCCGGGTGTGTTTTCATGGTGGGGGGGTTCGGGGAGTAGGGTATGGGTATGGACGATGCGAAGCGGGTGATTGCGGCGCGGCCGCTGGTGTATGGGCTGCTCGGGCTGAGCATCCTGTTTCAGGGGCTGTGCTGGGCGGCAATGTTCGCGATGCGGCCCTCGGTGGCGGTTGATGGCTCGACGCTTGTGAATCTGCCCGCGCTGCTCGCGCTGGCGGTAGCGGCGACGCTCGCGGTCGTGGGCATTGGTATCGCGAGCGCGACCGGGGTGTGGTCGCGCGGCACGGCGGTCTGCGCGGGGGGGGGCATTGGTGTGGCTGCCGCTGGTTGTGATGGGGTAGGTGAGACTCCAGCCGCTGCGCGGCTGCCCCCTCATCCGTCAACCCACCATCGGTCGGCTGCCCCCATATCCCGCGAGGGGCGAAGGAGGAGAGAGCCGCTTACTGCCGTGCGCGGCTTGTAGGGAGGAAGTTGGCCGAATCCGCTACCATGCGGGCATGTTCAAGATTGCCTTTAGCACGGTCGCGTGTCCGGATTGGTCTCTTCGTGAGGTGGCCCGCAAGGCCGCGTCGTGGGAGTTTGACGGGGTGGAGCTTCGCAGCTTTGGCGAGGGCTCGACCCGGTTCGCCTGTGACCCCGGGCTGACGGATTCGGCGAAGGTGCGGGGGATTTTCAGCAACGCCGGGGTGGACATCGCGGGCATCGCGACGGGCGTGAAGTTCGATCACGCGATTTTCCCTCCGGTGATGGGGAATGTGTTGCTGTCGCAGCGCGAGGCGGGGGTTGCCGAGGGGCGGCACTTCGTGGACCTCGCGCGGGGGATCGGGGCCCGGTATGTGCGGACCTTCGGGTTCGAGATCCCCAAGTTCCCTCCCGGCCAGATGCGTGGCACGACGCTGAACCGCATCGCCTCCCGGCTGGCGAAGGTCTGCGACCACGCCCGGTATCGCGACTGCTATGTGATGATCGAGAACGGCGGGCACTTTGCCACCGCCGAGGACCTCGCGGAGATCATCGCCAAGGTGAACAGCCCGCTGGTGATGGCCTGCTACGACCTGTTCGCGGCCCACACCGTGAACGACGACCTCGAAGAGGGCATCAAGTTGCTCGGCCCTCGCCTGGCGATGGCGCGCCTGCGCGATCGCAAGGGTGATACGCCGGTGGAACTCGGGACGGGTGAACTGCCCTGTCGCGAGTTTGTGCAGATGCTGAACGGTGCGAACTTCGGTGGCTGGGTGACCTACGAGTGGGAGAAGGCGTGGTTGCCCAAACTGGCCGCCCCGGAGACGGTGCTGGCCGGTGTGCCGCGGACCGTGTTCGGTTGGGCGAGCGAGGGCCAGCCGGTGCTCGCCTCGCCCGCGGCGTGATCGACGGGGACCAACTGTGTGACCTGGCGCGGGAGCACGGGTTTGCCCTGGCGGGTGTCGCGCCGGCGCGGGCGAGTGAGTATGCCGAGCATATGCGCGAGTGGCTGAACGCTGGCAAGCACGGCGAGATGGGCTGGCTCAAGAACCATCTGGAGAAGCGGCTGGACCCGGCGCAGATGGTTGAGGGCGCGAAGAGCGTGCTGCTGGTGGGCGATCTGTACGCGACGCGTAACGATGAGCCGGATGAGCCGCGGGCGGGAGTCGGGCGGATCGCGCGGTATGCGCGTGGGGCGGATTACCACAAGGGCATGCGCAAGCGGCTGATCGCGCTGGCGGACCAGGCGCGCGAGGTGTTCGGACTCGGCGAGGAGGCCGGGTTGCGGGCCTTCGTGGACACCGCGCCGGTTCTGGAGCGGGAGCACGGAGCGCGAGCGGGGATCGGCTGGGTGGGCAAGCACACGCTGCTGATCCATCCGCAGCAGGGGAGTTGGTTCTTTCTGGGCGGGTTGATCAGCACGGTGGAGATCGGCGTGCCCAAGAGCCAGAGGGCGGTGGAGGACCACTGCGGCACCTGCACGAGGTGCATCGAGGCGTGCCCAACGGACGCGATCACGGAGCGATCCGTCGATGCGAGCCGGTGCATCAGTTACCTGACGATCGAGCATCGGTCGGCGATTGACGAGCAGTATCACGAGGCGATCGGCGACTGGCTGTACGGCTGCGACATCTGTCAGGAGGTGTGCCCGCACAATTCGCGGCGGGCGTCGGCGCGCCCGGATCGGACGGTGGGGGAGGCGCAAGAGGCGTACCGCCCGCGATGCACGGATATGGATGCCGAGCACGGGCGCACACCGGACGGATCGGGGTTCGATCTGCTGAAGGTGCTGGGGTGGAACGAGGACGACCGGCGGGAGGCGTTCCAGAGTTCGGCGATGAAGCGGGCGAAACTGGACATGATCAAGCGGAACGCGCTGATCGTGCTGACGAACCAGGCGCTGGCGGGGGCGGTGGACCGGGAGATGGTGCGGGCGCGGGTGGAGGAGATCGTGGGGGATGAGCAGGAGGGGGAGTTGGTAAGGGAGACGGGGTGGGTGTGTCTCACGCGGCTGCGCCCGTGAAGAGAAGGAGGACGGGCAAGATGCCCGTCCCACCAGTAAGAGTTAAGAAGGCAGGCTGGAGGCCTGCCCCACCTGAGAAGAGCACCGGTCGGAGACCGGTGCCACCGTAGATCCTTGATCAGCTCATCGCGCGTTGGAGGAGTTCGTTGACCTTGGTCCAGTTGATGATGTCGAAGAAGGCGTCGACATACTCGGCGCGCCGGTTCTGGTATTTCAGGTAGTAGGCGTGTTCCCAGACATCGATGCCGAGGAGCGGGACGACGCCGGTCATCATCATGTTCTGCTGCTTTTCGCCCTGGAGGACGAGGAGGCGTCCGGCGGTGGGTTCGTAGACGAGCCAGCCCCAGCCGGAGCCCTCGACGGCTTTCGCCGCGGCGGCGAAGTGGGTCTTGAAGCCGTCGTAGCCGCCGAGGTCCTGCTTGAGGCGATCGGCGATGAGGCCCTTGGGTTCGCCGCCTCCGCCCTTGCCCTTGGGGGCCATGGTCTGCCAGAAGATGGCGTGGTTCACATGGCCCGAGCCGTGGAAGGAGAGTTCGCGGGACCAGTGCTTGATGAGGCCGGCGTCGCCGGAGCCGGAGCGGATGTCGGCGAGTTTGTCGAGGGCTTTATTGAGGCCGTTGACATAGCCCTGGTGGTGCTTGCCGTGGTGGATCTGCATGGTCTGGGCGTCGATCACCGGCTCGAGCGCGTCGTAGTCGTAGGGGAGTTTGGGGAGGGTGTAGCGTCCGGACTTCTCGTCGTAGCCGAGTTCCTCGGCGGTGAGCAGTGGGGTGAGGCGAGAGCCGGCGCGGTTGCCGGTGCCGGTCCCTGTGCCGGATTGGGCTCCGGAGGCCACCGCGCCGAGGCCGAGGGCTCCGAGGGTGCCGATGGCGGCGCGTCGGGAAATCGTGGATCCGGGTGTCTGGAGATCAGTCATGGGTATACCTTTCCTTGATTGAATCGAAGCGGAAGCCCCCGACACGGTAGGCGGTCTGCTCTGGAGTGTCCGGCCGCAGCCGCGGGGAGTGGAAGCGGTACAGTGTGTGGACTGGTCCGTAGGTTCATTCGAGGAGAAGAATTCGCCCATGTCTTCAGCAGAAAATGGCGGCGTGAGCGTCGCGGAGCATGTCGATGGGGTGACCCGCGATGTTGCCGGGGTGTCCGAACCCATCGCGAACCTGATCGAAGCGGTCGGGAAGGTGGTCGTCGGCCAGCGCGAGATGGTCGAGGGTCTGATCATCGGGATGCTCTGTGATGGCCATGTGCTGCTGGAGGGGGTGCCGGGGCTGGCGAAGACGCTGACGGTGTCGACCTTGGCGGCGGCGATCCACGCCGAGTTCAAGCGGATCCAGTTCACGCCCGACCTGCTCCCG
>JBICHT010000026.1:0-22028 GCA_043101125.1 Phycisphaerales bacterium JB050 | reverse complement strand
CAGGTCGAGAAGAGGTACTTCTCGATGGTGCTGTCGAGCAGTACGCCGAGCATCGCAGCGGGCAGGAAGCCGACGATGAGGTTGATCAGCAGGCGTCGCCCCGCGGCGTCCTTGCCGACCAGCCCTTTGATCATCTGGATGATGCGGGGGAAATAAAGGCCGGCGACGGCGAGGATGGCACCGCCCTGAATGACGATGTTGAACGCATCGACATGCGTGCGGGCCGATTCCTCGAAGCGCATCAACTCGGTGGTGATGATCAGATGACCCGTGGACGACACCGGCAGATATTCGGTGATGCCCTCCACGAGTCCCAGGATGATCGCCTGCCACCATTCCACCGGGGGTGCCCTCCGTGACGGTTCGGATCGGTCGGCACGATACTCGCGTCGCGAGAGACCCGCGACCACGCCGAGAATACCGCGCCCCCAGGCAGGACGACCGGTTTGGTCAGGCTTCTCGGACCCACTTGAGCAGGCCGACCAGCGTCGGCGGCTTGCCGTAGCGGAGAACGCCGATGCGGAAGATCTTCGCGGCGACCCAGACCATGCCCGCGACGCCAGCGAATCCGACCACGAGGGACGCGCCGATTTCCCACAACGGGACGGTGTGGGACGGCTGGCTGAGACGCATGACCATCACGAACGGCGTGGTGGGCGGGAAGAAGCTGAAGATCCGCGCGACGACCCCGCCGGGGTTCTCCATGATGGCGAACATCAGGACGAAGGGGACGATCAGACTGAAGGTGATCGGGGCGTACAGGGCTTGGGCTTCGCGGAGTTCGGTCACGGCGGCTCCCACGGCGACCATCATGGCTCCGAGGAAGAAGTAGGCCATGAAGAAGTACAGGGCCATCCAGACGATGTGGAGACCCGAGGGCAGCACCGCGAGGTAATTGAAACGATCCGCCGCGGCGATGCCGACGATGCCGTAGATGCCGACGACGGTAAGGCCGACCAGCCCCTGGCCGATGAGTTTGCCGATCAGGAGTTGCGTCGGGGAGACTGCCGAGAGCAGGACCTCCATGACGCGCGAGCCTTTTTCTTCGAGTGTGCCCATAAGCAAGTAGTTGCCGCCGGTGAGCACCGAGGCGTAGATGAGCATCATGAAGATGAAGGGGAGGAATCGAACAACGGCAGCATTCGGCCCGGCCTTGTCGCCGTCTTCGGTGACGAGGGTGGTGATGGCCTGCGGCGAGTTCTGGGCGATGAGCATGACCGTCGCGGGATCGATGTCCGACTCGATGTAGCGTGTGTCCTGCACGACGCGATGGACGGCCTGCTGGATCTCGCCCAGATAGTCGGGGTCGAGGGAGGGAGCGCGGTCAATGCGGTACTGGCTCGGGCCGAGGTTGTTGGGGTCCTGGGTTGGTGGGGTGCCGTCTTCGGAGGGGATCGGGATTCGGACGGTGTCTTCCGTGACGACGATGAGGGCGAGGTACTCGCCGCTGCGAACCTGCTCGCGCAGAGCGTTCAGGTCTGCGGACTCCGGGGTGATGGGCACGATCTCGACATTCGGTCCGTCTTCGTCGGGAGCAAGCACCTGAACCGTGGCGAGTTGCTGGCGGGCCTGTTCGCGGAACTGTTCGGGGAGAAGTTCGAGGCGTCGCTCGGCGGCTTCTCGCGCACGCTCGTTGGCTGCCTTTCGTCCTTCCGGCGAGAACATTTCCGCGAGGCGCTCTGAGAGTTGCTGGCTCGGCGTCGAGTCCACCACCGCGATTTTGCCCTCCATCGGCGGCTTTTTGGAGTCGAGAATGCCGGACCCAGCGACGAAGAACATCAGGCCCCAGATCACGGCGGGGACGATGACCGCACCAATGAAAAAGGCTGGGGTAAGGGCGGTGACCTTGTATTCACGGACTGCTGCGGCGTAGATCTTCCACATGGTTTACTCCCCCTCCATGGTGGCGGCTTGGGCCGAGACCGAGGCCCGGACGCTGTCCTCAGAGTCCGTGGTGCTGACGAGGCTGACGAAAATGTCTTCGAGGGTGGCTCTGCGGGATTCGATCCGACGCAGCGGGACCGCTTGGGCGACCCGAGCGAGGACGGCGCCGTGGTCGGCGCCGTCGATCAGCGCGGCTTCCATGTGGGGTGGAGTGGAGCCGGAAATCGGCACCGCCCGGACCGAGGCGATGCCCTCGATCTGCTGGATGGCGCCGGTGTCGTCGCCGTGCTGGTAACCGATGGGTTCGATGACGAGGGTGCGCGGGTTGTGCTGCTCGCGGATCTCGTCCATGGTTCCGTCGAGGAGTTTCTTGCCGTTGTTGATCAGGAAGATGCGGTCGCAGATCTGCTCGGCCTGCTGGAGGACATGGGTCGAGAAGATGATGGTCTTACCTTGCTCATGCAGGTCGTTGATGAGGGTGCGGAGCAGGCGCCCGTTGACCGGATCGAGGCCGCTGAAGGGTTCATCGAGGATGATTAGTTCGGGGTCGTGGATGATGGTGGCGAGGAACTGGATCTTCTGCTGCATGCCCTTGGAGAGTTCCTCGCAGCGTTTTTTCTGCACGCCCGGGAGCTCGACCCGTTCAAGCCATTCGTTGATCCGGTCCTTGAGGATGTGCCGGTCGACGCCTTTGAGCATCCCGATGTAGGTGAGGAAGGCATCGACCTTCATCTTGCGGTAGACGCCCCGTTCTTCGGGGAGGTAGCCGATCAGGTCCTTGGACTCGATGGCGGTGGGGCGTCCGAGGACGCTGATCTGGCCGGAGTCAGGTGGGAAGATGGACATCACCATGCGGATGGTGGTGGTCTTTCCGGCTCCGTTGGGGCCCAGGAAGCCGCAGAGGGAGCCGCGTGGCACGCTCAGGTCGAGGTTGTCGACTGCGGTTTTGTCACGGAAGCGCTTGGTGACGCCTTTGATGGAGATGGCCGGGAAGGACTTCTCGTCCTGATGAGGTTGGATCACTGGCGGGCCTCGTTAAACAGCAGAGCGGGTCACGGTGAAGGGGGGTGCGGGCCGATTCTAGCGGTCACGGCTGTTTGGGAAATAGAAACTGGGTTTTTCATGGGAATACGGATATTCATCCATTGATCCGGATATATGGATACAATCCTGTCCGGTTCTTCGTCCTTTCCCTTTGCAAAAATGGGTGAACAGGTGACCTTCAACATCACTCCGAGATTCTCGATCGCCGATTACGCGGCGTCCTCCGCCTTTGGCCAAGCGCTCAGTGAGCGCGTGCTGGTGCTCGACGGGGCGATGGGAACCTCCATCTACTCCCGAGATCTGAGCGTTGAGAAGGACTACTGCGGCTGCGAGAACTGTACGGACATCCTGGTGAAGACCCGGCCTGATGTGATCTTGGAGATCCATGAGGAGTTTCTGAGGGCGGGAGCGGACTGTATTGAGACCGACAGCTTCGGTTCGTCCAAGTTGGTGCTGGCCGAGTTCGACATCGCCGACGAGTGCTACGAGTTGTCCAAATTGGCTGGCGAGATCGGACGCCAAGCCGCGGACAAGTATTCGACCCCGGAGAAGCCCCGGTTCGTGCTGGGGTCGATGGGACCGGGGACCAAGCTTGTGACCCTGGGCAACACCGACTGGGACACCATGCTTGATTCGTACACCGAGCAGGCTCGGGGTCTGCTCGACGGGGGAGTGGATGCGCTGCTGATCGAGACCTGTCAGGACCTGTTGCAGGTGAAGTGCGCGATCAACGCGTGCCTCGTTGCGCTGCGTGAGCGCGGGAAGAGCGCGGCCCAGGTGCCGATCATGGTGAGCATCACCATCGAGCAGCAGGGGACCATGCTGCTCGGATCGTCGATCGAGGCTGCGGTGGCGGCGCTGCGGGACTTCCCGATCATGTCGCTGGGCTTGAACTGCGCGACCGGTCCGGCGGAGATGAGCGAGCACTTGCACTACCTCGCCAAGCACTGGGACCGGCACATCAGCGTGGTCCCGAACGCCGGGCTGCCGGTGTTGGTGGAAGGGCGAACGGAGTATCCGCTCAAGCCGGGGCCGTTCGTGGACGCGATCGAGAAATTCGTGGCCGAGTGCGGGATCTCGCTGGTTGGCGGGTGCTGCGGCACAACGCCGGAGCACATCAAGGGGCTGGCCGAGCGGATCGGTGGTCGCAAACGGGTGCAGATCGAGCCGGAGCCTCGGCGCGCGCAGGTGGCCTCGTTGTACTCGGCGGTGGACTGTCGGCAGGACCTGTCGTTCCTGATCATCGGTGAGCGGATGAACGCCTCGGGCTCGCGCAAGTTCAAGCGCCTGCTGGAGGAAGAGGACTGGGACGGCATGATGTCGCTGGCGCGCGAGCAAGTGCGCGAACGGTCCCATGTGCTCGACATCAATGTCGACTACGCCGGTCGCGACAATGTGGCCGACATGGGTGAGGTCGTGCAGCGGACCGTCCGTCAGGTTGATGCACCGCTCATGATCGATTCGACGCAGATCGAAACGATCGAGGCGGGTCTGAAGCGTGCGGCCGGCAAGTGCATCATCAACAGCGCAAACTTCGAAGACGGCGAAGAGAAGTTCGATCAGATTTGCCAGCTCGCGCGGACCTACGGGGCCGCACTGGTCATCGGCACCATCGACGAAGACAAGGAAGCGGCGATGGCCCGCACCGCCGATCGCAAACTCGCGATTGCCAAGCGGGCCATCGAGCGGGCTCGGGACCGGCATGGGCTGCTGGTTGAGGACCTGTTCATCGATCCGCTGGTGCTCCCGATCTCGACGGGCATGGACGATGACCGGAGGTCGGCGTTGGAACTGATTGAGGGCACGAGGCGGATCGCCGAGGCGTTCCCGGAAGTTCAACTCACCTGCGGTCTGAGCAATGTGAGTTTCGGGCTCAAGCCCGCGGCCCGTGCGGTGCTGAACTCGGTGCTGCTGGTCGAACTCACCAACGCGGGCATGACCAGCGCAATCGTGCACTCGAGCAAAATCATCCCGCTCAACAAGATCGAGGAAGAGCACAAGAAAGTTGCGCTCGACCTGATCTACGACCGGCGAAGCACCGCCAACGGTGGCACCGGTCTGCCCGAAGGTGTGACCGATGAGGATTACGACCCGTTGCAGCGCTTGATCGACTTGTTCACGGATGTGGACCAGGTCGGCGGGGCGAGTGTGAGCAAGGCCGATATGACGCTGGAAGAGCGTTTGCGGGCGCACATCATCGACGGGGAGAAAGAGGGCTTGCAGGAATGCCTCGAAGAAGCGCTTACCAAGTACAAGCCCTTGGAGATCATCAACGACCATCTGCTCGACGGCATGAAGACGGTCGGTGAACTGTTTGGTTCGGGGCAGATGCAACTCCCGTTCGTGCTCCAGAGCGCGGAGGTGATGAAAAAGGCCGTTGCGCAGCTCGAGCCCCTGATGGACCGGGTCGAGGGCGAGACGAAGGGCAAGATCGTGCTCGCGACGGTGAAGGGCGATGTCCATGACATCGGCAAGAATCTGGTGGACATCATCCTGAGCAACAACGGCTACACGGTGTACAACATCGGGATCAAGCAGCCGATCAACGCGATCCTGGAGAAATGGATCGAGACGAAGGCCGACGCGATCGGCCTGTCGGGCCTGCTGGTGAAGTCCGTCACGATCATGGAAGAGAACCTCAAGGAGATGAACGAGCGGGACATCAAGGTTCCGGTGGTGCTCGGTGGTGCGGCGTTGACGCGCCACTACTGCGAGGGGCATCTCAAGAATGTGTACACCGGCGAACTGTTCTACGGACGCGATGCGTTCGACGGTCTGCGCACGATGGACCACATCGTGGCGGGGAAGACCGACTTGCTGCACGCCGAAGTGGCCGAGCGCTTACAGAAGCGGACCGCCGCGGAAGAGGTCGTGGCCCGTTCGCGTGCGGAGAAGGCTCGTCAGCAGGACGAGTTTGCTGCAAGCAAGAGTGCTGAAGGCGGGACGAAGACGACCGAGCGTGTCCGCTCGGATGTGGCGTGCGATGTGAGCGTGCCGGAGGCGCCGTTCTGGGGCAGCCGCGTGGTGGAAGGATTGGATCTCGACGAGATCTACCCGTTCATCAACCCGGTCGCGTTGTTCCGGGGGCAGTGGCAGTTCAAGAAGGGCGCGCAGTCGGATGATGAGTATCAGGCGATGCTCGAGGACAAGGTCTACCCGATCTTTGAGCGGTTAAAGACTCGGCTGCGCGACGAAAAGATTCTTGATCCCAAGTTGGTGTATGGCTACTGGCCCTGCCAGTCCGACGGTGATGACCTGTTGATCTACGATCCCGAGGATCACGACCGGGTCATCGAGAAACTCACTTTCCCGCGACAGGACGGCAAGAAGCGGTTGTGCATCAGTGACTTTTTCCGCTCGGTTGAATCCGGTGAGAAGGATGTGGTCGGGCTTACCTGCGTGACCATGGGCCAGCGGGTGAGCGAGGAGGCCAAGAAGCTCTTCGAGTCCAACGACTACGCCGCGTACCTCTATATGCACGGCATGGGCGTGGAAAGCGCCGAGGCGCTGGCTGAGATGTGGCACAAGCGCATGCGGGCGGAGCTGGGTATCGGTAACGAGGACTCACCCAGGATCAAGGAGCTGTTCCGTCAGGCGTATCGTGGTTCGCGGTATTCGCCCGGCTATCCCGCATGCCCGGACATGAGTGACCAGGAAATCATCTGGCGACTTCTGGAGCCAGGGCGGATCGGCTGCGAACTGACCGAGAACTGGCAGATCGATCCGGAGCAGTCCACAAGCGCGTTTGTCGTCCACCATCCCGAGGCAAAGTACTTCAATGTGTGAGTGAGCGAGCGGTGCTTACCCAGCCCGCAGTACCGGCAGAGTCGGATCCAATTTGGCAGGCCTTCACTTGGCAGGCTCCTCTGGGAATCGCACCGTGAGGGTATGACCAGGATTCTCGCCTATCGTGTCTCGCTGCTTTCCGCTCTCTTTGTTGGTGCGGCTGGGCTTATCGGGTGTTCTTCCTCTGCCGGTGTGAGTTGGGAGGGGCTTTCGCCCGCCGAGCGAGCCGCGGCCGAGGCCGGCATCGATATGGTTGAGCGGGTGTACAACCGCGAGCGGGTGAAACCCGTCACTGCGGCTCACTCAGAAGCAGCGGAACTTGAGTTCTTCGTCGCGGTGGAGCCGAATGACCCGATAATCGGGCTCGTTCGCAGCTCGATCGATGAGCCCGCTATCGAAACGGATACATTCCGCTGGATCCCGATGGTTGATGCAACGACCTTCCGTGAGGTCGGTCGGAGTGTGCCTTCGCCGAAAATCAACCTCCCGCCGTATGAGTCCAAGTCCAGCGGGCTGGTGGTGTCTCGGTATCTGAACACCTATTACCTGCTGGTCCATAACACCGGCTCGAAGCGGGCAGGCGAGGATTTCTCGCCAGGGTTCGCGGTTTCGAGTGCGGAGGTCCATTTCGATCAATTCAGCCGTCCGACGGTGGATTTCACCCTAAACCAGCCGGGGCGCGATGCGTTGCTTCGGCTCACGGCGGAGAACGAGGGGGCGGCGATTGCCGCGGTCGTGGACGGCTGGGTGGTGTGCGCCCCTCGCGTAAATTCGCCGGTCAGCGAGGGCTCGCTCACGACCGGGGTGATGACCTTTACACAGGCCGAGGAACTGGCGATGCGTCTCAATGCCGGTGCGGAGCCGGATCTGCCCGGTTTCGACGAGGTTGAGTTGTCGAGCGTGCGGATCGGGGATGAATGAGAAGGCGCGGTCGATCGGCGTGCGGGCTTTGGTATCCTCACGCCCATGACTGCCCAAGCGACCCTCGATTCCAAGGCTTTTCTCGATGACCTGCGTTTTCGCGGGCAGCTTTACCAGTGCACGGATGAGGCCGGACTCGCCGAGCATCTGAAGGCTCCCCGCAAGTTGTACTGCGGGCTCGACCCGACGGCTCCCAGCCTGACCATCGGCAACCTGGTGCCGCTGATGCTGCTCAAGCGGTTCCAGATGGCCGGGCACACGCCGTACATCCTCGCGGGCGGGGCGACCGGTCTGATCGGTGATCCGTCGGGCAAAGAGGCCGAGCGATCCCTGCGGACGCGCGAGGAGATCATGGGCAATGTCGAGGCGCAGTGTCGCATCTACCGGTCGCTGTTCGATGTGGACTCGGGGGCGCCCAACGCCGCGAGGCTCGTCAACAACCTCGATTGGATCGAGAAGATCAGTTGGCTGGATTCGCTCCGCGACATCGGCAAGCACTTTTCGGTCAACCAGTTGATCCAGCGCGATTCGGTGAAGAACCGGCTCGAAGGTCGCGACCAGGGCATCAGCTACACCGAGTTCAGTTACATGCTCCTCCAGGCCTACGACTACCTGCACCTGTACCGCGAAGAGGGCGTGACGCTCCAGTGCGCGGGCAGCGACCAGTGGGGGAACATCGTTTCGGGTTGCGATCTGATCCGGCGTCACAGCGGTGACGATGAGGACGCCGCGAGCAAGGCGTTCGGCCTGACCGCGCCGCTGCTGGTGAAGGCCGATGGCAAGAAGTTCGGCAAGACCGAGACCGGTGCGATCTGGCTGAGCGCGGACCGCACCAGCCCGTACCGCTACTACCAGTTCTGGCTCAACGCGGCGGACGAGGATGTGATGAAGTTCATCAAGATCTTCACGCTGCTCGATCAGAGCGAGATCGAAGCACTCGAAGAGCGACATGCCGCGGAGCCGTTCAAGCGTGAGGCCCAGCGGACGCTCGCGCGCGAAGCGACGAGCATCCTGCACGGTACGGAGGCGATGGAGAAGGCCGAAGCGGCCGGTCAGGCACTGTTCTCGGGCGACCTGGCCTCGCTGGATCTGGACACGCTCAACGAGGTGCTGGAGAGCGCGCCGAATTCCGAGCACGCCAAAGCGCAGTTGGGCGATGGTGGCATGTCGCTGATCGACCTGCTCGCCGAGACGAGTCTAGCCAAGAGCAAGAGCGAAGCCCGTACGCACCTGAAGGGCGGGGCGATCTCGATCAACGGTCGCAAGGTCAGCGAAGACGACACGCTGAAGGCCGAGGATCTGCTGCACGGCCACATCGCCGCGATCCGGCGGGGTAAGAAAAACTGGCATGTGACGCGCTGGGGGTGATCGTGGCGACCTTCGACCAACTCGTTCAAGACGCCAAGGCCAGGCGCAGCGAAGACGCGATGCGGGCGGTCTACGAGAGGCTTCTGAACCTGCCATCCTGGTTCTTCCTCGGCTCGCGCGATGAGCCTAACAAGCCGGTGCTCTGGCCGTTCACGGTGCATCAGGCCGAGGCCGGCGAGCGCACGCAGGAGAGCGAGTCGGGCCAGACCGAGGCGATCTGCCTGCTCGCGTTTACCGACACGCAGCAGGCGGCTCGAACGGCGCAGGCGATCGGGTGCGTGCTGGAGGACAAGTCCGTGCCCGTGATCCGCACCGCGGTGCCTCAGGCGATGGAGTGGATGCAGACGCTCACCGGGCACGGCATCACCCGCGCCTTGTTCAACCCGCACGGCGAATCCTTCCCGTTGCGCATCGCCGATGCGCCGGTGCTGCACGCGCTGTTCATGGCCGATGAGGATGAACAGAGCGAAGGCGGCGCATCGTGACCGATGCCGCGCACAAACGCACCCTCAGGCGAACCGGGCTGGCAACCTCCGTTGCCGGACTCGGGTGCGGCGGTCATTCGCGGCTCGGCCTCCGCAAGGGTATGGGTCACGAGCACGCGGTCGGTGTGGTCCGCCGGGCGATCGAACTGGGCGTGAACCACATCGATACCGCCGAGAGTTACGGCACCGAAGAAGCCGTCGGCGAGGCGATCCGTTCGTTCGATCGGGATGAGCTCGTCCTCTCCACGAAGAAATCGCTGTGGGCGTTTGGCGATGAACCGTCGGTCACCGCACGGATTTTTGTCGAGGGCGTTGAGGCTTCGCTGAAGCGGTTGGGTGTGGACTGCATCGACATCCTGCACATCCACGCCCTCGCGACAAGCCAGATCGACTTCGCGATGGCGGAGATCGTGCCGGCGATGCTGCGTCTGCGCGAGCAGGGCAAGATCCGGTTTCTGGCCGCGAGCGAGTATTTCGACCAGGACCGCGGGCACGAGGCCTTTGGGACAATCCTGGAGCGGGACGATCAGCCCTTCGATGTGATGATGATCGGGTTCAATCTGCTGAACCCGTCGGCACGCGATCGGCTCTTGAAGCGGACTCAGGATCTCGGTGTCGCCACGCAGTGCATGTTCGCGGTGCGTGCTGCGCTGTCGCAGCCGGCCAAACTCGTGGAACTCGTTGCCGATCTGATCGAGCGCGGCGTGATCGCTCCTGAAACGATCGATGACCCCGCCGAGCCGTTGGCGTTCGTGTTGGATCCGGGGGCATCGGAACCCGAGCGGCCTGCGCCACGGACGCTCGTTGAAGCGGGCTACCGGTACTGCGCTCACGAGCCGGGTATTGATGTCGTGCTATCAGGAACTTCGAATCCTGCTCATCTCGAATCGAATGTCGCCGCCATTGCGATGCCTCCGCTGCCCGATGGCACGCTCAGCCGCCTGCGTACGATCTTCGGTGCGGTGGACTGCGTCAGCGGGAACTGAAGCCTGGCGATCAGTCTTTCTTGCCGAAATTGAACCAGCTTCCAAGTCGTTGTTTGTACTCTTCGAGTGATTGTTTCTCCTCCCCCTCACTCGCTTCGATCAGTTCGTCGATCGCATCCAGGAATGCCTCGTCGTCATCCATCGACCAGGCCGCGGCCATGTAGATGCGCACGGCCTGCTTGCGGATGTCGGCGTTGTCGTTCTTCAGCAGCGGCTTCAAGACGACCATGCATTTTTGATATTGGCCTGTTGCATTCATCGCGCGGGCGAGAAGGAACACATCAGTCGTGCTCGCATCACCCGACTCGACGAGGTGATCAACACCCCGGATGATCTCGTAAAAAAGATAGTGGCGAGCGGCCTCTTCGCAGGCGGCGCGGATTGCTGAGGGATCCGCTTCTTCGATCAGTTCGTCGGTGATGTACCGGGCATCGGCCGGCTGAAACCCGTTGGGAAGCAGCACGCTGCCATCTGCGGTGAGGTGGACCTTCACGATGCCGCCGACCTCTGGCCGCGTGCCCCGATGCCCGGCCGTTCCAGTGGTCATGGGCATATTCCGATTCCGGTACCACGAACCGGTGATCTCGGAGCCGACTTCTGAGTCGCCTTTGATCGATTCGAGTACACGGAGCTTGGTGATGTAAGTGGTTCGCCGCCCAGCCGCGTCTCGTTCGTAATTCCCTAGCACGGCACCGATGACGATGGTTTCTGCTCGCTTCTGCAGCTGCTCGGGAGTGAGGTTCGGGACCTCAGCAAGAGCCAGGGGCGAAAGCAAATGCACGGCGGCGATCAAGGTCGTCACGAAAGTCCGAATAAGCATGAGTTTCCTCCTGATTGGGTGAATTCGTCCGTACAGGATTCGAGAGAGCCGCAGGTTCACCGAATTTGACCCGAATTCGCGGTGGACAGTCCGATGCAGAGGTGCCACCATCCCGTAATGCCGCACCGGGGGCGAGGCCCGGTTGACTGTCTGGAGTGAGTGCAGGGAGGCCCGGCTTGGGACTGCTCGATCGATTCAAAGGCAAGAAGCAACACACGGATGCGAAAGAGGCTCCGGCTCAGGTTGATCTGCCTGAGGAGTCTTCCAAGGCAACCGCTGAGGAAACCGGCGAGACACCCGTCGAGACACCGACACCCCCCGAGCCGCCTCAGCAGGACATGACTGAGCAGTGGCTGCAGGGTCAGATGCCCGGCGTGCCGGGGCAGTCGGGCTCGGGCCATGGGTTTACGGGGGTGGCCGGAAGCATCAAGCCGTTGACGCACAGTATGCCGGTTGAGACCGGCGACCCGGCGCAGGCGGTGCCACCACCGGTCAACCCGGAGCCGGAAGCACAGCCCCCGAAACAGGTGGAGCCCGTCAGCGAAGACGAGATCGACCGCCGGCTTGTGCAAGCAATGAAGGGGCATTCCACCAAGGACTTCGAGGCCCTGTGGGACGCGATCCTGTCCAAGCCGGAAATTCACCTGCTCCAGCGCGGCAAAGGCGAGAAGACCGAAGCCCATGCGGTGGAATCGCCGTTGGGGCCGATGCTGCTCCTGTTCACCGCGCCCTATCGCATCCAGGCGCTCGCCGCGATGAAGCAGTACCGCAACTCGCCGTTCGTCTGGAAAGCGGTCACGATGCCGACCGAGGATGCGCTCGGGTGGATCTTTCAGCAGCACGCCAAGGGCGTACAGGCGGTCGAGTTCAATCGTTCGGCGCAGCCCGGCATCGCGAGTGTGCTGCAGGCGCTCCCTGCCCGCTACGAACGGCTTTACGGGCGTCGCCCGAAGGGCGCAGACCTGGTGGATCCCGATTTCGAGGTGCTCGCGAACCGTGCGAAGATCGCCGGGAACGCCGACGCCCATGCCCAGTTGCTCGCCACATTCTTCTCGCTCCAACGCTGGTACGCGCTGCGCGATCCCAAGCGACCGAACCAACCGGGTTTCACGCCGATCGAGGACAAGCCGACCCTGATGCTCTTTACGAGCGAGACCGAGGCGAAAACCGCGGCAGTGCAGTCCGGGCGTGAGCGGGAACTGCCGAAGGTCATCATGCCGCTCACGCCGGCGAAGATCGCGCCCTGGATGGCCAAACTCCCCGAGATGGGCGCGGAGCAGGCGATCGTAAACCTTGGCTCGACAGCGTTCCTGCTGCCTCTGGCGGGCATCGAGCAGCGGTTCGCGTCCAATTCCGCGGGCTGAGCGATCTTCTCAGTGGTCGAGTGTTTCGAGCATGTCGCGCGAGTAGGGGACGAGTTCGGTCCAGCGGCCCTCGCGAACGATCTCGCACCAACGCGGGTTGGCGATCAGGGATCGGCCCACGGCGATCATGTCTGCTTCACCGCGCGTGATCAGATCCGCGACCGGGGCGGGATCGGTGGTCTGCACCGCCGCGCCTTCATCCATGGATGCCGAAACGCTGACGCGCCCGACCGCGACAGTCGGCATGTTCCCCGAAAGTTTGCGTGCCCAGCCCGCGAGCGTGCGACGCCCGTCTTCGGTGTCCGGGTCGAACAAGTGCGGGAAACCGGGGTCGGTGGCGTTGCGGGTGGAGACATGCAGGATGTCCACGCCAGCGTCCTTGAGCGCGAGCACCCAGCGCTCGAGGTGCTCCGGGTCGGGGAACGCGTATGCGCTGTAGTCCTCCATACGCCACTGGCTGAAACGAATCATCAAGGGGTAGTCGGGGCCGGCGTGCTGATCGAGCACGGCGCGCACCGCGCGAACGACGCGCAGCGGGAAGCGCATCCGGTTCTCGAAGCTGCCGCCGTAATCGTCGGTGCGCTGGTTCGAAGCGGGAGAGAGGAACGAGTCGAGCAGGTAGCCGTGCGCGCCGTGGATCTCCATGGAGTCAAACCCGGCTTGTAGGGCGAGGCGGGCGGCGTTCTCGAAGATCGCGACGACCTCGTCCATGTCCGCTTCGGTCATGGCGCGGGGCGTGGTGTTGGTGCCGCCGGATTTCTTCTGGACCGGGATCGCGGACGGTCCGATCGGGTCCATCGCGTGGCGCCCGGTGTGCCAGAGTTGCACAGCGATGCGGCTCGGTCCGGCGAAACTGTTCTTCGCCGCGTGGACTGAATCGATCACCCGCTTCCATCCCGCAGCTTGCTCGTTGGTAAAGATGCCCGGGACATGCTCCGAATCCGGGGCGTGTTTGGCGTCGACATGCGTGCCTTCGGTGATGATCAGCCCAACACCGCCGGCGGCGCGCCGGGTGTAATAGTCCACCACCGCCTGCGAGGGAACGCGGTCACCGGGCGTGAGACGACGGGTCATCGGCGCCATCGCGATCCGGTTACAGACTTCCAGCCCGGCGAGGTTGGTCGGCTCGAAGAGTGGAGCGACCTGCTCGGCGCTGAGGGAAGGCGAGATTGCGGAAGGCGAGTCGCTGATCTGGGATTTGCTCATAGGCCGAGTGTAGGCCCGAAGGAGCGGTTTCAGAGCGGCTGGACGGTCACTGTCCCATTGCTGGTCCGCAAGGAGGACTTGTGAGCGGCCTCACCGAACCCGAGTCGGAGGGAATTCCGGCTGCTCTCGATGTGTATGGGGGAGTGTTCAGAGGAAAATCCCTTGGCGTTCAGTTCGCCATTGCTGGTGGTCATCGCAAGATCACCGCTGAACGCCGGGCCCACGCCGAGAGTGATATTCCCGTTCGAGGTCGAAAGCACGACCGGCCCGGTGTTCTCTGGTGCGAGCAGCAACCGGATCCGCCCGTTGCTGCTGCGGGCCGTTACCGGTCCGACGGTTCCTTCGAGCTGGATCGCGCCGTTCGAGGTCGCCGCGTCGATGGATCGGCTCGGGCCGATGATCCGGATACTGCCATTGGTCGTTCTCGCGTGGACCGCAGCATCAAGATTTTCAATGCGGAATGCACCGTTGGAACTTTGCAGTTTGAGTTCGGACACGCCGGGCAGCGTAATGAAGAAGTCTGCGCCCTCGTCGTTGAGCCGTTTGTTGTTCGGCCAGGCGATCGACACGCTGTATGAGCCATCCGCTTCGTGGTTGGTGACGATCTGGGTGGCGTTGAGTCGTTCTTCGTCACGCGCCCGGATGGTCGCTTCAACCGACAGCGTGAGGTCATCGCCCCGGACGACCTGAATGTCGCCGTTGACCGACTGCACCGAGATCACGGATGAATCCGTGATCGGCATGGAGGCTGATCGTTGCCCCTCGATGGTGGAGTAGGACGAGGCACAGCCGACCAGGCCGATCGCGCTCGCGGGTAGCAGGGTAAGCAGGGTGACGACGGACGCGGAGCGGATGAGGTGCTGATTCATGTGGACTTCCTCGGATTTCCCGGTGGGGGATTTCACGGTGCGCGTGGCGGGAAGTCCAGAGGGTATCAGCCCCGGCTATCAGCGGAGTTCGACCGACCAGTAGGCGTTATCGAGGAACGCCTTCCAGCTCTCGTACTTCTCTTGGCCGAGACGCACCGCGATCATCGGGTTGCGCTTGGGCTGGACCGGTTTGCGAATCAGGTCCATCCGAGCCTGCTCGGGTGTGCGACCGCCCTTGCGGGCGTTACAGCGGACGCAGGCACAGACGAGGTTGGTCCACGAGTCGCCACCCCCCTGAGAACGGGGGTGGACATGGTCGATCGAGAGTTCCGAGGTCGGGAAGTGGTTGCCGCAGTACTGGCACTGGTTGCGGTCGCGGGCAAACAGATTGCGCCGGTTCAGTTTGACCGTTTGGCGAGGCAAGCGGTCGTAGCCCAGCAGCCGGATCACGCGTGGCACGGCAATCTCGAACTGCACGGCCTTCACCCAGTCGTGCTTGGCGTCCTCACCGAATTCACGGTGCAGGGCGCTGACCTCGGCCCACGATTCAAAATCGTAACTCAGGTATTGGCCGTCCTGGACATGAATGACCTCCGCGAGATCGCGGAAGAGCATGCTGAACGCCCGGCGGGCCGAGATGACCCGGACCGCGACATAAAGCTTGTTCAGGACCAGCACCTTGGAGTCGAGAGCGGTGGCGAGTTCGCCGGATCCGACACCGACCGCGGGTTTTCCCGAGCGAGCGGCAGCCGCGGCGGCTGTGGCTGCCTGACGAGCGGCTCTGGTCTGCTGCGCTTTGCGTCCTCGCACGCGCCGGCTCATGGATCACTCTCCAAACACGCGGCCATCCACCCCAATAGGCAGAGGGTTCCGCATAACACTATCAATCGGCTGCCCATAAGCAAGGGTTTTGTCCACAGTCTTTCCGCAATTGGGACAGATTGAGCGCAGCGCTCACAACCGTGCCGGGGTCGAGCATTCGCCCCGTCCCGTCATTCTTCTCGGACCACCCCGCCTGATTTCGCAGGACCGCCCGCGTTATCCACACGGCTCCCGAATGGATCGGCGCGGATTATCTTGAGCAGAACAGGCGTTTGCGGAGCACAGCATCGATGCCGTATCCCCCGCTTCCCAGGAAAACAAAGGCTATCGCGGGGAGCATGTAGAGCATGGCCAGTTCCTTGCTGGGATCTCCTACCCAAGGATCACCTTTATGTTCTAGGAAGGCTGCAACCACCATTGTCCCAACCAGCCCGAGAGCAGCGGGGCGGGTGAAGAGGCCCAACGCGAGCGCGAGGCCCCCGAGGAATTCGGTGAAGGCTGCCATCCAGGCGAACAGGACCGGCGCAGGAAACCCCAGATCCGCGGTGGTTTGAATAAAGCCCTCCGACGGGCCGAGCGTGCCGCCAGCGAACATTTTGGCGTGTCCGTGCCCGAACGCGATGTAGAGCCCGATGCCGACACGGAGAATCGCAAGACCGAAGTCACCCGTGGAGGTGCCGCTTCCGGCTCCGAACAGCAAGGCGTTCAAGGGGCAGCGCGAGGGCGTGGAACCGGACTTCGAGGCGTGTGCGTTCATGTGAGCGTATTTCCGGGTGGAGTATTGGAATTCAGGATTGTGGACCATAGCCCGGTCAGTGGAAAAAAAAGACCCGTCCGATGGAAATCGGACGGGTCCGGAGAATCTTGAAGCGACGGGCTGCCCCGATATACGGGCCCATCGAATCGAAATTACTGGCCGTCGGTGGCGTCGTCGATGGCGTCGCCAGCGTCGTCGATGGCATCGCCGACGGCGTCCGCGGCGTCTCCGGCAGCATCTTCGGTGGCGTCCGCGGCATCCTTCACCGCGTCGCTCGTGTCGTCAGCAGCGTCTTCGCATCCGGCGAGGCCGAACGAGAGGGCGCTGCCGAGCGTGAGAGCGCCGGCAAAGGTGAGCAGCGTACGGGTGAGTGAGGCTTTGTCAGTGGACATGATGGTTCCTTCCGGGTGTGGGTTCCGGTCCTGTAACGAGCTATTCCCCCTCAGACCGCGGCGGAGCCGCGACGGGCGATCCCCATGATAAGCGAGATGACGAACAGAACAAGGAAAATAAAGAAGAGAACCTGAGCGATTCCCATCGCACCTCCAGCGATATTTCCGAAACCGAAGATCGCGGCGATGATGGCGATGATGAAGAATGAGGCTGCCCAACCAAGCATGGGATGTCCTTTCAAAGGGGTGAAAATGGGTGAGGTAGGGGGAGATTTGGGTGCAAGCTTGTTCAGTTGTCGTCTTGCACATCCTGAGAGGCTTCGCTGACCGAGTTCCCGACATGTGCGAGATCCTCGCCAGCACCTTCGATCGTGCTGCAGGCTGAGAGGCCGGCGGCTGCCAAGCCCAGAGCCGCGAAGAGGAGTGCGGCGTAACGACGGGTTCGGTGATTCTGATTCTGGGAGTTCATGAGTGTTCCTCCGGAACGGTGAGTGGTGGAGTAAGGGGTTCTTTTCGAACAACACCCACAGTTTCGCCCGGCCATCCCTAGTCAGAATGAGGGCAAAATGAAAAGCCGGTCATCTTTGCGATAACCGGCTCGGACGCGGATTCAATTGAAAGTGCAGCGAGTGTCGCTCAGAGGATCAGTCGGATCGTGTCTTGTTCTCGTTCGACATGGACTCGCCAATCTGCAAGACATGCAGCGAGAGGATCCGCAACAGGATCGCGAGGAACCCGGCGGCGGCGATCAGGAAGACTACGGTCAGCAGCATCGAACCCGCGTACGCGGAGCTGTTGAAGCGCAGGAATCCCGACACGGTCGCGATCATCAAAAAAAGAATGGCGAGAATACGGTTGGACACAATGGACACCCCCGGAACCAAGGAATGAACGGATTCATCGCAACATTCGTCTTCATCGGTGGGATGCCGATGAACCGACTATGAAAAATCATTCATTTTCGTTGGAGAGTTCCGGGCACTCGTCGTCCGCGGTCGCGAGCGGGATGGATAGTGCGAAGACGCAACCTTCCTCGAGGTTTGCCACGGTGATGTGGCCCTCGTGGATCTCGGCGATTCCCTGAGCGATTTCCAGTCCGAGCCCGGTGCCCCTCCCCGAGCGCTTTTCTGAATCGGACTGTGCGAACCGATCAAAGATCGTTGGCAGGAGACTCTCCGGGATACCGGGTCCGTAATCGCGGACCGAGATCACGGCGTTCGCTCGATCGTCCGTGAGTGAGGCCACGATTTCCACTCGACCTGCCACCGGAGAAAAGCGGATGGCGTTGCGGATCAGGTTGTCGATGGCGGTTCGCATGAGGTCGGGGTCCACGCAGATCTCGGCGGTTTCCTCGCCATCCAAGAGATTCGGTGAGAGGGTGACCTGACGCTGCTGAGCGAATGACCAGCAGTGTTCGACCGAGTCCATGATCAACTCATTGACCGGATAATCCCGGAGGCTTGTCTTGAGTTTCCCTTCGCGCACGCGCGTGAGCGTGAGGAAGCTTTCGACCAGGCGACCGAGGCGGCTCATTTCTTCAGCGATGCTCTCGGCAAAGTCGCGGGCCTTCCGGTCCAGTTGTTCGTTGTTGAGGAGGACTTGCGATTCGGTCAGCGCGACGGCGATGGGGGTCTTGAGTTCGTGGGAAACATTCGCGATGAATCGACCGTAGGCGGCGTAGCCAGCTTCGATTCGGGCGACGGCCTCGTCGAGTTCGCCGCGCAGACGCGTCACCTCAGGGTCTTCGTACTCATCCGAGGACTCCATCGAAGTGTGGCCAGGCGTGATATTCCGTACGGCAGAGCGGATCTGTTCGATCGGTCGAACCGCGATGCCCGCGATGAACCATCCGGCGATCGCGCTTCCCAACATGCCCGCGAGCGTGGTCAGTGTGACCGCCCACCGGACCGATCGCACGCGTTGGTCGGCGTATTCATCGGAAGTCGCGATCCAGAGGACAAGCCCCGGGGGGCCGGCCTCTCCGGCCACGATAGGATGAGCATAGGTGCGGTTGGCCTCGTATGTTTTGTTGTCTCCGATCGTCGCGACTGGGGTCCAGTCTGAAAACGCGCCCGTACCGGTTGCGATCGCCTGCTGCACCGCCTTTGGTCGATCCGGAGGCGGCATCATCGGGTCAAAGGCGACCGGGTTCATATCCATGTCGAACACGGCTATGCGGACCCGGTCGAAGAAGACCTGAAGAGAGCTCAGCTGGGCCAGCTGTTGAAGCTGTCCGACAGGCACATCGCCCGGGTTCAAAGGCAGAGACTCGATGATCTTTCCGGCACGCGACTTGAGTTGATCGTCGTACAGCCTGCGAACGGAGTTCGCTTGGAAGAGCAGGCCGACGAACGCGACCGTCAACTGCACCACCGCAGAGATCACCATGACCCACAGCGTCAGGCGGAGCCGCAGGGTGATGAGGCGCTTGGGCTGTTCGCGTGGTGGTTCACCCACCCACCGCGCCCTCCATCACGCCGAAGCGATACCCCGCTCCCTTGATGGTGTGGATCAACTCCCGTTCGAACCCGCGGTCGATCTTCTTGCGCAGCGAAGAGATGTAAACATCGATGACATTGCTCGACGGTTCGAAGTTCATGTCCCACACCTTCTCGCCAATCTGAGTCCGGGAGAGCACGCGGTTCTGATTTCTCATCAGGTATTCGAGCAGTCCGTACTCTTTGTTCGAGAGTTCGAAGGTCTCATCGCCCCGTGTGGCTCGGCGGGTGTACAGGTCGAGTTCGAGGTCGTCACACTTGAGCACACGCGATTCCGTGGCTTCGCCTCGTCGCAGCATCGCACGAATGCGCGCGAGGAGTTCTTCAAACTCAAAGGGTTTGGCGATGTAGTCGTCGGCTCCGGCATTGAGACCCGTGACTTTGTCGTCGGTCGAGGACAGGGCGGTGAGCATGATGATCGGCGTGTTGACCTTGCGACGCCGGAGGTTGCGGCAGATCTCGATCCCGTCGCGATCGGGCAGCATCAGGTCGAGGATGATGACATCGTACGGTTCGACGGCAGCCAGATCTTCGCCCTCGTAACCGGTGTTGCTGACATCGGCCGCAAAGCCGTTCTCGTTCAGGCCAGACTGGATGGCGTTCGCCATCTTCGGATTGTCTTCGATGATCAATACTCTCACGCGCTGCACCCCTCAGCTCCCCCGGCGTGAGGGAGGATCCGTTTCATCATACCCGGCTTGACCGGGGGAACCCCTAAAAACTTTCGGGCGAGACAGTCGGGGCACCGATCTGGTGCACGCGCCGATCCGTTTGTGAACACGCTTTCATACGCGCTTCATCGAGATCGCGGTGTACCGAGCGATACTCACAGTGTTAGCACACCGAGCAACCCAAAAATCCAGCGACCGAAGGAGCGTTCCAATGCCGCCTCTCTCCGAACCAAACCGCACTCTCGACAGACAACAGGGCTCACGAGCAGAGCCGGTCCGTAAACGCCGCGATGCGGAGGATGTGTACGGGGACACCGATGCCGCCCGCGTTGCAAACATATCGCCCGAGGGAGCGCCGGCGGATCCGGCGCTTCACTCCAGCGGGATCGCGCTGCTGATCACCTGTTCAGTGGCCGCGGTTCTGATCGCTTCTCTGGTCGCCGGGCTGTTGGTGAGTGCCTCGGCGGGATGGGGCGTGTTCATCGTCAGCCTGATCATGGCGGTGGTGGTCAACCCGGTCATCTACGCTTCGGTGCTCCGTGCACGAGAGCGTGAGATCGCTCTTGGAAAATAATGCGCTGTTCAGTGCCGGAAGTGGCGCACTCCTGTCAACATGCAGGTCACGCCGCGCTCTTCGCAAAGTTTGAAGGTGTCTTCGTCGCGCTTTGAGCCGCCAGGATGGACGAGCATTTTCACGCCCGCATCGATCAGGCGCTCTGGGCCGTCCGCGAAGGGGAAGAACGCGTCGGACGCGGCGATCGGATGCTCAATCATCGTGAGATCGCCCGCTTTTCGGATCGCCAATTCGCAACTCGCGACACGGTCCATCTGCCCGGCGCCACCACCAAACAGCCGGATGCCGGAGCCGGCACGGTCCATCCCGCCGATCGCGATCGCGTTCGAGGTGAGATGCTTGCACGCGAGCCAGACGAGTGCGGCGGCCTGGAGGGTGCGTTCATCCGCCTTGGGGCCTGCGCCGTGTGTCCACGCGGTCGGATCAGGGATCGCAGCATCCGCGTCCTGCACAAGCAAGCCACCGGGGATGCTTTTCACGCGCGCCGGAGCAGCCGTAGTGCCACCAGAAGGCAGTTCGAGTAATCGCACATTCTTCCATCGCTGACTGAGGATAGAGGCACTGTTGCCCACATACGCTGGTGCGAGAATGACCTCGAAGAAGGACGCGTGTTCGGTCAGCCAGGAGGCCGCCTCGTCGTTCATCGGCGCGTTCATCGACAGAATCCCGCCGTACGCCGCCAGCGGGTCACCGGTGAAAGCGAGTTCAATCGCCTTCACGGTATCCGTAGCCACGGCGACACCACACGGGTTGGTGTGTTTGATCACCGCGGCACCGACCTGCTTGGGAAACGCGAGCGAAAGATCGTGGGTGACGGCAAGAGCGCCCGCGGCATCGTTCAAATTGTTGTAACTCAGTTCCTTGCCAGCGAGTTGGCGGGCATTCACGAGATCGATCATCTCGGAGGCCTGTGCCGAGGCGTACACCGCGCCGCGTTGGTGCGGGTTCTCGCCGTAACGCAGTTCCTGTTTCAGCGAATACCGCAGTTCCATGGTGTTCGGGAACGCGTTCTGAGACTGATCACGGTTCTCCGGGTCATTGGATCCGGAAAGATAGTTGAAGATCGCCCGGTCGTAGGTGCTCGTGCGTTCGAAGGCCGCGACGGCGAGCGTGCGGCGCATCGCGAGCGAGGTTTGCCCACCGTTCGCTTCGAGATCATCGGCGACGGATGCGTACTGAGCAGGGTCGGTCACGATCGCGACACTCGCGAAGTTCTTCGCCGCCGAGCGAACCATCGAGGGGCCGCCAATGTCAATCTGTTCGATGGCCTCAGGTTCGGTCACGCCCGTGCGCGCGATGGTCTGCTCGAACGGGTAGAGGTTCACGCAGACGAGGTCGATCGGTGCGATGTCGTGTTCGTTCATGGAGGCGATATGGTCGGCGAGGTCGCGTCGGGCGAGGATGCCGCCGTGCACCTTGGGGTGCAAAGTCTTGACCCGACCGTCCATCATTTCGGGGAAGCCGGTCAGTTGGTCGATGGCGATGACCGCCAGTCCCGCCTCTTGCAGAGTGCGATGGGTTCCACCGGTCGAGACCAGTTCGAAGCCGTGAGAGATCAGCGTGCGGGCAAAGTCGACAAGA
>JBICHT010000025.1:0-27585 GCA_043101125.1 Phycisphaerales bacterium JB050 | reverse complement strand
GGCGACGATCGGGATGTGCCCCCCTTGTTCCTCCTCGCGCTGGCGGATCATTCTGGTCGCGGCCAGTCCGTCGAGTTCCGGCATCTGAACGTCCATGAGGATCAGGTCGAAGTGGCCATCCTGCCAGGCTTCCACGGCAAGTCGACCGTTGGCGGCGACGGTGACCGTATGTCCCCATCGCTCTAGCAGAGCGACTGCGAGCCGCTGATTCGCCTTTCCGTCCTCGGCAAGGAGGATATCGAGCGGAGGAAGTTTCTCCAGCTCCTGCTCGTCACTTTCCGGGGCTGCAGCGGCCGTGCGCGGTTTGCCGACCGCGAGCATGATGGCGTCAAGCAGTTCGGACTGTTTGACCGGTTTCATGATGTGAGCGGCAATATCGAGGTTGCGGCGCCGCTGGGCATCGCCCGGTCGTCCGCCGGACGTCAGCAGAATCACGACTGCATCACGCGTCGCCGCGCTGCGTCGGAGCCGTTCGACCAGCATGAAGCCGTCCATGTCGGGCATATGCACATCGCTGAGGAGCAGTGGCAGACGTCGTTGATGTAGCACAATGTCGTTCAGCCATTCGATGGCCTCGGGGCCTCCCTCGACGGTTTCGACCTGCATGCCCCAGCTCTCGAGCATCTCCTGGAGGATGTGGCGATTGGTGGCATTGTCGTCAACGACCAGCACCGGTTCGTTGTGCAGGTCGGGCCAGTCCTGCAGCGCTTCTGGTGGTGTTGGTGTTTCAGTCCAGCCGAGTTCGGCGGTAAAGTGGAACGTGCTCCCCTCGCCGACCACGCTGTCGACCTGAATCTGCCCTCCCATCGCCTCGACCAGCCGGGAGGAGATGGTCAGCCCCAGGCCGGTACCGCCGTATTGTCGGGTGGTCGACGTGTCGGCCTGTGTGAACGCAGAGAAGATCCGCTTGAGCTTGGTCGAGGGAATACCGATGCCTGTGTCACGAACCGAAAAGTGCAGCCGCACGTGCGTGTCGGTCTGCGACTGCAGGGTGACGGTGACAGCGATTTCCCCCTTTTCGGTGAACTTGATGGCGTTCCCGACCAGGTTGAGCAGCACCTGCCGCAGCCGCACAGGATCACCCCGGACGCGGGCCGGTACATCGGAGTCGACCTGCCAGACCAGCTCGACTTTCTTGCGGTGGGCCCGGGTGGCCAGCGTGCGGAGCATGTCGACGATCTCTTCCCGCAGATCGAAGTCGATGCATTCCAGTTCGAGATGGCCGGCTTCGATCTTGGAGAAATCGAGGATCTCGTTAATGATCGAGAGCAGCGATTCGGCTGCTTCCAGTACGGTCTGGGCGTAGTTCCGCTGCCCGGGCGAGAGCCGGTCGTCGAGCAGGAGCTCGCTCATGCCGATGATGGCATTCATCGGGGTGCGGATCTCGTGGCTCATGTTGGCGAGGAAGGCACTCTTGGCGCGGTTGGCGGCTTCGGCCTGCACCTTTGCGCGTTCGAGATCGCTGGTCATGCCTTCGGCCAGCGCGAGGGCGCGGTGTCTGCTGGTCACCATCGAGAGTACGAATCCTGCTCCGAGCAGACTCAGGAGCCCGCCGCCTGCGGCGATGAGGATCGGGGTGGTGTAGTCGATGGATGCTTCGAAGGCTGGTGTTGAAGTGGCGATCAGGGTCCAGGCGCGCCCGCCGATCTCCAGAGGGGTTCTGGCCACGAAGGCATGGTTGGTGTAATCACCGTCGGTGGCGTTGCTTGATGTGTAGGCGAGATGTGCTTCGGAATCGCTCAAGAGTCGATCCGGTGTTGTGTCTGTGCCATCGAAGATCTCAAAGCGGAGGTTGCCTTCGAGTGCTTCGGTCGTTCCGGCGAGCGCTTCGTTCAGGATGATCGGTGCGTAGGCGAGTCCGAGGAGGTGGCGCTCGCGGAGTTCGGGTGACGAGGTGTCGGTGCCGTTGGTGTAGATCGGAAGGTAGTAGAGGAACGCGGTTTGGCGTTTTCCGTCCTGGACAAGGCTGATCCGTCCGGAGATCGCGGCCTCTCCGGTCCGGACGGCTCGCTCGGCGGCCAGGCGGCGTTCGGTCTCGGAACCGATATCCAGCCCCCAGGCGCTCGCGTTGCGTTCGCGGGGGAAGCAGTAGCGGATCACGAACAGGTCGGGTCTGCTGGCGAGTGGAGAAGATTCGTCAGCGATCCCGTACACGGAGAAACCCGGTTCACCGGCGTCCCTGACGCCTTGGACATACTGATCGAGGTCTTCTCGGTGGACGCGTTCGATCAGGCCGAAGCCGATTGAGCCGGGGAATTCGTCTTCGAGGTCATGCGCGGCGACATGGGCTGCGAACTCTTGTGGCTCGACTTCTTCGCTCGCGGCGAACAGGGCGCGGGCACCGTACAGGCCGTAGCGTGTCTGGTTGACGCGCCGTGCCGTTTCTTCGGCGAGTCGTTCGTTGAGGCGATCGAAGCGTGCGCTGGCTTCATCGAGCACTTCCTGTCGCGCGCCCATCGACGCGGCGATGGTTGCCGCGAGACCAATGCCGAGTGACGCCAAGGTGGTGGAGATCACGCGGAAACGCACTCGGCAGGGCCTTCCCTTCTCGGGTTTTGAATTGTGCGTATCACTGAGCCTGTGCATAACCCGACCACCAAGAGAAGTGTGCCGACAACCAATTCCAGTCGGGAATCATCGACGCGAAGCGATCGGTGTCTTATCGAGCCTGCAGGAATGCAGAAATCCTCGGGATGAACCCTTAGAACTTGCACGAACTGTGAGGGGTTATTGGCCTCGGTTGTCGCTTGTTTTGGGGGGTCATCGACGCTTCGGTATCCGCTGCGATTTGCCTTCGCTGGCTGGGTGATTCTTCCGTTGAGCGGTCTGGCTCCAGCCTAGGGTGAGTTGTTTGTTCTTGAGTGGCTCGCGCCGTTCTGGACAGGGTCGTTGCGAGATCAGTTGAACCAGAATGAAAAGCGGAAGTAGCGGCGTTCGGTGAGGCGCCGGATCTGCGCCCAGGTTCCGGGCGCGGTGAACTCGCCTTCGCGCAGGTAAGGGGTCGCGGCGGAGCCCTGGATCCAGTAGAGCAGGTTGAAATCGCGGGGTTCGGTGAAGACGGCGACGAGGTCGATGCCCTTGCTGCCGTCGCCGCGCCAGAAGCGAAGGAGTTTCTTGCCGTTGAGGACGGCATCGGCCTCATCGATGAGCGCGAGCCAGGCATCGCGCATGCCGAAGCTGACTTCGACCTCGTGGAAGGCGGCGGTCTGGTTGGGGTTGGGAATCCATTCGCGGTCGTCGTCGGTTTCGGTGTCGTAGTGCTCCCACATGGCGCGGGCGTGGTCGACGGTTTTGCGGAAGTGCTCGAGGGCGCGGGTCATGCGTTCGGGTTCGGTGACCGGCATCTGGAAGTTTCCGATCATCGCGAGGATATCGGTGAGGTCGAAGGGGGCGGGTTCCCGTGCGCCGAACATGGACTCGATGAACCATGTGGTTCCGGGGAGGGAGTCGTGGGTGGTGACGGCTTTGGGGAAGAGCACGAATCCGGTGCGGTCGAACCAGTCGGTGTAGTCGTGGGCGAGGATGAGTTCGGAGAATCCGGAGAGGGCGTGGCAGTAGCCGCGCATCCACTCGGCGTCGCCGCGATCGAAGGCAACGACGAGATCTTCGGGAACGAGCGGTTGCCAGACGGTTCGGCGCTGCCCAGGGTCCCAGCGTCCGATCTGGGGCATGAGTGCGAAGAGTGAGCGGAGGCTCTCGGCGGAGGAGGCCTTGCCGTCGGCGTCGATGTCGAATCGGATGGCGGGGATCTCGATTTCGAGTTTGAAGTCGCCGTCGATTTCGGCGAGCACGCGTTCGGCGTCGGCGAGTTGGATAATGAAGCTCTTGAGGGCGATGTTGATGAGTTGGGGGGTGGTTTCGGCGGGGTTGTCGTTGGCGGTCCAGGAGATGATTTGCATGCGTCGCGACATCATCGGGCCGACTTCGTTGAAGGTCTGGAGGAAGCCGTGGCGGTGGGCGCCCTGGAGGAGGCCCTCGAAGGCCATGAGGAATCGGGTCGTGGCGCGGGCGTAGGCGGTTTCGGGTGTAGGGGGGAGTTTGTCGAGTTGTTCGGTCAGTTCCCGCAGGGTGGCGCCGTCCTCTTGGGTGGCGAAGATCGCGGAGATTTGTTCGCTGATGGATGGCTCGGTGGCCGTGGCTGTCTGGGTGGCCAGCAGGGAGCAGATGGCGAGGGCGGCAACGCGGGCGGGGTGAAGTTTCTTCATAACCGCACTGTAACCGGGGTGGGTACGGATTCGATGCCCCGGATGAGGTTGGTTTCACGGCGGACTGGTATCCTCAGGGCATGATCGACTTCATGTTGCCGTTGTTGGTTGCTTCGACTGAGGCGGGTTCCGGTGCTCCTGCGGAGGTGGCGTTCTGGAGCGGGGCGGGGCTGATTGCGCTGTTGACACTCACGACGCTCGAGGTCGTGCTCGGGATCGACAATGTGGTGTTCATCGCGATCATCGCGGCGAAGCTGCCGGAGGAGCGTCAGGCGAGGGCTCGGACGATTGGTCTGCTGCTGGCGATGGTGATGCGGCTTGCGTTGCTCGGTGCGGCGTTCTGGATCATCCAGTTGACCGAGCCGTTCGCGACGGTGCTGGGTATCGAATTGTCGGGCAAGTCGTTGATCCTGATTGCGGGCGGTTTGTTCCTGATCGCCAAGGCGACGAAGGAAATCCATCACATGGTGGATGAGGGTGGGGCGCACAAAGACGATCCGCATGCCCGTCCCGGTCTGAAGAAGCAGGCGGTGACGATGGGCGGGGTGCTGGTGCAGATCCTGTTGCTGGACTTGGTGTTCTCGATCGACTCGGTGATCACGGCGGTTGGGATGACCAGCAACTACTGGATCATGGCGACGGCGGTGGTGCTGGCGATTGGGGTGATGATTGGTTTCGCGGGGCCGATTGCGCGGTTCGTGCAGAAGCATCCGACGATGAAAACGCTGGCTCTGGCGTTCCTGGTGTTGATCGGTGTGCTGCTGGTGGCGGATGGCGCGGGGCAGCACCTGCCGCGTGGGTACATCTACTTCGCGATGGCGTTCGCGCTGTGCGTGGAGATCGTGAACATGAAGGCGGGGCACCGGCGAGCGAAAAAGGGCAAGGTGGTCGAGGAGTTGCCGATCGCGTGAGTCGATCCCAAGGGGGGCCGTGTGCGGATCAGGGGGTATGGGGATCCTCGGCATCGGATTGATCGCATTCGGAAGGGAATGCGAGATCGGGGATGGGTTCCGGTTCGGTGACCTCAAGGTTGTTCGCCACGGCGAAGTCGTGGGCGAGATCGGGGGATTTGAAGTGGAAGGTCAGATCATCCTTGCCCTGGCTGGTCGGGAAGGGGTCTCCGATCGCGATGCTGACCGCGATGGCGATCGTGACCGAGCCGAGGACAGCTGCGATGCTCATGACAACGCTGAGCGTGGGGGCGAATGGCCGAAGCAGTGACGCCGCGTACATCCCGCTGAGGATGAGCGTCGCGAGGAGTGGGAATGGGATGAATCGCTGGAGGCGGCGTCGGCGGACGCACTCGGCGTGGCAGGCGGTACACACGGGAGCGGTGATGCGCTTGCGGTGGGAGGGGAGGGCCAGGCCGAACGCAACATTGAGTGGAGAGGGCCTGGTGTAGGTGGCGGTGAAAGTGGTATCGGGGTTGTGGCGGGCGCATCTGGTGCAGCGGTCGGGGAATCGGACCTGTTGATGCCACGGGATGGCGACATCGTGCGTGGATATGGACTCGGCGAAACGGAGAAGACCGAGCGCGAGGCGGTCACCGAATCGTTGGATGCGTGGCGGGCGCGTGTTCTCCATGGTGTTCAATGTACCCGTGGATCAGCCGGAAACCACGAATATTTGGCGTGCTCTCGACACCCGATCTTTGAGGCGATCGAGATCGGTGGAGGACTCGATGCTGTGCTCGATGGACTCGTCGAGGTCGGTCAGTTTGGCTTGCAGGGCACGACGGCGTTCGGGTTGGTCGGTGAGCCGGGCGGCGGTGTCTACAGCCTCGACCAGCCGGTTCAGGATCTTCGCGTTGCCCTCGGCGCTTTCGCGGATCTGGTCGAAGGCGGCATCGAGCATGGTCGCGAAGTTCGGGTCGCGACAGAGGAGCTGGGGCTGTTCCCCGACGGGGAGTGCGGGGTGCGGGTCTGCCCGGACGGCGAGTCTGGCGAGGCAGGCGCTGAGGTGGTCGATGCACATGATGGCGGTGTTGGCGTCGTTGATCCCGGGGGAGAGCGCACGCAGGGCGATATCGACGATCTGTTGGATGCCGTAGGCGGGGTCTTGCTCAACCGTGCGACAGGCGTCGAGTGTGAACGCGGCGCGGAGTTTGGAGCTGGCGGCCTGGTTGGGTCTCGGGTCGGAGGCGACGGACGCGATGGTGTCGCCGGTGACGACGAAGTCGCCGATGCATCGTTCGATGCGGATGACGGCATCGAGTTGCTTGGCCGCGCCGAGGAGTGCCGCGAAGTTGACGGATTGGATGTACCCGTGCCGATCGGTTTGGATGGGGTGCCAGAGCGCCTGGTCGAAGTCGGGTGGCGAGGGGGCGTGGTGCTGGGCTGACTGTTCGAGTGGGGGGAAGCGTCGATCGATGGCGGCGAGTGTGGCGGAGCTGGCGGCGGCGATGACGCTGGAAGCCTGGATGGACGAGGCGATGTGGTGGATGAAGAAGATGATGACGCCCACGCCGCCGAGCGAGAAGAGGACCCCGAAGGTGACGGCGAGGATCGGGACGAATGCCTCGTCGCGGTCGGAAGGGATGACCCGAAGCACGATGAGGCAGTAGACAAAGATCGCGGCGAAGGCCCCGAGTGTGCACTGGGTGGCGCGGTCTCGCATGAAGTTTCGGATGATCCGTGAGGAGTACTGGCTGGCGGCCAGCGACAGCGTGACGAGGATCATCGAGAAGACCACCCCGAGCACGGTCATGATCGACCCGGCGATGGTGGACAGCATTACGCGGGCACCGTCGGGGCTGGCATCGAAGAGCAGTGGCCAATCGGGGAGGGGGTCGGCGAGGCCCTGTGCGTCGAGGTGTATGAAGAGAATGGCGAGAAGAGCACCGGACGCGGTGATGATGGACGGCAGGAACCAGAATGTGGCGCGCAGTCGGTTCCAGATGATTGAGATGCGGTTCATAGTTGTGGCCACAGGATACGCGCCCGGGGAGGCGGATCGGGTCGCGACGAGGAATTCCCTGTGTTGGCGGGGGAGTGGGCTTGGCGTTGGTCGCTTGGTTTTGACTTCGAGGAGAGCGGTCGCGATACTCGGGGGGTCTCCTGTCGACGCTGTCAGGGGAGGACCATGGTGCTTATCGAGACGATGGGTGCCCGCCTTCTTCTGCGAGCGTGACTATTTGAAACCCGAACCGATTGAGAATCGCGGAGGCGTTGGAGGCAGGTCTTCGTCGGCGGGTGCTCGGGTTTCGGCTGATGGTATCTGTCATATGGATATGGTTGCCCCGGGTTCCGGGGGGGTGGGGTGCTTCGGTTGCGGATTTGGGTTCCGTGACCAAGCGTTGCATCGCGAAGAGATCGTTGTTGAGATCGATGTATCCGGGGGTTCCGCTCGCGTTTGGAGTGGCTCCGCAGGGGGGGGGCACGGCGTGTGCTGTGTGTCCCATCGGTGCACCGGATCGAAATGGATCGGTGCTGGTGTGGGCGCTTGTGAGAAACAGGCGTTTCGAAAGAGAGCAGTGTGCCGATGAGTGAACGCGAAGTGCTGTTTCATCTTGCGTATGCCAGTCATCGGGCGAAGTCGCTTACGGATGACGAGATCGTGGACCGTATTGTGCTCCCGGCGATGCAGAAGAATCGCCGGCTGCAGATATCCGGTTGCATCTGGTTCGATGCGCAGTTCTTCTTCCAGGTCATCGAAGGTGATCAGGAGGTGGTGCTGGGGTTGTACGACCAGATCAAGGAGGATCCCCGGCATCGCGGGCCACAGGTATTGGTTGCGCAGCAGATCGGCGAGCGAGATTTCGAGCGGTTCAGTATGCGTTTGATTTCCGAAGGGACCCCCGCAGCGGTTCGGGTGTTGATTGATTGGTATAGAGAGCGTGCGCTGGCCTCGACGCCGATGCCAGCGCCGATCGTCGCGGATGATGTGCGGCGTATGATTTCTGAGATTTCGGCGGAGTTTGTTTGAGGTTCTGGTCTCGAGCAACGGATGGTTTGTCGTGTCGGTTCCACTTGAGATCCTGATGCAGCGTGCCCGGGAGTGCCGGATCTGCGAGAAGGATCTGGTGCTTGGGTGCAGGCCACTTCTTCAGGGGTCGCGATCCTCGCGATTGCTTCTGATCGGTCAGGCACCCGGTGCCGCGGCGCATGAGAGCGGCGTGCCGTGGGACGATCGGAGCGGGCAGCGGCTTCGGGAGTGGTTGGAGTTGTCCGACGCGGAGTTTTATAACCCGGAACTGGTGGCGATTTTGCCTATGGGGTTCTGTTATCCCGGTACTGGGAAGAGCGGTGATCTGCGCCCGCGCCCGGAGTGCGCACCGGAGTGGCACGAGAGGTTTCTGGCCGGCTTTGAGGCGGTGGAATTGACGGTGTGCCTTGGTCGGTACGCGTTTGAGCGGTACCTGTCGGATCGGTTCGGCTCGGTGACGGAGGCGGTTCGGTCGAATGCCCAGTTGCTCCCGAAGTGGGCGGCTCTTCCTCACCCTTCGCCCCGGAACAATATGTGGTTGAAGCGAAACGCGTGGTTTGAAGCGGATGTGCTTCCGGTGATCCGTCGGCGAGTGCGTTCGTTGCTCAAGTCATCACGCGCATAGGTTCTGGGGGTGCGGGCGTATACTGGGTGTTCGGCACTGAAGGAGGAGCAGATGGCGACGATCAGCGTTCGAGAGGCGTACGAGGGCGTGGCGAAAGCCAAGGCGGATCTGCTCAAGGCGGTTCGTGCGGCGGGGCCGGAACGGGTTGACGATTGGGAACTGCTGGATCTGGATGGCGATCCCGTTCGGCTGAGTGCCTTGTTTGGTGACCAAGACGATCTGTTGCTGGTGCACAACATGGGGCGCGGCTGCAACTACTGCACCCTCTGGGCGGACGGTTTTCGCGGCTATGTCGCACATCTCGAGCGCCGGTGTGCGTTTGTGCTGTGCAGCAACGATCCCCCTGAAGTCGTCAAGGCGTTTCGGGACGAGCGCGGATGGAATTACCGGTGTGTGAGCGGGGCGGGGACCGGGTTTGCGCGAGCCATGGGGTACGCCGATGAATCCGGGCGTCCTCATCCGGGGGTATCGTCGTTTCATCGTGAAGCGGACGGTTCGATAGTACGGATTGCGCACATGCCGTTCGGGCCAGGGGATGATTTTTGCCCGCTCTGGCCGCTGTTTGACCTGTTGAAGGACGGGAAGGGTGAGTTCCGACCCGAATGATCGGAGGCAATCAAATGGATGCAAGCGATCGTGGCGTGCGTGATCAGGAAGAGCGTCGGGCTCCGGGGTGGGAATTACGCTGTCTGCGATGTGGATACCGGCAGCCTTATGGTCGGCGCGGCATTCGGATTGGTGCGGCATCGGTTGGGAAGAGTGTGCTGCTGCGGTGCTCGCGATGCGGTCGTTTGGGGTGTCACCGGGTGACGAAGCCAAGCCGTTCGGCTGATTAAGCCTTTCGGGTTCTGTTGATGCCGGTTCTGTTTTTGAGTTTCAGTGCATGAACCGGCGATCGCCGATGAGGTGGCCGATCCCGTGCGTCGGATGCAGGAGGACGCTTTCGGCGTGTCGTCGAAATCGCCAATGCGTGGCTTAGCGGTCTCCAGAGTGCCGTTTTGCATCTGGTTGCGGTGTTCAGGCGAATTCTGGATTCGGTGATCCCTATGCTCTCTGGGTTATTCGCTCACATGAAAGACTTATGAACGCTGGCCGCGTCTCATCATCGCACCTGAACCTTTTAGCGACGCGGACGGCGTTGCCTGCTTTGCGTCACGAGGGGAGTGCGGTGGAGGAGGCGTTTGCCGGTTGGTTGTCTTCGCAGTCGCGTGCGGTGCAGGTGAAGGGGCAGCGGATTCTGCGCAACGCTGGTGTGGAGGCGCGGCGGTTGTACGGATCAGTCCGTGAAGCGCCGCCATGGGGCCGGGGTGTCGTCGAGCTGCCACCAGAGTTTGGAGTGGGGGAGGCGGCGGACGATGGTGGGGGGGATATCGAGTGAAATCTTTGTTCGGAGGGGGGCATCGCTGAGTTCATCGAGAGCGGTTTCGCCGTCAAGCAGATCGCAATGGCCAGCGGTGATGTCCTTGCCGACGAGTTTCGCGCGCTTGAGCTTTGAGGGGACTTCCACGAAAAAGATGTACAGAAGCCCGATTGCAAAGCATCCTGTTGCTATCACGGCTTTCCAGTCTCGGAACGACATCGGGGCACTCGAGGTCAGGGCTTTCGTCGCGTAGTTCAAGGCCAACACGAAAACAGCAACCAAGACGAGGCTGATAGGCAGGACCATGAGACAATTACGACGGTGCTTGCGCAGCTCGCGCAGTTCTTCGGTTGTCAGGGGGAGGGTGTGGCCGTCGACCGAGGTGTCAAGACTTTGGGCCTTTGAGACCGTCTGGATGGTCACGGGCGTCAAGGGGGATGTGGGGCAGTCGGGGACGAAGACGAGCAGTTTTGGTTTCGGAGCGATGAGCACTTCGCGCGGCGTGCCTTCGAGCGGATCGGCTGTCGGATGATCGGCTGTCTGCGCGTGTGCGAGCAGGATGTCGTCGATGATGCCCGGGGCGAGTTCGAACCGTTCGAGTTGTGGTGATCGCAACGCTCGTCGGATGAGTTGGCGGCGGATCCAAGCGAGGTAGCATCGCATCAGCCCGAACGCGAAGAGAACGAGGCTCAACCCGAGAGCGACCCAAGTGAGAAGGGAGAGTTGGGGTGACCAGGAGTTGAGAAAACTGTTGGCATTGAGAATGATGCTGCCAACCAGCGGAGGGAGAGTCAGGATCGGCCAGAGCACCATCTTCCGGAACAGGCCGCGGCGTTCGGTTCGTAAATCATGCTGGAGGTCTTCCGGCCAATCCACGGTTCCGACCGAGCGATAGTCACCGAACCAGCGTTCTCTGGGCATGGGAAACAAGGTAGCGGACCGAGTCATCTGAGTTCAACCGCGCTGGGGTATGGCTGGTTGAAACTGTCCTACCACGAGGGCATGGCCGCTCTGGGCCCGTGTGGGGGGAGTTCGGTGCTCTTTCTTATCAAGAGGGTCGTTTGGCGATCATGCCGAGGCGGAGCAGAAATCTTTCTGCCTCGGTGATGAGGTCTGGGCTGAAGTGGTGCATGCACGGGATGGGTTGTGTGGGTTCCAGGAGGTCGGGGAGCAGCAGCATCTCGCCGGTTCGCGCGGCGTGTGAGGCGGCGACCGTGAAGTAGACCGCCGAGGCGGCTTCGCAGAAGTGATTGATTTCAGATTGCGTGGCGTTACTGGCCTGTTTCATGTGTGGACCTTCGCGTGCGATGCGACGAGTTGGTTGTGCTTCAGGGTTCCCAGTTCACATCACCGGATTTTCTCGCGGGGTTGGACCAGTTGCGTCGGTCGGTGATTCCCTGTTCATCGAGCGTGCTGGCGTGCCCGTCCATCCATCCGACCGCCGCGTGCCTGTTGTAGCGGAGGTCGACATGGCCGAAGGCGGTGGCGGGCGAGGCTGTCGAGGCGTCCGAGTCGAAGCGAGCGCCGAGTGGAGGCGGGTCGATCTCGATGTATCCGTCGACACGGGTCGAACCGACATTGAAGCGCGCTGAGGCGAACGCGATGAGTTTCGATGCCTGGAACGCGTCGGCCATGCGGCGTACATGATGGCGCTGGTCGATCCAGTCCTGCCGGCGGTAGTCTCCCCCGATGTAGCGCCGGTTGATGCCGAAGGATGGGAAGACACTAACCTCGTAGGACCATTGCTGGATGCCGAACGGTTGCGCGAGGATCTGGTCGCGTTGTTCGAGCAGGTCGGCGCGGCTGCCGATGTGTGTGGTTCCGGCCCATGCGAAATCGAAGTACGGTCCGAGTCGGTAGACCCAGCGTTGGCTGGTTGGTGGAGAGATCTCGTTGCCGAACTCATCGAAGAATCCGGAGGCGGCCTGGGTTGGTGTGAGGTGCGCCGGGAGCACGAGGTCATCGTGGTCGTTCGCGTAGAGCCTGTAGGACTGCATGAGCGTTTTCGCGGCGACGGTGGCCTCCAGGGTTTGGGCGGCCTGGCGCGCGGCGCCGAGCGCGGGCAGGAGGATCCCGATCAGGAGGGCGATGACGGCGACGACGACGAGGAGTTCGACGAGCGTGAACGCGTCGCGGTTGTGTGGTGTTCGCGGCATGGTGTTGTGGCAAAAAAGCCTTGGCGGCGGGGTACGGAACGGATGTCAACGAGACAGAGCCGCCCGACGCGCTCCCCGCCACCTCGGCGTTCAGAAAAGCCGAGCCGTCGCGATCGCGCACGGATGCGGAGCGACGGCCCAGCGGGCAAGGACATGGGGTTCAGCGACGACGGCGGATCGCGGCGAGCCCGGCGAGGCCGAGGATCATGCTCGCGCCCGGGGTCGGGACATGCGTGAAGGTGTCCAGGGCGATGCGATCAAGGCTCATCGAGCTGCCGAGGGCATCGAAGTTGATGGAGTAACTGTCGGTGTTCCCGGAGAGATCGAAGCGGAAGAGGGTGTCCACTTGTGCGCCGCCGAAGCCGCCGAGGTCTTCGCGAGCGAGTTCGACGATGCTGGTTGGGGCGATCGATCCGTTGAGGAACACGGTGTTCGCATCGAATTCGGTGCCGAGCGTGCGGACCTGCAGGAGGACGACGGTCTGGGAGTTGTCGCCGAGGTTGTAGCCGCCGAAATCGACCTGGGGCTTCACGATTCCGGAGAAGGAATAGATGTTGCCGCCACCGGTGACGAAGGAACCGCTGTCGGGTGCGCCGGAGTCGAAGGCGTTGAAGGCGGGTGCTCCATCGGGGAGTGGTCCGCCGAAGAATAAGCCGACATCGGGGGTGTTGGGTCCGGTCGGGGATGTGAATACATCCCACTCGGCGTAGGTCGAGAATTCGGAAACGCCGCGATCCCAGCCGTAAGTGTCGGCGTCGGGGGCGATGAAGTCCGCGTAGGCGGTGGTGTGGGAAATCCCAGCGAGCGCGAGGCTCGCGACAAAGACGGAACGAAACATCTCTGCTTCTCCTCAAGGTGAGCCGGGTGTAGAGCCCGGTCCTTAGGGATGGCCGGCCTGTTTTCGAGTTCTGGATCCGTTCCGGCGAGTGGGCCGGGCGCGTCGGGTTCCAGGGTTCTCGGGAGATGCCAGCGTTTCTCCAATGCGATTGAGACGCAGTCTCATTAAGTCGTTAAGATACCTGCGGTCACTTTGGGTGTCTAGCCCTGTTTGGCCAGAACGGTTCCTGTTTTGCAAGAAAAGCCATTCTTCTGCGGGGCAACCCTGCTTCACCCTTCAAACGGAGATACAAACTTCTTTATGACGACTCACGACACCGATAAGACTGCCGTTGTGGATGCCTACGCCGTGGATCACCTGCTCATTGATGAGCGATTGAAGGCGTCGCTCGACTTCGCCGTGGCGGAGAGTGCCGCGGCCGGGCTGCCGGATATCCGAGTGTCGGCGATGCACGGGATGCAGTTGATGCTGCTGGTGCGGGCGCTCGGTGCCCGGAATGTGTTGGAGATTGGGACGCTCGGCGGGTACAGCACGATCTGCCTGGCTGCCGGTCTTGCTAGCGAGGGAAGGATTCTGACGCTTGAGGTGATGGCGAAGCACGCCGCGGTTGCTCGGAGGAATATTGAGCACGCGGGGTACGCGGATCGGGTTGAGGTGCGTGAGGGTGATGCGCTGGCATCGCTGGAGGCGATGCTGGATTCTGGTGAGCGTGGTGCGTCGGGGCAGGCACCCTTTGATTTCGTGTTCATCGATGCGGACAAGGCGCGGATTCCCGAGTATCTGGACGCGAGTATTCGTCTCAGTCGTCCGGGTGGCATGATCATCGTGGACAACACGGTCCGCGACGGGCGCATTGTGGATGCGGAGACCAACGATGAGAGCGTCCAGGGTGTGCGCCGGATGTACGAGATGCTCAAGACGGATCGACGGGTGATGGCAACGGCGATCCAGACCGTGGGTGCGAAGGGGTGGGATGGGTACACGATGGTGGTGGTGGTCTGAGAGAGTTCGATACTTGTGGGTGCGACCGAGCCGGCATTGAGCTTGATCATTGAGCTTGATTCTGGAATCTCAAGGAATGAGAGGGTCAGGCGAGGGGGTCGTGGGGTGATATGGCGTGGAAGATCCGCGCTTTGTGTTTGCCTTGCCGGATTTCTGGCTCTACTCTGCGGCTATGACCCGAACACCTTCCGCCATCCTGCTGGTTGCTCTGCTCGTCATGCGAGCGGTGCTCGGCATGGATTTCACCGCTTCGGTGTGGTGTGGCGGCGAGGCCTCTCGGCATGCGGTCTCGATGGACAGCCCGTGTGCGCATGGGTGTGATCACGAGAAGCCGTTGCTTCGCCCTGTGCCCGTGGATCTGCACGAACAGGGGTGCGGGTGTGATTCCGGCGAACAGTTCGGTGGCGAGGTATTCACGCTGGTTCCGTTCGATTCGGGACAGGTGACCGTCTGGCAGTCGACCAGCCCTCCCTGGGTGTACGAGCCGGGATGCGATTTCCGTGTGGCGTCGTTCCGCGGGCCGCCTCAGGTGGTGCGAGCGACGGACGATTGGTCACCGGGTGGTCGCTCGGTCATTCTTGAGTCGGACCGGCTCAACATCTGATTCCATTCTTGTGCTTGCGATGTCTGCGGATCCAGAAGGATGCCGCGGTTGTTGATTTCGCGTGCCCTGGATGGAGTTCTGGATTTGAAACCTAATCGCGATGGATTCTGGGGCGTGATCCCCAGATTGGCCACGGTCGGCGCGGTGTCGTGTACCGCGATGCTTGTGGGATGTCAGAGTTATACGCGCCAGCCGCTTGATATCGCTGGGTATCGCACGGCGTTTGAAGCGCGGTCGGTGAACAGTGAGGCGGTGGCGGGTTTCGCGGCCAGGCTCGCGGAAGCCGGACAGGATGTGCCAACGCGGTTCGATGTGTCGGACGGCATATCGTCGGCCGAAGCCGAGGTGATCGCGTTGTTTTATAACGCGGAGCTGCGCATGGCCCGGCTCGATGCGGCGGGGGCGCTCGCTTCGCTGGACTCCAGCGGGCTGTGGGAGGACCCGGTATTTGGTTTCGACGGGGCGGAGATCCTGTCGCCGGAGGGTCCGTTTGAATTCGGTTTCATGCTGGAGTGGACGATCCCGCTGTCGGGTCGCTTGGGTGTGGAGCGCGATCGGGCGTCGGCGCAGTACGAAGCGGAGTTAAGGCGCGTGGTTGAAGCCGAGTGGGGCGTCCGGATGCGTGTTCGCGAGGCGTGGGCACGGTGGTCCGAGGCGTTGCTCCGGGAAGAGTTGTTGCGCGAATTTGTTTCGGATGCGGAGCGGGTGGTGGAGTTGACTGATCGGCTGAAAGAGGCCGGGGAGTTGACGAGAGTCGAGGCTCGGTTGATCCGCGGCGAGCTTGCGTCCGCGCGGCTCGAGTTGGTTGGGGCGGGACTCATCGTCGAGGAAGCCGAATCCAGTCTGTTCGAGTTGATGGGGTTGTGGCCGAGCGAAGAGATTCGGCTGCTTCCATCCCTGCCAGAGACGGGGGCGTTGGGGTTTGATCACCCCGTCGAGCGGCTGATCGTCTCGAACCCTACGCTTGCGGTCGGTCGAGCGGAATACCAGATCGCCGAGGAGAGCCTTCGTCTGGAGATTCGCAAGCAGTACCCCGACCTGACGATCGGCGCGGGGTACGGCAATGAGGACGATGACCGGTTGCTGCTTGGTCTTTCGATTCCGATTCCTGCTCTGAACGGCAACCGTGGAGGGATCGCCGAAGCGCGGGCGAACCGTGATCGGTGTCGCGTTGAAGCGGAGACGACTTTTGAGCGGCTTGCGAGGCGGTTTGATTTGGCGGTTGAGAAGCAGCGACTGATCCGCAGCCAGCGCGAAGCGTTTGAGAATGAGCTGGTTCCTCTGTTGGATGAGCAGCTCGGGGAAGTGGAACGGCTGATGGATCTGGGGCAGGTCGATGTGCTGCTTCTGCTTGAGTCATTCGCACGCCGGTTCGAGGCGAAGTCAAAGCTGCTCGAATTGCGGCTGGATGAAGTCCGGGCGGGCATCGAGGTGGACTCGTTGTTCGGTCCGGAAGCTCCGCGTGATCCCGCGCCGGTCCAGAGCACGACTCCAGAACACCAAACCATAGATACCCAGTCCGGCTCCGGGGTGAACCCCGCCGGGCAGGAAGGGAATCGCCAATGAACCCTGTACGACCGATGACCTTGCTTGCCGTTCTTGCCGGCGCGTTCTTTGTGGGCGGGTGTGAGCGTGCTCCCGAGGTTGCGAAGGAATCTGCCGAGGAGGTGATGCCGACGAACCCGAACATCATCGCGATACCGGCTTCGGTCCGATCGAATCTCGGTATCAGTTTTGTGGAGGTCGAACGACGGCGTGTTGAACAGACGCTGCGGGTACCGGGCCGGTTCGAATATCTGCCGACCGCACGCAACGACTATCGCACCATGTTGCGGGGCCGGGTTGAGTTGCTCGTGGAGCAGTTTGATCGGGTTGAGGCGGGGGATCCGCTGTACCGGATTGACTCTCCGGCTTGGCGGGATCATCAGGAGAAGATGACCGACGCGCAGGCTTCGGTTCAGCGGCTGCACAGCCGTTTGAACAGTTTTGGTCCGTTGCGCGAGGCGCACCGAGCGCACGAGCGGCAGTTGGAGCAGATCATCGGTATCCGAACCGAGCGTGTGGAATACCTTGAGAGTTTGGCTGAAGCCGGAGGTGGGAAGCGTCCGGAGTTGATTTCGGCGCGGGATGAACTCGCGAGCGCCCAATCCGAGTTGGCCGAGGTGCTGGAGAAGGAGGCTGCGTTGGAGGCCGATGAGGCCGAAGCCAGGGCTGGACTTCGTGCGGCCGAAGCTCGTCTCGCGTTTCTGTTTGATTCTGCATCCTCGCTGTTGGATATCCCCGTCGATGAATTGCGTGCGGAGGTTGACGGCAAGCCGAAGTGGCGTGCGTTGGAGCGCATCGAGGTTCGTGCGGACTCTGCTGGGATTGTGGAAGCGATTGAACTGACCAACGGTGCGTGGGCGACCCAGGAGACTTCGGTGCTTACGGTGCTGAAGCCGGAGCGACTGCGCTTTCGTGCTTCGGGTTTGCAGAGTGATCTCGGCGTGCTGCGTGACGGGTTGCCCGCGAGCATCGTGCCGCCGACGCCGACGGCGACCGGGCGTGCGGTGCCGTTGACGCAGACCATGGAGGGCACGCTCTCCATCGGGCTGACGGGCGATCCGCGGGAGCGGACGGTGGATCTGTTTGTGGTTCCGGATGAACTTCGGGTGTGGGCCAAGGCTGGGGTGACCGCGCATTTGGAGATCGTGCTGGATCCGTCTGCGCGGGAAGCGTTGGCGATCCCGCTTTCGGCGGTGCAGCGGGACGGTCTGGTGCCTGTGATCTTTCGGCGCAATCCTGACAACATGAATGAGGTTGAGCGGATCGAGGCGGATCTCGGAAGTGATGACGGGCGCTGGGTGGTTGTATCCAGCGGCGTGCGTCAGGGAGACCAGATCGTGCTCGACGGCGCGTTCCAATTGATGCTCGCAACGAGCGGCTCGATCCAGAAGGGTGGGCATTTCCACTCCGATGGGACCTACCACGCGGAGGATCACTGAGCCATGCTCAAAGCAGTCATTGGATTATCGCTGCGCTATTCTTCGCTGGTTCTGATCGCCGCGGCTTTGGTTGTGTCGTACGCCGGGTATCGCTTGCCTCGGATGAGCGTTGATGTGTTCCCGGAGTTGAACGCTCCAACGGTGACGATCATGATCGAGTCCGGCGGTCTCGCGGCGGACGAGGTCGAGCAGTATGTGGTGTTCCCGATCGAGACCGCGGTCAACGGTATGACCGGTGTGCGCCGAGTGCGCAGTGCGAGCGCGATCGGACTCGGGATTGTGTGGGTTGACCTCGAATGGGGGTCGGATCTTTACGACGCTCGGCAGTTGGTGTCAGAACGCCTCGCCGCGGCGAGGGAGAACCTGCCGGAGGATGTCGAGCCGTTCATCACGCCGATCACCTCGATCGCTGGGGAGATCATGCTGATCGCGCTGTCGTCGCCGGACGGTACGGTCGATCCGATGGCGTTGCGGTCGTACGCGGAGTTTGAACTGCGCAACATGATTCTCTCGGTTCCGGGCGTGGCTCAGGTGGTGGCGATCGGTGGGGAGTTGCCGGAATACCAGGTGAATGTGGACCAGGACCGGCTTCGTCTGTTCGATCTGACGATCACCGATGTGGTTGAGGCCGCCGGAGGGGCGCACAGCACGGCGAGCGGCGGGTATCTCGTGGATGTCGATAGTTTCGAGGTACCCATTCGGCAGCAGAGCCGGGTGACCAAGGCGCAGGACATTGCCGAGACCATCATCAAGTATCACGATGGTACGCCGGTGACGATCGGGCAGGTCGCGGATGTCCGGCTCGGGCCCGCGATGAAGCGCGGGACGGCTTCCGAGGGGGGTGAGCCGGCGGTGATCCTCTCGATTCAGAAGTCACCGGGAACGAACTCTCTTGCTCTCACGGACAAACTCGATGCGCTGTTTGATCAGATTGAACCGGCGCTGCCGGATGGCGTTGAACTGAACCGCGATGTGATGCGGCAGGCGCACTTCATCGATCGTGCGGTGAGCAATGTGACGAAGGTGCTGGGCGAAGCTGTGGTGATTGTTCTGGTGATTCTCGTCCTGTTCCTGATGAACTTGCGGACGACCCTGATCACGCTGACGGCGATCCCGATTTCGCTCGCGGTCGGGCTGCTGATGATGGACGGGCTGAACCTCGGTCTGAATGTCATGACCTTGGGCGGACTGACGGTCGCGATCGGTGTGCTGGTGGATGACGCGATCATCGATGTCGAAAATGTGTTCCGGCGGCTGAAGCAGAATCTTGCTCTCCCGGAATCCGAGCGCCGAGCGACCACGACGGTCATCTTTGATGCGAGCAACGAGATACGCCCCGCGATGGTGTTCGCGACGGTGATCATCGTGATGGTGTTCGTGCCGTTGCTCTTCCTGGAAGGGCTTGAAGGTCGGTTTTTTCAGCCGCTCGCGTTGACATATATGATTTCGATCCTGGCTTCGCTGCTGGTTGCGCTCACGGTCGTTCCGGCGATGTGCCGGTTCCTGCTCAAGGGGAGACTTGGGGGGCGCCATGAGGATCAGGATGGCGTTCTGGTTCGCCTGCTGAAGCGGGCTTATGAACCGACACTGCGCGCGGCGATTCGGTTGAGGGTATGGGTGCTCGGTGTCGCGGGGCTAGTCGCGGTGGGCGCGTTGCTGCTGGCGAGCACCTTCGGTACTTCGTTTCTCCCTTCGTTCAATGAGGGGACCTACACGGTGTTTCTGCTGGCGCCTCCCGGAACTTCGATCATCGAGAGCAACCGGCTCGCGACGGAGGTTGAGCGACAGCTTATGGAGATTGAGGGCGTGCGCTCTGTGTCCCGTCGTACGGGACGAGCCGAGCGCGATGAGCATGCTGAACCGGTGAGTAGTTCCGAGATTGAAGTGACCGTTGAGCCGGGTCGTGATCGGCGTGATGTGCGGGCCGGGATCGACAAGGTGCTCGGTTCGATCCCCGGGATCACGACGATGGTTGGGCAGCCGATCGAGCACCGTCTGAGTCATATTCTTTCCGGTACACCTGCCGCGATCGCGATCAATGTGTTCGGGGAGGATCTCACCGAACTTCGGCGCGTGGCCAAGAAGATTGAAGCGGAGCTCAAGGCATTGCCGGGTGCTCGCGATGTCAACGCGAACCGTGAGGTGCTGATCACCTCCTTGCCGATTCGCTATCGGCACGAGGATCTCGCGGCGGCCGGACTTAGCCCGGCGGATGCGGCGGAACAGGTGCGGGAAGCGATCTACGGCGAGGTCGTGGATGTGATCAACCAGGGGGTGCGTCAGTATGAGTTGGTGGTGCGGCTCGCACCGGATGAGCGTCGCACGATCCAGCAGGTCCGTGATTTGCTGTTGCGCGGCCGCGACGGTGCGACGGTGCGACTGAGCGATGTTGCGGACATCGGTCCGGAGCGATCGAGCAATCTGATCGCCCGCGAGAACGCGCAGCGTAAGGCGGTTGTTTCTCTGAATGTGGCCGAGGGATCGAACCTCGGCGATCTGGTGCGACAGGTTCGGGAACGCGTGGACCCGATAGCGCAGGATGCGGGGATGACCGTTACCTATGGTGGGCAGTTTGAGGCGCAGCAATCGGCATCGCGGACGATCTTGGTCGCTGGGCTTGCGGTGGCGGTGATCATGCTGATGCTGCTGCAGATCTCGACAGGCTCGTTGAGGGCTGCGGTGTTGGTGATGCTCAACATGCCGCTTGCTCTCATCGGGGGGATCGCGGCCATTTATCTCACTGAGGGTGGTGGGGCGGTTTCAAACACGCTCGCGCTGTTTGGGATCGGTGGAGCGTATGTGCCACCGGTCATTTCCATCGCGAGTTTGGTTGGGTTCATCACGCTCTTTGGCATCGCGGTGCGGAACGGCATTCTGTTGATCAACCACTACAACCACCTGATGGAACAAGAGGGGGTGCCACTGGCTGATGCCATCGTGCAGGGGTCGATGGAACGCCTGGTTCCGATCCTGATGACTGCGATTTCAGCGGCCCTCGGCCTTGCGCCGCTCGCGCTCGCGGCGGGCGAGCCGGGCAGCGAGTTGCTCGCGCCGTTGGCCATCGTGACCCTCGGCGGGCTGCTGAGTTCGACCTTCCTCAATCTGATCGTTGTCCCTGCGGGGTACTCGTTGGTGTTCCGGCAGCGTCCGGGTACTGGCGGTACCGTTTGCTCATAGAAACTCGGATTTCACCCCGGTGTACAGCCGGGGGATCAATCATAAGGAGACTGAAGATGATGAATGTTTTTCGCGTGCTGGTTGTGTTGTTGTTATCGCTGTCCATGAGCGCGTGGCTTTCCGGTTGTGATCGTGAGGAGGGCGAAAACCACGCCACGACCTCATCGACAGATGGTCATGACCACGATCACGACGACGAAGCAGATCACGACCATGGTGAGGATGAGCCGCTCGGAACTGCCATGATCGGCGATATCGAGATCGAAGCCGTGCAGGGGCACGGAGAGGCGGCTGCCGGCAAGGAACTGCACATCGAGATTACGCTGCCGTATTCCGACAACGGAGCAACTGAGGTGCGCGTGTGGATCGGGACCGAAGATCGGTTTGCTTCGGTTGTTGAGAAGGCGGATTATTCCTCTGGCAGCAAGCAGTACAGCGCGCACGCCGATGCTCCCGATCCGCTTCCTGAGAACGCCGCGTGGTGGATCGAGATCACGCAGCCGGATGGCACGGTGCATACGGGTTCGATTGGTCTGAAGTGAACCGTTCCGAATTAAAACCCTGAGTGGTATATCAGTTTTTTTCGCGGCCTCGATCTTCCAGATCGGGGCCGTTTTTGATTCTGCTTGTCGGGCGAGATGGCCTTGGTTTCTCCTGGTCGTGACTTGTGACCGCGGAAATGCTTTGATTCAAAGCACTCGACCGACGGGTGTGAACAAATCGGTTCCGGGGAGAACTGGCGGGCAGGACCATTCGAACAGGACGCGGTTCCCGCGGGCGGATTTCATCGGGAGGGTCACCTGGTCGATCAGTCGGCCCGCGGCCAGCCGGTTGACGAGTTCCTGCACATACGCGTGGTCGTGCGGGTAGAAGAGGTCGAAGAATCGGCTGCCTCGCAGAACGCTTTCGTTGGTCTCCAGCACCTCGCACATGGCGGGGTTGACTCGAAGCAGTGGTCCTTCGAGAGATGCGACGCACATCGCGAGTGGAGAGTGAGCGAAGAGCCAATCGAACATGCCAGAGGGTTCGGGGCCTCCGCGCCTGGACCTGTTCAGGGTTGGTTTTTGAGCAGTCTGGAGTCGAGTGTGGTTTGCGAGGATGTCTGCGGTCGGATCTGATGGGTTTGGATCTTGCTTTGTGAAGTGCCTGACGAAGATGCGGTCCGAAGCCGGGATTGGAGTGAATTCGACGGACTGTCCGAGGTCGGTAGGGTGGTGAGGGGTGGCTGGGTCGAAGTGAAACAGAACAGGTTCCGTTCGCGATGCTGTTGGAGCAGAGAGGCTCAGTAGGACTTCTTCGATTCTCTCGGCTTCGCGCCAATCGATGATGTAGCGGAGGACTGAGAGGTAGTTGCTGCACACGCCTTCGCCGAGGACGCCGCGTCGTTGAAGCAGGTGTCTCCATGACGCGCTCGCGGCAAGGATGTCGCCCGATCCCTGCACGAGCAGGCATGTGTCCGGATGTTTGGAGACCAGGAGTTGGAGTGCGCCCGTGTACGCAGATTCATCGAGGGTCAGTCGCGATGCGGAAGCGAAGTCGAGGATACCGATGTAGTGACCGCTGGCATCGCTCGCGTCTGTCTGGTCGGATACGGGTAGGAAGGTGATGTGTACACGGCCCCATCCGCCTGCGGATCTGCGACAGCGAAACGATGCGGAGAATCTCCGCTGTTCCTGGAGGCGATCCAGAAGGCACCGGTGCCGTTGTTCGTCCTCGGAGCCTGTGATGGAATCGATCAGGGCGATCACATGGAGAGTGGAATCGTGGTCAAGGCCGGTGATGGCTTTCTGTCCGCGGGAGGAGATCCACACGAGTTCTCCGTTGCTTTGGCATCTGAACGAGACGCTGTTGGCGTGTTCCTCGACGGCGCCGAGTTGGAAGCCCATGGTGATCAGGTCGCGTCGGTACAGGGAGTTGCAGAGTTCCGAAGCAATCCATGCGGAGCACAGGTGGAGCAACGGGCGCGATGGTCCCGTTGAATCGAGGTTTCCGTCGTGGATCAGGCAGAGGACGCCGATCTGGACATCCATCCTGTGGTGCAAGGGGAGAATGGTGATGTAAGAAGTATCGGTGCAGAGTGGTGCGAATGATTTCTGCATCGAATCGGGGAGCTTTGCATACGGGATCGTCGCGACCTCTGCCCATCGCATTCGCGAGCATGGTGATGACTTCAGATCCCACTTTGCCGGCGGGAGGCTTCCGTGTTGGGACCATGACGCAATGGCTTGAACATTGCCTTTTTGTGTAACTCTGGAAATGATGGCGGCGTCGACGCCGAACGCCTTGACCATCTGCGAGCAAATGCTTTGCAGCAGTGAAGCTCCGTCTTCTGCGGACCTCGCGGTCATGCTGATTGTCAGCAGCATGTCCTCAAGCAATTGTGCTTGTGTGGCAGCAGAGTCGGCTCTTTGCCGGGGGGCGGCGGGGATCGCGATCAGCCCGGCCTGCCTTGCTTTTTTGAGGAGTTCCGCCGTGGTTCTGGCGCCGAGTCGCTGTCCGATTTTCAACCGATGTGATTCGACGGTTCGCACGGATCGATGAAGTCTTTTGGCGATTTCGGCGGAGGTCAGTCCTTCAGCAATGAGTTGGAGGATCTCGTGTTGGCGTGGCGTGAGAAGATTCAACGATAGCGTTCTCTCAAGATCAGATCAGTCGGCGAGCCATAGCCATCCGGACTTCGTGTCCTGAGTATGGGTGAACCTGTCGAAATATTGATATACCTAACCGATCCAGCAACCGATCTGGGGGATTCGGGTGGAAAATCCGTACTCGTCCGTACAACTACTTACGGCAGGATCAAACTGCCCGTAGTTCCGTTGTTTTGAAGGATCGGATTGTCAGTAGTAACTGAGTCTCAACGACTCCTGCGTTCGCAGCGTTGTGTGCCGAGCTGAACATGATGCTCGTTCCCTCCGATGTGTCCGTGGTGCGTGCCGAGAGGCAGGCCGAGGAGTGCGCCATGGACCGTCCGAATCAAGATGAAAATCGATCGATTATGCGTCTCCGGTATCCATTCCGAGTGGCGGTCGTTGCCGTCGCATTACTGGTGATTCTACTCGCCGCGAAGTCGTATGTTCTGAGTGGTCCTGCTCCTGAGTCTCGGTCTCATATTGTGCCGGTGCAGTGGCGAGGTCATGACAGTCGTCCGGTTTGGCCTGGGCTATTCGTGGCATCGTTCCTGGTCTCACGGCGAAGCGACGGGGAAGAATCGAGCGGCGGTGACGAGTCGGCGAGCGCGAAGTCGAGCGGTGTCAGCTGTATGTCTGAAGCGCAGGCGCGGGCATTGGTTCAGTCCTTGGATCGTGCGGCGATCGTTGCGATTACAGATCGGAAGGGGAGGATTCTCTACGCAAACAACAACTTTTCTCGTATATCGGGGTACTCGATCGACGAGTTGGTTGGCGCGGACCATCGGTTGCTGAACAGTGGCAGGCATCCGAAGTCGTTCTGGAAAGAGATGTACCGTGAGGTTTCGGCTGGGCGTGTTTGGCGCGCCGAGGTGTGCAATCGCGCGAAATCTGGCGAGGAGTACTGGGTTGATACGACCATATCGGCGGTGCGAGACGAGGCGGGTGCCATCAAGCAGTTCGTGGCGTTGCGCGTCGATATCACCAGTCGAAAGGTTGCAGAGCAGGCTCTGCGAGCCACCAAGGACGAGCTAGAGGAGGCGCTTGGTGCTGCCGCGGCTCTCAATGCTGAGCTCAGGGAGAACTACGAAAAGCTGTTTGAAGCGAAGGCGGAGGCCGAGGCCGCGGCGAGGGCGAAGAGCGATTTTCTGGCGAACATGAGCCATGAGATCCGGACGCCGATGACCGCGATTGTCGGCTTTGCCGAACTCCTCACGGATGATGATGAGCAGCAACTGCCGAGTAAGCAGCGGCGGTTGTATCTTCAGGCGATCTGGCAGCAAAGTGAGCATCTGCTGAATCTCATCAACGATATCCTCGACATGTCGAAGATAGAATCGGGGAAACTTACAACTGAGCGCATCGATGTGAATCCCCGGTTGTTGGTTCAAGAGATATCTCAAATGCTCGCACGGAAGGCCGAGGCGAAGGGGATTGACCTGCGATGCGTGATCGGTGACCGAGTCCCCGAATCGATCCAGAGTGATCCGACTCGGCTTCGTCAGATCCTGATCAACCTGGTCGGGAACGCGATCAAGTTTACAGACCGTGGGTGTGTCGAAGTGTGTGTCGAGGTGTCCGGTGGCGAGGGGGGATCCGGGCTAGAGATTTCGGTTCGGGATACCGGCATTGGCATGGACGAGGAGACGGTTGCTCGGCTTTTCAGAGCCTTTGAGCAGGCCGACGCATCGACCACGCGTCGCTATGGCGGGACGGGTCTTGGTTTGCGGATCAGCAAGCATCTTGCGAAGGCGCTGGGTGGTGATATCCGTGTTCAGAGCGAGTACGGCGCGGGGAGTGTGTTCACGGTGATTCTGCCGATCGCTCACGCGGGTTTGTCGACCAACGGCACCGCTTCTGCGGCGGAGGATGAGGGTGCGTCGGCCTCGAGGCGGGGCACGGAAGGAAGCGCCCCGCTGCCGCTCAGCGGTGTGCAGGTTCTGTTGGCTGAAGACGGGGATGACAACGCATTGCTCTTTACTCACCACCTCACTCGGGCCGGTGCGAATGTCGTTCGCTGTGTGAACGGCCTGGAGGCGGTGCGATTGATTTGCGGGCAGCCAGGGATGAACACGGTTGGGTGCACGCCTGATGTTGTCCTCATGGACATGCAGATGCCGGTGATGGACGGGTATACCGCCACATCGATACTTCGGGAGCGGGGTTGCACGATCCCGATCATCGCGGCGACGGCGCACGCGATGCGGGATGACCGTCGCAAATGCATTGAGGCCGGGTGTACGGATTACATCGCGAAGCCGGTTGATCGCACGCGTTTGCTCGATGTGGTTCGGCAGGCGGTTGAATTCGGTGAATCGGCGGCCGCGTAAGCGGTGTTTGCGCACATAACAACGAGGAGGGTTGGGCGTGCGGACGAGTGAACCATCGTGGATTGAACCTGCCATGCGTGATGAGGCGATCCGACGCCTCCGAGAGGGGGATGACTCTCTTTCTCGGGAATGGGTCGGGCTGGTGATGGGTCGTTTTATCGCGATCACGCTGTCCCGTATGGATCAGACGCGCGCCGCGATCTGCGACGCGCACATCGAGCAGGGAACCGGGCAGTCCGGAAGTACCGCAGACCAGTCGCGTTGATGCGCAATGAGGAGGAAGCAATGGGATACAAGAACAACGGCAAGGTTTCTGAAGGCAAGCGGCACATCGGTGTGCTGGGATGGCTGAACAGCACAAGCCTGACGGTCAAAGTCATCGGGATGACCCTCGCCACGATGGCTCTCGTCGTGGGTGTGAGTTATGCATCATTCGTCTCCAATTTCCGAGAGAAGATGCTGGTGGAAATGACGAGTGAGGCTGGGGCCTTCACCGCGGTTGCTGATGAGGCGAAGGCCACAGCGTCCAGGCAGATCATGGACGGCACGATCAACATCGAAGAGCTTTCGAAGGAACTCGAAGTGGCGATGGCGAGCGGGGAGGGCTACGAAGACACACGGTTTTACAGCGCGATCCCGGTTGTTGTGGGATGGACCGCTGCGCAGAATGCCGCGGAGCGGGAGGGGTTGGTGTTCCGTGTTCCGGCATTCGATGCGAGGAATCCTGAGAATGAGCCCGAGCCTGGGAGTTTCAGGGCTGATCTTTTGAGCGAACTTACCGCGCAAGTGGAATCGGGTGGTCCTGAGTGGATCTCTCGTGTGAACGAGGAGGCGAACACGCTGCATTACATGCGGGCGATCCGTGTCGATGAATCGTGCATGCTGTGTCACGGCGATCCGGCGAAGTACGATTCGCGTGACGAAAGCGGAAAGTACGACGGTATTGATCCTGTAGGGTTCGCCATGGAAGGATGGGATCCGGGGTTCATACATGGTGCTTACGAGATCGAGATGCCGCTTGAGACGATGGATGCGCAGGTCGCGTCGTTTGTCAGCCGGGGTATGGCTGTCACCGTCCCGTTGGTCGTGATCGCGTTGGTCGTCTTTGTGGCCATGCTGCGTTTCAGTGTTGGGAAGCCTCTTTCTCGGCTGATCGACACCGCTCGGGAAATCTCTGCGACGAAGAATCTGACGAAACGGATCGGACTGAACCGGACGGATGAGATCGGAAAGGTTGCGGATTCGTTTGATGATTTAGTGGGATCCATTCAGACGGTTGTGTCTGAGGTGACGAAGTCATCTGAGTCTGTTGCTGCTGCTGGCACGGAGATCGCCGCATCGGCGGAGGAGATGGCGACGACTCTCCAGAATCAGGAAAGTTCGGCAGGTCTCGTGGCTTCATCGATTACTGAGATGGCGGCCAGCATCACCGAAGTTGCGAATCGCAGCATCGAAGCGGCTCAGAACGCGGAGAAGGCTGGTGAGTGCGCGAACAGTGGTGGAGACATTGTTCGCGAGACCGTCGCTGAGATGATCAAGATTCGTGACGATGTCATTCTTGCCGCCTCGCAGGTCGATGATCTGGCGAGCAAGGCAGGGGGGATTAGCGAAGTACTTTCCGTGATCAGTGATATTGCGGATCAGACTAATTTGCTTGCCCTCAATGCGGCGATCGAGGCTGCACGAGCGGGCGAGCATGGACGAGGGTTCGCGGTGGTCGCCGATGAGGTCCGTAAGCTTGCGGAGCGAACGC
>JBICHT010000024.1:0-22981 GCA_043101125.1 Phycisphaerales bacterium JB050 | reverse complement strand
CGCTGAGGACGCGCAGTTTGTCCGCGGCATCAAGCCCGACGAGGTCGCGCGTCGGGTCCTGCTCGGCGTACCCGAGGCGCTGGGCTTCGGCGATCGAATCGGCGAGGCCTTCCCCGCACGCGAGACGATCGAGGATGAAGTTGCAGGTCCCGTTGAGCACGCCGCGGACGCGAGCAACCCTGTCATCCGGGCGAGCACCGATTCGCTCAAGGACGGGAACGCTGCCGCCGACGGACGCAGAGCAGCGGAGCGTGACGCCGTTGGCACTGGCAAGAGCGCGGAGTTCTTCGCCCCGCTCGGCGATCAGAGCCTTGTTGGCGGTCACCACACGCGAGCCGCTCTCCAGCGCGGCCTTGACCGCTCGGTACGCCTCGTCGGTGCCGCCCATGGTTTCGATCACGAGGTCGGCCCCCGAGGTCGCCGCGTTGATCGGGTCGGTGGTCAGCAGTTCTCGGGGCACGCTCACCTCGCGTTGCCGGTGCGGGGTCCGCACCGCGATCGCGCAGAAGCGAACTTCCGGGAGGCGGCTGAGATGCTGATACACCCCCGTCCCGACCACGCCGAGCCCGAGCAGGGCGATCCGCACCGGTGGCGAGTGCTCGGGCTGGGTGACGGCGAGCGGGCCGGGGCCGATCCGGGTCGGGCGTGTGCCGCCGAGGCGCCCCATCTCGAAGGGAAGGCGGCGCGATTTCGCGAAGGCGATGGCCTTGTGCTGGATGATCGAGCCGTCGCGCGCCAGGGCGTCATCCCAGGAGGCGGCGGCGTAGCGCTCGGGAAGAACCGGGCCGGCTTTGGGATCGGAGTCGTAGAGGCCATCGACATCCTTGATCAGGCGGCATCGGGCTTCGATCTCCAGACCGTCGCGGAGTTCGGCGGTGAGGAACAGCGCGGTCAGGTCGGAGCCGCCGCGCCCGAGCAGCATCCAGCGTCCGGAGGCGTCGGGGGTGATGAAGCCGGGGCAGACGACGACGCGATCCTCGTCGAACAGGTTCAGCAGACCGGCGGTATTCACGGTGCAGGGGTCGGCATCGAGCGGGTCGCCGGTGGCTCTGAGGCCGATCGCCCCGGGGTTGACCACGCTGGCGGGCACGCCGCTGCGCTCGAGCAGGAGGCCGAGTTGGGAGGCGGAGCGGAGTTCGCCCTGTCCCACCGCCGCGGCGAGGACATGACGACACGCACCGCTCCCGCGCTCGATGGCCTCGCCAAGCAGGGCATCGGTCTCGCCGTTGAAGGCCGAAACCACCGCGAGCACGCACCAGCCGTCGCGCCGCCACCGATAGATCTCGTGGACGGCGAGCGCCAACGACACGGGGCTGGCCAGCACCGACCCGCCGAACTTGAGCACAATCACACGACGGGCTGGCATGATTCCTCCCCTCGGTGGGTGACGACGCTGCAGCGCGATGCCTCGAGCGCGCGATCGAGGTCCGCGGTGATGTCGGCGAGGTTTTCGAGACCGACGGAGACGCGCAGCAGGCCGTCGGCGATGCCGGCCTCCGCGCGCTGGGCGGGCGGGACATCGGCGTGGGTCATGCTCGCGGAGTGGGTGATGAGCGTCTCGACCGAGCCGACATGCTCGACGAGGCGACACAGACGCAGCGCGCCCAGGAAACGGTGGATATCGCAGGCCTCGGTATCGAGTTCGAAGGTGACGACCGCACCGTGCAGGTTGCCGGCGTGCTGGCGTTCGGCGATGCGCCGGGCCTCGCCGGTGGCGAGACTCGGGTGGTGCACGAGGCGCACACCGGGTCGGTCGAGCAGCCACTGCGCGAGAGCCGCGCCGGTCTGGGACTGGCGCTCGATCCGCAGGGGCAGGGTCTTGAGGCCCTGCAGGGTCAGCCACGCGTTCAGGGGCGACTGGATCGCGCCCGTGCTCTTGCGAATGAAGCGCACGCGCTCGAGCAGCGCGGGGTCGCGACTGACGATCGCGCCACCCAGGGCCGCGGAATGGCCATCGACGAACTTGGTGGTGGAATACACGCTGATGTCTGCGCCGAGGTCCAGCGGCTGCTGGATCGCGCTGGTGAGGAAGGTGTTGTCCACGCCCAGCGGGATGGCGCGTTCGCGAGTGATACGCGAGATCGCCTCGATGTCCGTGAGGTCGAGCGTCGGGTTGGCGGGGGTTTCGACGAAGACGAGCCGGGTGTCGGCGGTGATGGCCTCGGCGACGGCCTGGGGGCTGGTGGAGTCCACGAAGGTGGTGCGAACCCCGAGGCCCTCGAGGACCTGGCTGAGCAGGCGTGTGGTCCCGCCGTAGACCTGGCGGCCGCAGACGCAGTGGTCGCCGGCGCGGAGCAGGGCAAGGAACAGGGCGGTTTCCGCCGCGAGCCCGGAGGCGAAGCACACGCCGGGCGGTGCGTTTTCGAGCGAGCCGAGCGCGGTTTCGAGCGCATCGACAGTGGGGTTGGAGACGCGCGAGTAGGCGTGGCCGCCCTCGCCGATGCCGCCCTGGCAGAAGGTGGTGCTCTGGACGAGGGGCTGAACGAGGGGGTCGCCGGACGCGGGGCGGGGCGCGCTGTGCAGGAAGCGCGTTGACCGGTCGGCGGAGTCGGTGAAGCGGGGAAGAGACGACATGCCGCGAAAATCCTTTCACGGCACCAAAAGCGGGTTCGTTGCGTGGGGACGATCGCCACCACGGCGATCGGCGTTTGACGAATCCCGTAAGACGGTTTCGCCCGCATCGGTCCCCACGTCGGGGCTGACCCGGCACCGTGTCAGTCTGTTTTGACTGGTCGGTTGCCGCCCCGGACCCAAATGGACTTCCGGGGACTCTTGATGCTGGGCGAACGGTATCCATGGGATTTGATCGTGTCAAACACGCGATCGTGCGCCACAGGAAACCCACGCTCCGATACCCTGACGGGAGATGGGCAAGCCGCAGAACGAAGAGCATCAGGGTGCGACGCTCCGCTTCGGTCCTCCGAAGTCGGGATACTACGCTCGCAGCCGCAGCCCCCTGCACATCCTGGTGTTCCTGCTGCCACTGATTTTGTTTTACGAGATTGGCTCGGCGGTGTGGCTGGCGGGCGCGGAGGGGGCGTTGGCGGAGGACATCCGGGCGAGGCGGATCATCAGCCAGCTCTTCGATTCGTTCGGCGTGAACGCCATCTACCTGCCGGGGATTCTGATCCTCGTGGTGCTGCTGCTGTGGCATGTGCTGACGCGGGATTCCTGGAAGGTCCGGCCGAAGGTGATCGGCGGGATGTGGTTGGAATCGCTGATCTGGACCGTGCCGCTTCTGGTGCTGGGGCAGTTGCTGTACCGGCTGCTGCTGGGAGATGTCACTCCGTCCGCGGCGGTCTGGGGCACCCTGGGGGCGACCCCGGTCGCGATCACGGACCACACGCTCGGGGCCCGGGCGACGATCTCGATCGGCGCGGGGTTGTACGAGGAGTTGCTGTTCCGGATGCTGGCGATCGCGTTGATTCACCTGCTGCTGGTGGATGTCGGCGGGCTGAAATCTTCGATGGGAACGATCGCGGCGGTGGTCATCTCGAGCGCGATGTTCGCGGTGTACCACGATGTGGGCGTGTTGCCCACGCCCGGCGGGAAGCAGAGCGTGCAGTGGGCGGAACTGGTGTTCTACTTCGCGGCGGGGCTGTACTTCGGGAGCCTCTACATGGCCCGGGGGTTTGGCATCGTGATCGGCGTCCACGCGCTGTACGACCTGGCGGTGCTGGTGATCCTGCCGGAGGCGGTGAACTAGAACGGTTTCCCGGCCTACTCGGGGGTGGCCGACGCGGCTACACTTGCGGTCTATGGCTTCCGGAAAGACCCAACCGATTCTCGAAATCGTCGAACCCATCGGTGCGCGGGTGCTCCTGCGCAAGGACGAGGACAAGAAACAGACCAAGGCCGGGCTGCACCTGCCCGACAAGATCGAAATCCCAACCCTCACGGGGCGGATCGTCTCGATCTCGGCACAGGTCGCCGGTGACGACGACTACCCGATCCGCCAGTACGACCGGGTGCTGTTCAACCCCAAGCACGGCATCCCGGTGGACTTTGAGGGCGACAATCGGCTGTTCGTGATCCCGGTGGAAGACATCGTGGCGGTGTTCCGCAAAGCCGATGGCGATGCCTGAGGCATCCCGCTATCTCGACACGCTGCGCAAGCCTCTGGGCAAGTTGCCCGATCCGCTGCCGATGCGCACGCTCGCGTCGGTGAGCGGTCATCGCTCGCCCAAGTTCCGCTGCGCGATCATGCCGCCTGGCTCGAAGAGTTTGTCGAACCGGGCGCTGCTGCTGGGCGCGCTGGCGGAGGGCGATTCACTGATCAAGCGGCCGTTGCTGGATGCCGACGATGCGAAGCGGATGCTCGGCGCGCTGCGCTCGCTGGGGGTCGCGACGGAGGTTCACCCGAAGGGCGAGTTCATCGTGGTGCGCGGCGCGGGTGGCGTGCTGCGGGGCGACTGCGAAGTATTCCTGAACAACGCGGGGACGGCGACGCGGTTCCTGACCGCCGCGGCGGTGCTGGCGGACGGACCGGTGACGATCGACGGGAACGAGCGGATGCGCGAGCGTCCGCTGGGGGAGTTGATCGAACTGCTGCGCGAACTCGGGGCGGAGATTGAGGAACTCGGCGAGCCGGGGTTCGTGCCGATCCGCGTGCACGGGCAGGGCACGCTGCCGGGCGGGGAGATCACGATCCCGACGACGCAATCGAGCCAGTTCATCTCCGCGCTGATCATGGTTGCGCCGTGGTTCGAAGAGGGGCTGACGATCCACCTTGAGGGGGAGATCACCTCGGGGTCGTACATCGACATGACCACCGGTTTGCTCGCGGGCGTTGCGGGGGCGGAGGTCGAGGTCTCGCCGGACGGACGCACGATCGCGATCGCTCCCGGCGGGTATTCGATGTTTGAATACGAGGTGGAGCCTGATGCTTCGGGGGCGACCTATCTGTGGGGTGCGGCGGCGTTGTTTCCGGGGTCGCTCTGTCGCGTGCCGGGGATGCACTTCACCGCGCTGCAGCACGATGCACGATTCCCCATGGTGCTGCGGAACATGGGCTGCCCGATTGAATATTCGGGCGGATCGGGGAATGTGACGGGTGCGAAGAAACTGGAAGGTCTGGAGGAAGCCGATCTGGCGCAGATGCCGGACACGGCGATGACGCTGGCGGCGGTGGCGGCGTTCGCGGGCGGACCGACGCGGATCACGGGGCTGCGGACGCTGCGGGTGAAGGAGACCGACCGGATCGAGGCGATCGCGACTGAACTTGCGAAGATCGGCTGTCGCGTTGACACGGAAGCGGACGAACTGACGATCACGCCGCCCGAGGGTGGGGTGGACTGCTCGGAGGGTTGTGAGCCGGTCGTTTTCGACACTTACGACGATCACCGGATGGCGATGAGTCTGGCGTTGGTTGGGTTGCGCCGGCCTCATGTGTTCATCAACGACCCGGGGTGCGTGCAGAAGACCTACGCGGGGTTCTGGGCGGATCTGGCGCGGATTTACGACGCGGCGGAGTGAGGCCGTCTACTCGACGCGGGCGAGTGTCGCGTCGAGTTGGGAGACATAGCCGCCTCCGAACAGGGCGGCGTGGACCAGCAGTGGGAAGAGTTGGTAGATGTGGATGCGGCGCTGGAAGAAGGCGCGGTCGATGGGGTTGTGCTCGCGGTAGCGGTTGAAGAACTCGGGGCCGCCGGTTGAGAAGAGGGCGATGAAGGCGAGTTCGAATTCGGGGTCGGCGTACTGGGTGGAGGGGTCGATCAGGCCGACGACGCGGGGTCCGCTGGCGAGGATATTGCCGCTCCAGACATCGCCGTGGATGAGCGAGGGCTGGGGCGCGTGGTCGAGTTCGGAGTCGAGGCGATCGGCGAAGCGGCGGAGGCGGGTCTCGAGGGGCGCGGGGAGGTGGTCGCGCCGCGCGGCTTCGGCGATGAGTGGGAGCAGGCGATGATCGCGGTAGAAGGCGGGCCAGTGGTCGGACCAGTCGTTGGAGAGCGGGATGGGCCCGATAAGGGTTTGGGAGTCGAAGCCGAAACGATTGGTGTCGGCGGTGATGGTGTGCAGTCCGGCGAGGAGATCTGCCAGGTGTGTGCCCCAGCCGGAGCCGCCGGCGTGGTCGATGTGTTCCATGATCAGGAGGTCCGGGTCGGCGAGGAGCACGCGGGGGACAGGTAAGGCTGATCGCTCACGCAGGTGCTCGAGCATGGCGGCCTCCCGATCGAGGGAACGGGTGCCGAGTTTGGCGACGAACTGTCGCCCGGACGCGGTGGTGATGAGCCGGACATCGGCGACACAGCCCCCTGAAAGTGGAGAGACCGATCGCGCAGGTTCACCGATCGCTCGCTCGATCCGGTGGTCATCGATGGGGTGCGCTGTGGGCATGGCTGGAGGGTGTGGGTCGGGGTGTCCGGGTCCTGATAACCCTGCCTGTGGGAGAACCTGCAACAGAGTACGGGGTTTTTCTACGGGTGGTCTGTTGGGAGTGATTCTGCTTTATCCCTGCATTGGAGTGGTCGATACGACGAATCGGCGGCGCGGAGGCTGAAGGCTACTGGAGCGTTGGGGACCGGCGTATTCATGCTCACACGAAGACGGGTCATGTTGTTGCTCATGGTGTCAGCGATGGTTGTCGCGGCCTGGGTGGCGGGTCCTCGGCTGAGTGAGGCGGAGGAGCCTCGCGCCTGGCGAGTTGGTTTTGCGCCCTGGATCGCGTTTGACCTGTGTGTGTACGCCGAAGAAGCGGGCCTGTTTGAGAAGCATGGTCTGGATGTGGAGTTGATCGGCTTCGATGAGGAGAACGATGTGGTCCGGGCGTTGATCAGCGGCGATCTGGACGCGGCGTTTTGTAGTTTGGGGACGGTGGTTGCGAACGCTGACGGGACCGGTCTTGATGTGATTCTGGTGACGAATGTTTCCCACGGGAGCGATGGTCTTGTGGCCCGCGCGGGGCTGGACGGGCTTGGCGATTTGAAGGGGATGCGGATCGGCAGCAAGCAGCGGGCGATCAATCGGTTGATTCTGTCCGAGGCGCTCGAGCATGCGGGGATGAGTCTGGACGACATTGAGATCAGCGATGTTTCGAACACCGCGGCCAAGCGGATGCTGCGCGACGGGCAGTTGGATGGTGCGGTGCTTTGGGAGCCGTGTCTCTCGGAGGTTGCGGAGGCGATCGGTGGTCGTGTGGTGTACCGCACTTCGGAGTTGAACAGCGTGGTTGTGGATCTGATGCTTATGCGTACGGACCGTGCATCGGGTCGTGACGATGAGATTCTGGGATTGCGTTCGGCGTGGTTCGAGTTGCTCCGGCACATTGAAGACCGTCCGCACGAGGTGTTCGGGGTTGCTGGTGAGATTATGGGTCAGGATCCGGAGGCGATGCGTCGTGCGTGGTCTGGTGTTCACGCGGGGGACGCATCGCTCAACGCTCGTGTTCTGGGGGATGGGTTCTCGAATTATCTGTCGCGGACGGCGTATTACCTGCGGAGGGATGTGCCGCTCTCGGTTCGTGTGAATCCGGTCGTGACACAGTGGGGAGCGGCGCAATGAAACGGGGTTCGGTGCGGTATACATCACGGCTGAGCCTGTCCGCGATTCTGTTGATCGCCGTGGTGGCGGTGGCGATCGGTCGCGAATCGATGGTGTTTTTTCATGAGGTCAAGCGAACCGCGAATGTTCGGACCGAAGCAGAGGATGCCGCGGACCGCCTTGTGGAGGAGATCGAGTTTTCGTTGGAGGCGTTGCTCGAGACGCAGGCGGGCGGTGCGATGCGTCGCATTGTTCAGCGTTACGGTCTTCGGGAGCATGTGGAAGGCATCGCGGTTGCGGACTCGAAGGGCTTTGTGCTGGCGAGCAGCAACGCGATCGAGAGCGGGTGGCATCTGGATTCGACGCGCTTTGGTCGATACGCGGAGAAGGTTCACCGAGTTGCGCAGTCCGGTACATCTTTGCAGTTGGACGAGCATGAGGGTGACTTGAACCTTCGTGTGAACATCGTTCCGCTCTCGGGTGGCGCGTACGGCTCTGGTCAGGACCATAGTGTTGCGATCGTGGTGTCCGACCTTTCGTGGGTGGATGCGGAGGCGCGTCGGGCGTTCAGCGGCCTGCTGCTGTGGTCCATTGTGGGGATGGGTCTTGTCGCGATCACGATGGTGACGGTGGTGCGTCGGGTGGCGGTTCTTCCGATCGAGCGTCTGCGTGATGCGGTGGAGAGGAGCGGCGAGACGGGCGAGCCGTTGGAGTTCCGGGGAGGTCTTTGTCGCGAGATCAGTGAGATGGCTGATGTCGTGGGTCGTGTGCTGAGGCAGATCGACGAGCATAGTCAGCAGTCGCACAATCTGGCGTTGGTCGCGGAACGGACCCGCAACTCGGTGATCATCACCGACGCGAACAAGCGTATCGAATGGGTGAACGATGCCTTTACGGAGATCACGGGGTATTCGCTGAACGAGGTTCAGGGGCTGAACCCGGGGAGTTTTTTGTGCGGTCCGGAGAGTGATCCGAAGACCACCGAGCGGATTCGCGGGCAGTTGTCGCGCGGTCTGAGCGTGCAGGCGGAGATCATCAACTACCGCAAGGACGGTTCGACCTACTGGAACTCGATGGACATCCAGCCGATCCGGAATTCGTCTGGGGATCTCGTGAAGTTCATCGCGGTGCAGGAGGACATCACGGAGCGGAAGTTTGCGGAGACGGCGCTTCGGCAGAGCCGCGAGTTGTTCGAGATGGCCAGCGACATTTCGGGTGTGGGCGGCTTTGAATTGGACCTGATCGAGAGCAAGTTGCACTGGACGGCGCAGACGAAGCGGATCCATGAGGTGGAGCCGGATTATGAGCCGACGCTGGACGAGGCGCTCGAGTTTTATGCGGAGGAATACCGTGACATCGTGCGTGATGCGGTGCAGAAGGCGATGTCGTGCGGTGCGGAGTGGGATATCGAGACGGAGTTGATCACGGCGAAGGGGAACCGGATTTGGACGCACGCGCGTGGTCGTCCGGTGTATGAGAACGGCCGGATTGTTCGGTTGGTGGGTTCGTTCCAGGACATCACGAACAAGAAGCGGGCCGAGCGTGAGCGTCAGGCGATGCTGGAGCAGGTCGAGATGGCTCGCGACGCGGCGGAGCAGACGGCGGAGCGTCTTTCGGAGCAGACGAGCGAGTTGCTGGCGGCTCGGGAGTTGGCGGACCGCGCGAATGCCGCGAAGAGCGAGTTTCTGGCGAACATGAGCCACGAGATCCGCACGCCGATGACGGCGATTCTGGGCTTTGCGGATCTGCTGATGGACGCGGACACCGAGCAGCGTCTGACGCACATCAACACGATCAAGCGGAACGGTGAGCATCTGCTGGCGATCATCAACGACATTCTGGACAACTCGAAGATCGAGGCCGGCCAGATGACGGTGGAATCGGTGAGTTATTCGCCGGTGCAGATCATCGAGGACGCGATCGAGTTCATGAGTGTGCGTGCGACGGAGAAGAACATCGTCCTGAACCGCGTGTACGAGACGGCGTTGCCGGAGCGGATCAACAGCGATCCGATCCGGATGCGTCAGATTCTGATCAACCTGATTGGCAACGCGATCAAGTTCACGGAGATCGGCTCGGTGACGGTGTGCGTGTCGATGGATTCTGGGGAAGGCGATGATCCGGCGTTGATGATCAAGGTGCGTGACACGGGCATCGGTATCCGTGACGACCAGTTGTCGAATCTGTTCCGTTCGTTCAGCCAGGCGGACACCTCGCACACGAGGCGTTTCGGGGGCACGGGGCTGGGTCTGCGGATCTCACAGCGTCTCGCGCAGCTCCTGGGCGGCGACATCACGGTTGAATCCAAGGAAGGTGTTGGCAGCGTGTTCACGGTGCGGATCAGTACGGGCATCGCGAATCCGACGCTGATCAGCCCGGGCGAGATTGAGAAGTGGACTGCGAAGTCGAGGGTTTCCAAGGGCCCGAAGCCGAGTTCGACCGAGACGGACGCGATGCCGCTGAAGGGTTTGCGAGTGCTTCTGGTGGAGGATGGTCCGGACAACCAGCGGCTCATCGCGCATCACCTCAAGCGTGCGGGCGCGAGGGTTGAACTTGCCGAGAACGGTGCGGAGGCGGTTCGAGAGTTGCAGGAATCGAGCGAGCCGTACGATCTGGTGTTGATGGATATGCAGATGCCGGTGATGGACGGTTACGCGGCGACGAGGCGATTGCGAGAGCTGGGCAACCGGATCCCGGTGCTGGCGTTGACCGCGCACGCGATGCCGGACGATCGGGCCAAGTGCATCGAGGCGGGATGCGATGAATTCCTGACCAAGCCGATTCATCCAGACGAGTTGATTCGATCCTGTCGCGATGCGGTGCGGCCTCGGAAGTCGGACCGCCACGCGGCGTGATGCTCGTGATCAGTCCTCGTCTTCTTCGGCGAGGATCTGCTGGATGAATTCGTCGTCGATGCCCTCGACCGTGAACTTTGAGTCCGGGGATTCACCGGCTTCGAGGCGTTTGGCTGCCATCTTTCGTTTGTGGCGTCCGGAGAGCAGGTCATCGATGTCGGCGCGTTTCCGTTCGCGGAAGAAGAGGCGGATGGGCACTTCGGCGAAGGGTGTGGCTTCGCGGAGGCGGTTGAGCAGGTAACGCTCGTATTCGCCCTTGAAGAGTTCGGGCTTGTTGACGACGACGACGAAGGTGGGCGGGGCGATGGCGACCTGGGTGGCGTAGAGGATCTTGGCCTGGGTGCCGAGGCGCGAGGATGGGCCTCGGGTGGCGAGGATCTGCTTGAGGACCTTGTTGATCTTGCCGGTGGAGATGCGCTGGCGGGACTGGTCGAAGAGTTCGAAGGCGACCTCGACGACCTGCTCGATCCCGATCTTCTCCTTGCTGGAGGTGAAGATGATGGGGGCGGTGTCGAGGCCGGGCAGTTCCTTCTCGATGTACTTCTGGTAGTCGTCTGGGGTGAGCGGCTCGCCCTTGCGGTTTTTCTTTCCCTCGGCGAGGTCCCATTTGCTGACGACGATGACGCAGGGCTTGAAGGACTCGGCGACCTGAGCGCCGAGGCGCTTGTCGATGGCGGAGATTTTCTCGGTGGCGTCGATCAGGAGGAGGACGACATCGGCGCGGACGACGGACTGGGCCATGCGCATGTTGGCGAACTGCTCGACGGCGTCGGCGAACTTGGAGCGTTTGCGGACACCGGCGGTGTCGATGGCGACCATGGTGCGGCCGTCCATCTCGAAGCGGACATCGACGGCGTCGCGTGTGGTGCCGGCAATCTCGGAGACGATGACGCGGTTCTCGCCGGCGAGGGTGTTGACGAAGCTGCTCTTGCCGGCGTTGCGTCGTCCGACGAGGGCGATTTTCATTTCCGGTTCGGCGTCGGTGTCGGGCTGTGGTTCGGGGAGGGCGGCGAAGAGGCGTTCCTTGAACTCGCGGCGGAGGTAGTTGTTGAGGGCGGAGACGAGCCAGGGCTCGCCAAAGCCGAGGGCCGCGGCCTCGAGGCCGTGGGGTTCCCAGTTGTGGGCATCGACCTTGTTGGCGACCATCTGGATGGGCAGTTCGCGTTGCTTGCCGCCCTCGTCTTTCACGAGGCGGCGTTCGCGGAGCATTTTGGCGATGGTCTGGTCGAGGGTGGTGATGCCGGCCTGGGCATCGACGACGAAGAGGATGAGGTCGGCGGTGGCGACGGCGGCGCCGATCTGGGCCTCGATTTCGGCGGTGAGAGTCTGGAGGTCGGCCCCGGCGTCGTCGAAGCGGGCTCCTTCGGCGGTGTAGACGCCGTAGCCGCCGGTATCGACGATCTCTACCAGTTTATGGGGCTCGGTCTTGAGCGGGCCCTCGAGGTCGATGATGTGCGACACCCGATCGCGCGTGACCCCTGGTGTGGGGTCCACGATGGACACTTTGGCCTTCGCGAGCATGTTCAAAAGCGAAGACTTACCGACATTGGGTCGGCCGACGATGGCGATTCTGGGGAGGGACATATGTTGGGCAATTCTACTCGACTTGGGAGTTTGCCGATTTTGTGGGGTTTGAGGGGCGGCGTGGGCGGGTGGCATGGGGTGGCCGGATGCTTGGGACCCGACGCTTGCGCGTGCGGGTTCTGATCCCTGCGGGGCTTTGATTCACGGAAGATTCGGGCCGCCCTTCATCCGTCCGGTTCGCGGCCCCTGCTCCTGCGAGGAGAGAAGAAGGAGGAGACATTGCGGCTTCACGCTGTCGCGTCCCAGACGGGGACGCCGATGAGGTTGGCGATGGTCTGGGCGTCTTTGCGGATGTGTTTGAGGTTGCCGTGGTCGATCACATTGACGCGGGTGGCGTCGTGGAGGACGAGGTTGATTTCGTAGCTGTAGTAGGACGAGTCATCGCCGCGGCAATGTTCGGAGATGATCTGGATGGCGTGGACGCGGTCGAGGGGGGCGGCGTGTTTGCATGCCTCGACGGCGTTGCGGTCGGTTGGGCGCTTGCCGCGCCAGTACCAGAGGTCATGCATGTCGAAGATGCGGGGGCGGGACATATACCACCACATCCCGGCACCGGCGCTGGCGAAGACGAGGCCGAAGGGAATGGTGATCCACCAGGGTGCGCCTTTGGGCATGATGCCGAGCAGCGTGGCTATCCCAATGCCGAGCACGCCGAGACCGACAAAGAAGAACAGGGCGCAGAACAGCAGTGCACCTATCGAGAGACGGAACTCCGCGCGGAGCGGGGAGACCTCGACGAGGCGGTGGGTGCGGAAGTTTGTGCCGCCGGATGACGCGGCGGACCACTCGACCTGATGGGCGAGGGGATCGTCGAGTTGGTCGAGGAGCGCGGCGAGGCGGTCAGCGTCGCGGGTGGTGATGGATTTGAGGGCTTGTTTGAGTTTGGTGAACATGTGCTGGTTATTGTCGGCCAGATTGCAGACCGCGGTCGATGAATGAGAATGGAATCCAGGGAGGATCGCATGACGGTTCAGAAGCAGACGCTCCATCGTGTTTCGTTGGTGCTTTCGCTGATCGCGGTGGTGCTGGGGGTTGTTGCGGTGGTGGTGGCGATGCGACCGGCTGCGCCCCAACAGGATGACAGTTACGAGCGGGTGGTGCGTGAGGTCTGGGAGATCATGCAGCCGGTGTACGCGGACTTCGATGTCGCGTTGTCGGAAGATGAGCAGGAGCCGAAGACGCTTCGTGATGCGCTGGAACCGTTGGTCAGGATTTCACGAGCACTCCGCGGTGGTTCGTGAGGCATTGGGTGGCTGGATGCTTGGGACCCGACGCTTGCGCGTGCGGGTTCTGATCCCTGCTGCGCTTTGATTCACGGAAGGTTCGGGCCGCCCCCTCATCCGTTCGTATCGCGGCCCCGATCTCCGGTGAGGAGAAAAGGAGCGGGATTACTTCTCGGCTACCAGTTGGTGGCTCGCGAGTCCGGCGTAGAGCGGGCAGCGTTCGAGGAGTTCGGTGTGGGTGCCGATGTCGACGACTTTGCCGGCGTCCATGACGACGATGCGGTCGGCGTTCATCACCGTGGCGAGGCGGTGGGCGACGACGAGCACCGTGCGCCCGGTGCCGAACTCGGCGATGGCCTGGGTGATCTCGGCTTCGGACTGGGTGTCGATCATGGAGGTGGCTTCGTCCATGATGAGGATGGCCGGGTCGCGGAGGATGGCTCGGGCGATGGCGATGCGTTGGCGCTGGCCTCCGGAGAGGGTGAGGCCTCGGTCGCCGACGGTGGCGTCGAGGCCGCCGGGCATGTCGTTGATGAAGTTCAGGGCGTGGGCGCGACGGGCGGCGTCTTCGACCTGCTGGCGGGTGGCATCGGGTCGGGCGTAGGCGATGTTCTCGGCGACGGTTCCGGCGAAGAGGACGACCTCCTGCGTGACCACGGCGATCTGCTTGCGCAGTGAGGCGAGGTCGGCCTCGGCGAGGTCGACGCCGTCGATGAGGATGCGGCCTTCGGTGGGGGTGTACAGCGCGGGGACGAGCGAGAGCAGGCTGGTTTTGCCCGACCCGTTGGGGCCGACGACGGCGACGGTTTCGCCGTAGTTCACGGTGAGGTCAAGGCCGTTGACGGCGGGGTGTTCGGCGCCGGGGTAGGTGAGCTTGACGCTCTCGAAAAGGATGGTCTTGGCGTGGCGCGGGACGGGTTTGTTGGCGCGCTGCAGGTCGCGCTCGATGGGTTCATCGAGCAGTTCCTTGACGCGTTCGGCGGAGGCCTCGGCGGCCTGGACTTCCTGGATGACGCCGTTGAGCGGTTTGAGGGACTGGCCGGCGACGGCGAGGGCACCGAGGGCGCCGATGAACTGGCCGACGGTGAGGCCGCCGTTGTAGATCGCCCGAGCGGCGATGATGACGAGTCCGCCGATGACGAGGATGGTCAGCGCCTCGACGAGCGGGCTGGAGAGGGCTTTGGCGGTGCGGGCCTTGAGTTCTTCGCGGACGACATGCTCGTTGACGACATTGAACCGATCGAGTTCGTGGGACTCGGAGCCGTAGACCTTGACGACGCGGAAGCCGTGGACGGCTTCGGTGGCGTTGCCGAGGAGGCGGGCCTGGCCCTGCATCGCGCCGCGGATGCCGCGCATGATGCGCTTGCCGAACTTGCGGATGATGATGGCGATGACCGGTCCGACGGCGAGGGTGACCAGACTGAGTCGCCAGTCGATGATGATGGCGACGATGAGCATGACCGCGCCTTTGGTGACCTGGGCGGTGGCGCGGCTGGTGATGGCTATGAAGCCGACATTGAGCATCTGGGTATCGCGCAGCAGTCGGCTGATGCGGTCGGCCGAGTCGCCGGAGACGACCGAACTGAGCGGCAGGGCGAGGATGTGGGCGTAGACCCGGGAGCGGATGCGGGCGACGGCGTGGGTGCAGATGGTGATGGAGAGGTATTGGTGGATGAAGTTCGCCGCGGCCCCGATGACGGTGAGGATGCTCAGGCCGATGACCATGGCGACGACCGCGCCGAGCGGGTCTTTGGGGATCAGGTCGACGATGGGCTGGGGGAGTTCGATGCCGCCGGGGAGTCCGTCGAGCGCTTGCTGGACGCGCTCGCTGGGGGTTGGGGCGATCTCACCGGGTTCGAGCGGCTCTGGGTTGACGAGATTGAGGACGCCGACAAGGGCCCCGAGGCCGGCGCCCATGCTGACTGCGGAGAGCAGCGCGAACGCCAGCGCGACGGCCAAACCGATCCGCCGGTGGAGCAGTTCGCGGGCGAATTCCCAGAAGATGTGGGAGCGGCGTTTGCGGGAATTTCTGGACATGAACGGTGCAGTATCGCCCGATCCGGCTGCGGATGCGACCGGAGGGGTCCGGTGTCCGTTCAGGCGGGATCGCCTGAGCCGATGAGTGCGGTGAGGGCCTGGAGATCGGTTTCGGTGGGGTTGATCAGCGTGATGTGTCCGAGTTTCCGCCCGGGTCGGGGCGATTTGGCGTAGAGGTGCGGGTGAGCATCGGGGACGGCGGCGAGGATTTCCTCGGCCAGTGTGGATTTTCCGATGAGGTTCAGCATGACGGCGCGTTCCACGCCCGGCTTCATCTCGGTCGGGCCGAGCGGCAGGCCGGTGATGGCGCGGATGTGGTTCTCGAACTGGCTGGTGACGCTGGCCTCGATGGTGAGGTGGGCGCTGTTGTGGACGCGAGGGGCCATCTCGTTGGCGATGACCCGGCTCTCGGTGCCTTCCTGGACCTCGAAGAGTTCGAGGGTGAGCACGCCGACATAATCGAGTTCATCGAGCAGGTTCCGGGCGTGGGTTTCGGCGCGTTGCTGGAGGTCCGGGGACACGCTGGGGGCGGGGGCGATGCTCTGGCGGAGGATGCCGCCTTCGTGGTGGTTCTCGATGAGCGGGTAGCAGGCGGTCGAGCCGTCGCGAGCGCGCACGGCGACGATCGAGAGTTCGCGGGTGAACGGGACGAACGCCTCGGCGATGAGCCCGCCCTTTCCGGTTTCGCAGGCGTGAGAGAGTTGTTGCCAGCAGGCATCGGCGTGTGCGGCGTTGCGGAGGACGAACTGGCCTTTGCCGTCGTAGCCGCCTCGCCGAGTTTTGACGACCAGCGGCAGGCCGAGTTCGGCGATCGCGCCATCGAGGTCTTTGCGGGAATCGATCGCGAAGAACCCGGGGACGGGGATGCGGAGCGTTTGGAAGAGTTGCTTTTCTTCGAGGCGATCCTGGGCGACGGCGAGGGCGCGGGCGGGCGGCGCTGGGGGCAGTGCGCCGTGGTCGCGCAGGTGATCGGAGATGAAGCCCACGACGCGAGCGGGGACATTCTCGAACTCGAAGGTGAGGGTGTCGGCTCCGTCGATGAGGGCTTCGAGCGCGTCGGTGTCGTCGAACGCAGCGCGGATGTGCTCCCCCACCGCCGCGGCTGGTGGATGCGGGTCCGGGTCGAGGAAGCGGAAGCGCAGGCCCAGCGGCACGCCCGCCAGCGCGAGCATCCGCCCGAGTTGCCCGGCCCCGAGCACCGCGACGATGGACGCGGCGTGAGCGGGTTCTGGTTGAAGATCAGGCATTTGGGGGTGAGGCGGGGTCGGGGTTGTTCAGGACGCGGGCGGTCTGCTGTTCGCGGAAGGCCTCGAGTTTCGCGCGGGTGGCTTTTCTCCAGGGTTCGTCGCCGCGACTGACGATGGATGCGGCGAGGATCCCGGCGTTTGCGGCGCCTGCGGGACCGATGGCGAGCGTGGCGACGGGGATGCCCTTGGGCATCTGGACGATCTAGAGCAGGGAATCCATCCCGGAGAGGGCGGTGGTGCGCACGGGGACTCCGAGGACGGGGAGGGGTGTGGCGCTGGCGAGCATGCCGGGCAGGTGCGCTGCGCCTCCGGCTCCGGCGACGATGACCTCCAGCCCCCGGGACTCGGCCTCGGTGGCGTACTGCATGAGCAGGGCGGGCGTGCGATGGGCGGAGACGACGCGGTGTTCGGACTCGACGCCGAGCAGTTCGAGTATCTCGACGGTGTGCTTCATCGTGTCCCAGTCGGACCAGGATCCCATGACAACGCCAACGACGGGGGGCATAGCGGCTCCGGGAGGGGGGATAGGGGAAAGGGCGTATCTTCGGCGGGCGGTCAGTTTAGCGGATCAGGTGATGATTATCGGCTGGGAGCCGCTGTGTGGCGGTCTTGTTGATGTGGCGGAGCGACGGTCGCGCGTGGTACACGCTTTTTGGGCTCCGGACAACCCTGATTCGAGCGTAATCCCGCGTGACCCCCAAAAGAAGCCGGGCTGATCAACCGAAATCTTCTTGTTTGGGCTGTGCATTGCATGAACACTTGCTCGTACTGCTGCGCGTTGTAGCGCGTAGTTGGCGATAGGAGAACGGACGGGTAGCCGCGTATTCCGGGGGGCTCGTGCGGATGGATCGTATGAAAGGACTGACCATAATGGGATTTCGGCGCAGTGATTCGAAGAAATCGGGCAAGGTATTGGCGCTGAGCGCCGCGGCTCTGACGGTGATGCTGGCTGGCCAGGCGGCTTCGGCCGATGTGCGTTGGCTGAATGGTGAACCGGTGCGTGTGCCGGTGGCGATGATGCAGCCGGGTCAGTTGGCCCAGGATCTGCTGGCGCTGGCCAATCGTGAAGACGCGAAGCGTGTGCTGGTGCAGTTCGAGCAGCCGGTGACGAATTCCCAGCGCAACGCGCTGCGTGAAGCTGGCGTGTCGCTGTTGAACTACGCGGGCGACGGGGTGTACTTCGCGACGCTGGAAGCCGACGCGCTCGATGCGGCGGCGGTGCTCGACACCGGTGTGTCGATCAGCGCGGTGTCTGCGATTCAGAAGCGTTGGAAGATGCAGCCGCTGCTGCTCGACCGCCAGATCCCTGAGTACGCGGTGACCGGAGAAGTGACTTCGGGTCAGGCCGGTGAGTTCGCGACGGAAGGTGAGCCGATCGTTGCCGGCTATGTGCTGCTGCATCGTGACGCGGACTGGAATTCCGCTCGCGCGAAGCTCGAAGGCTACGGCGCGTTTGTGGTGGACAACATCCGTTCGCTGAACGGTTTTGTGATCGAGGCGCCGCTGTCGGCGTACGAGGCGATGGCCGAGGCCGACGATGTGCTGTGGATGGAGGTCGCGCTGCCGAAGTTCTCCACGATGAACACCGAGAACCGCCAGATCACACAGGTGAACACGCTTGTCGGGTTCCCGATTGACCTGTCGGGCGAGGGTATCACGGCGTTCGTCTATGACGGCGGTCGCATCCGTTCGACGCACAACGACTTTGAGGGTCGCGCGACGACGATTGACAGCTCTGGCGTTGCGAACCACGCGACCCATGTGGCGGGAACGGTGGGTGCGGGCGGTCCGAACCGGGGTATGGCACCGGATGTGACGATCGTCTCCGCTGGCTTTGAATTCAGCGGCTCGGGGATCTTCCTGTACTCCAACCCGGGCGATTTCGAGGCGGACTACGCCAACGCCTTCAACAACCACGGGGCCGATGTTGCGAACAACTCGATCGGCACCAACACGGCGACGAACGGTTTCCCCTGTGACATCACCGGCGATTACGGCGTGATGTCTTCGCTGATCGACGGCGCGGTTCGCGGCAACCTCACTGACGGACGCCCGATCCGGATCGTGTGGGCGAACGGGAACGAGCGGCAGTCCAGCAACTGCGGCAACCTTTACAACACGACCGCGCCCCCCGCGACGGCCAAGAACCACATCACCGTGGGTGCTCTGAACGCGAACGACGACAGCATGACCGGCTTCTCGAGCTGGGGCCCGGTCGATGACGGGCGTCTGAAGCCGGATATCTCGGCTCCTGGCTGTGAGAGCGGCGGCGACGGCGGTGTGACCTCACTGGGTTCCGGCAGCGACAGCGCGTACAGCACGCTCTGCGGTACCTCGATGGCTGCTCCCACGGTGTGCGGCATCAGTGCGCTGCTGCTTGAGCACCATCGCAATCTCAACCCCGGTACGGATGATCCCCGCAACTCGACGATGAAGGTCATTCTGGCCCACACCGCGGTGGACCTTGGAAACACCGGACCGGACTACCGGTTTGGGTACGGCTCGGTCCGTGCCTCGGATGCGGCGCTGCTGATGCTCAACCGCAACTACGCGGAGACCGAGGTTGGCCAGGGTGGAGCGGCGACTTTCCAAGTGACCGTGAACCCCAACTCGGACTTCAAAGCAACGATGGCCTGGGACGATGCCCCGGCCGTCCCGAACACGGACACCGCCCTGGTTAACGACCTTGACCTGGTCGTGACCGATCCCAACGGTGTTCGCCACTACCCATGGACCCTCAACCCTGCGGCACCGAGCAACGCTGCGACGCAGACCGAGGAGGACCATGTCAACAACATCGAGCAGGTCTTCGTCGAGGACGCGGTGCCTGGGGTTTGGACCGTCGAGATCCGTGGCACGAATGTGCCCGAGGGCTCGCAGCCGGCCTCGCTCGCGACCTCCGGTTCGCTGATCGGCATGAGCGCAAGTCTCGTTGGCGGCGTGCCGCAGCTGATCAGCCCGAGCGAACCGACTCCGGTTGAACTGAATGTCATCGCGCGTGGCCAGTCGATCGTGAGCAATTCGGTGCAGATGCACTACCGCTTTGGTTCTGAGGGCGGGTTCACCTCCGTGCCGATGGTCAACACATTCGGATTCACCTACAGCGCGGAGCTTCCCGGGGCGAGTTGTGGCGAGAACGCCGAGTTCTACTTCACCGCCGAGGGCAGTTTGACCGGACCGATCCAGATCCCCAGCGCGGGCTCGGATGATCCGTACTCGGTCGAGGTTGGCTCCATCGAAACCGTGCTTGATGATGACCTGTCCACCGACGAGGGTTGGGAAGTTGGCGCTGCGGACGACGATGCGACCAGTGGTATCTGGGAACGCGTTGACCCGGTTGGCACCGGTGCCCAGCCGGATAACGCCCTCTTTGGTGAACTGTGCTTCGTCACCGGCCAGCACCCCGGCGGCGGCGATGGTGCGAACGACATCGACGGTGGCAAGACCACGCTGTTCAGCCCGGCGTACGACCTGAGTGCGTACAACCCCGGCGAGGTGACCTTCAGCTACTGGCGTTGGTACTCCAACTCCGCCGGTGCGAGCCCGAACGCCGATGTGTTCGTCATCGATATCTCCGATGACGGCGGTGAGAGCTGGACCAACCTCGAGACCGTCGGCCCCGATGGTGGGCAGGTCAACGGCGGCTGGTTCCAGAACTCGTTCGATCCGGCTGATTTCGTGGACCTGACCGACTCGATCATGCTCCGCTTCATCGCGTCTGACGAGGGCGACGGCTCTCTGGTCGAGGCGGCGATCGACGGTCTCCGCATCGACACCCGGACCTGCGTGGATGACACCGCGGACTGCCCGGCGGATGTCGACGGCAGCGGCGGCGTGGACCTCGCGGACCTGAACATCGTGCTCGCGAACTTCGGTCAGACGACCGACTCCGGCGACACGAACGACGACGGTGTGGTCGATCTGGCCGACCTGAACGCGGTGCTCGCGAACTTCGGCAACGACTGCGAGTGATCGCGGACTGAGCCGGATCTCGAAACCTCTCCCTGCCCCGCCCTTGTGGCGGGGCTTTTTCATGCGCCTGGGCTACACTGCCCGCCCCTCGCACACAACCTCTGACACAGGATTCGCCCCGATGTCAACGCCGCAGAACGAGATCGATACGCCGCGCCTGATTCTGATTGTGGTCGGTGCGCATCTTCGCGCGGAGGTGGTTGACCGCCCGATCGGCGAGGAGTTGCGTGAGCGCGTTCAGGAGTGGGTAGATGCCAAGCGACCCGCAAAGGATGACCCCGACTGGGTCGAGCCGCTGGTCGTGGTCTGCACGGACATCTGGTACCTCAACAACGAAGACCTGCGAGCCCAGCCGACCATCTCGGTTGGGGCACCGGGTGTGAACGCGCTCGCGGCGTACCTTGCGGATCGTCTGGAGACGGCGTTCGTGGTTGAGGATGTGCTCGCGGTGCAGGTGGACCTGGATTTCGTAGACCCGGTCGCGAGCTGCTGGGGGACCGATCCCGACTCGACGGCGCAGGCGGTCGGCGTGTTCTGCGAGCGCTACCTCGATGGATTTCTTGACAGCGCGGTGAGGCAACTGGGCGAATCGGCCTGACCGACGGGAGGGGCCGCGGAAGAACCCGCTATTTCCCGACGCAGAAGGTGGTGAAGACGCGACCGATCACATCATCGGGACTGATGTGCCCGGCGATCTCGCCGACGGCATCGAGTGCCTCGCGCAATGCGCTGGCGATCAATTCCACATCTCCGAGGTGTCGCTGACCCTTGGAATGCGAAGCCACGGCGATCGCGGTTTCGATCGCCCCGATGCAGCGGCGCAGCGCGATGCGGTGGCGGGGCAGCAGGGCTGCGGAACCGTCCCCAGAGGTTCGGCCGGCATCAGGGGTGATGATCGCATCGGCGATGGCTCGGCGCAAGGCCCCGAGGTTGGAACCGTCGATCGCGCAGACGCCGATCGAACCGGCCGGTTGGTCGCCAACGAGATCGGACTTGGTGCGCACACGCAGGACCGTGCATCCGGAGGGCATGGCCGCGGCGAGTTCGAAGGCCCCGGCGGGGTCGCAGAGCAGGATGGCGTCGGCCGCGTCGATGGCACTCCATGCCGCGCTTTGTCCCAGGCGTTCGAGATCCGATGTCGTGGCGAGTGCTTCATCGAGGCCGGCGAGGTCAACGAGCGTGCAGCGTGAAACGGACCACGGCGATTCCGAGGCGGGCAGCAGTTCGATGTCTTCGGCGATCGCGTCCCGGGTGGTGCCGGGTTTCTCCGAGACGATGGCGCGATCCCGGCCGAGCAGGGCGTTGAACAGCGTGGATTTGCCCGCGTTGGGTGGACCGGCGAGGACGACCCGCGGGAGATCGGATTGGTGTTCTGCGACTGGCTCGGGGCCGACCAGTGCTTTGATCGCCTCGTGCTGAACCTGGAGTCGTTCGAGCAGATCGTCGGGCGCGATGGCGACGACATCTTCTTCCTCGGTGAAGTCGATGCCGGCTTCGACGAGGGCGAGCGCGGTGGCGAGTTCGTCGGCGATCAGGCGGTACCGGGTGCCGGTGTGACCGTCGAGCAGCGCGTGAGCCGCGGCGTGTTCGGAGGCGGTGCGTGCTGCGATCATGGCGCGGACGCCCTCGGCCTGTTCGGCGGTCAGTTTGCCGTTGAGGAATGCTCGGGCGGAGAACTCGCCGGGGTCGGCGCTGCGCAGGCCGGGTGTGTCGAGCAGCAGGTCGAGTACGCGGCGCACGAGGTGCGGGTTGCCGGGGATCTGCAGTTCGCAGGCGTGCTCGCCGGTGTACGAGGCTGGCGCACGGAAGGTGCTGACGATGACGGGGAGTTCGCCGGGTGGCGCGTCGTCGTGTGCACGAGGCAGGAGCAGGGTCGCACGGGCGACGCGTCGTTCCAGGACAGAGGGCTTGAACGGTGAGCCGGGGGCCAGATGGGGAACGAGCGCGTTCAGCGAGTCGGGGCCGGACAGCCGGATCATCGCGCGGGGAGCGCGCTCGAAGCCCGTGGCCACGGCGGCGATGGTGTCGCCCAGTCGCACGGATCAGTTCCGCTTCTTGTAGCGGTTCTTGGCCCGCTGCTCCTGAACCCGCTCGCGCTTGGACATGCCGGGTGCGGCGGTGTTGCGGACGCGTTTGGGCTTGGGCTGGTAACTGCGCTCATCGGGGTGCTTGTCGAGTTCAAGCGTGTCGATGTGGGCACGGATCCAGCGTCCCTCGATGATCGCGAAGGTGGAGTTGGTGACGAAGTACAGCGTCAGCGCGGCCGGGGCGGTGTACATGAACACCGGGAACAGCACGACCATCATGACCTTGATCATTTTCTGCTGGGCGCGTTGTTCATCGGTCATCGTGGCCGAGGGGGGCGGGGACATGTACTTCTGCTGGACAAAGAACACGAACCCGAGCAGCAGCGGCAGGATGTTGATCGAGTCGATGTGGCCGAGCATCGGCAGATCGAAGCCGGTCCCCAGCGGGATGAAGCGATCGCTGCGAGCGAGGTCGGCGAGGAAGAGCCAATCACCACCGGTGATGGACTGGAACACACCGAAGAAGGCGGGCTCGTGGCGGAGTTCGTGGTTGAGGT
>JBICHT010000023.1:0-5596 GCA_043101125.1 Phycisphaerales bacterium JB050 | reverse complement strand
ACGGAGCTTCGGGACGTTGGCATGCACAGCCGGGTGCCTGACACACCTGCCGCCTTGGGTGAGGACCTACCGGCGCGTGGAGAACTGGGTCGCGGCAAAGCTGATCATCTACGCCGCGAGACGCATACTACGGTCAGTTTGGTGCAATATCCTCGCGAACTCAGGGTCCCCAGCTGGGTGCCGTGGTCGAAGCCCGACCCCGTCGGGCGCAGGCCACGCCGACATCACGACGCCGCGTCGAACCGCGTCACGCCCTCCTTCTCCCCTCGCGGGAGAAGGTGGCAGTCGACCGAAGATCGACTGACGGATGTGGGGGCGCCCCGAGCCTTCCGACCCTTCATGTGCCACTGGCTGCTCGTCGGCCAGTGCCCCCGGTTCCTCCCCCAAATCTCAAAGTTTCTCTTTGACCCCCCCTCCCGCCTGTTACCTTCAGAGATCCGGCGGCGGCACGATGCCCCGCGACCCACGATGGCTCAACAACCGGAGGAATCCACATGACGGCCCGAACCCTGCTGCTCTGCTGCACCGCGCTCGCCGCGATCAACGCCTTTCTCATCGCCCCTACCAGCGCATCCGCAGTCGCCACCACCGCTGTGACCGCCCCACTTGCCGACCCGGTCGCCCCAGAGGGTTTTCCAGGGACAGTCATCGAGTTCCACGAACTCATCGTCGAGAAAGGTCAAACTCTGCGATACAAAGGTCCTATCGAACTCCGAGTTGGCGGCGAAGTGCGCATCGAAGGCAGCGTCATTGTCGAAGGTGTTGAGGCTGAAGGACGTCCGAACTTGGTGATCAAAGCGCTCGGACCGATCACCGTCGCCCGCGGGGTCACCGTGCAAACGAAGAGCATCGGTCCCGGCGCTCACGGCGGATCTATTCGCCTGATGAGCGCGGAAGCCATCAATCTCCACAGCGAACTCAAACCCAGCCCAGGCCAGGACGGTTCCGAACTCGGACAACCCGGTGGAAGCGACGGCGACCCAGGGCGCCAACAAGATCTATCGCCGCAGGAATGAAAATCTTTCCCGCCTGTTAGCACTCTGTTCGCTATACTCCCCACATGGCCAAAAAACGACGCAACTTCGTCTGCTCCTCCTGCGGCGCCGTTGAACTCCGCTGGATGGGCAAGTGCCCCTCCTGCGGCGCGTGGGACACCCTCGAAGAACTCGCCGTCGATGCCTCGTCCGACAAAGATCCCCAACGCGGCCTCGCCACCGCTTGGGCCAACGCCGCCGCCGGGCCCGACGGCCACGAACTGATCTCCGGCGTCACCCCCTCCGCCGTCCCCATCCGCGAGGCCACCGGTGAAGACGCCGGCAAGCCCCGACTCATGACCGGCATCGGCGAGTTCGATCGCGTCCTCGGTGGCGGCATCGTCCCCGGCGCGGTCGTCCTCCTCGGCGGCGACCCCGGCATCGGCAAGTCCACCCTCCTCCTCCAAGGCATGGGCGGTCTCGCATCGCGCAAACGCCGCACCCTCTATGTCACCAGCGAGGAATCCGCCGAGCAGGTCAAACTCCGCGCCGAGCGACTCGGCGTCCTCGACGAACCAGGCGCCGACGACAACCTCTTCGTCCTCGCCGACACCAACCTCGCCCGCATCGTCGAGCAGGCCCGCAAGGTCCAGCCCGAAGTCCTCGTCATCGACTCCATCCAGATGGTCTACAAGGCCGACCTCGACGCCTCGCCCGGCAGCGTTACCCAGATCCGGCGCTGCTGCACCGACCTCGTCTACCTCGCCAAGGCCTCCGGCGTCGCCGTCGTGCTCATCGGCCATGTCACCAAGGAAGGCACCCTCGCCGGCCCGCGCATGCTCGAACACCTCGTCGATGTCGTGCTCTACTTCGAGGGCGACCGTTACCACGCCCATCGCGTCGTCCGCTCCATCAAGAACCGCTTCGGCAACACCCTCGAGATCGGCCTCTTCGAGATGAGCCAGAACGGCCTGACCGAGGTGCCCGACGGCGCGAGCGTCGCCGCGGGCTCGCTCGAAGGCGGCCCGCGCCCCGGCTCGTGCGTCGTGCCGACCGTGTCGGGCTCGCGCTGCGTGCTCGTCGAGATGCAGGCCCTCACCGCCACCGGCTTCCCCGGCTCGGTCAAGCGCAAGGCCTCGGGCGTCGACACCAACCGCCTGGCCATGCTCATCGCCGTGCTCGAGCAGCACGCCGGCATCAACCTCTACGACCGCGATGTCTTCGCCTCCTCCGTCGGCGGCGTGCGCGTCTCCGAACCCGCCTCCGACCTCGCACTCGCCATGGCCATCACCGGCTCCCACCTCATGCGCGCCCTCCCCGAAGCCACAGCCGCCGTCGGCGAAGTCGGCCTCGGCGGCGAAGTCCGCCCCGTCACCCAGATGGAAGCCCGCATCCGCGAAGCCGCGCGACTGGGCTACACCCGCCTGCTCGTCCCCAAAGGCACCAAGATCACACCGCCCAAGGGCCTGAAACTCATCGAAGTCCGCGACATCTCGATGGCCATTCAGGAACTGAGCGACACCCCGCCGGTGCGGCGCTCGGTGGTGGAGGCGAAGGGGAAGTCCCAAACCGCAACCCGATGATTGCGACGCACTCTCCTTCTCCCCCAACTGACTATCAGCCTGGAGAAGGTGGCAGTCGATCAAAGGCGGGTGGCATGATCTTCGCGCAGCAAAGCCCACGAATGCCCCTGTAGACTCGAAGATATGAGCCGCAACAGCACCATCGCCATCACCGCCGCCGCTCTTTGCGCCCTCCTCGGTGGCTGCTCAAGGACCGCACCGATCAAGGACGCATCCATGCCACCAAACCCCTGGGGCGAAACACCACCCCTCGCCGAAACATTCGCTCAAATCGAACAACTCGTCGCCAACCGCGGCGGCCCAGCCCGCATCCCTTCAACTCCACAAAATTGGGCCGCGATCGAAGCCCGCCTCGGCACCACCATCCCCGAGGACTTCCGCGAGTTCGTCGACTGGCACGACCCCACGCTCTGGTCGTGGTTCGTGTACAGCGAGCGATGGAAAGCGGGGCCGAACGCCGAGCCAGCGGGCGTGAATGACTTCCCGGGCATGATCGACGACGGCTTCTGGATCCGCGATGTTGCCAAGTTGAAAGTCAGAACCGCGAGAACCGATAAGGAGAACGCGGCGTTCGGTGTCCTCGTCGACTGCATCGACGACTACGGCTGGGACCACAAGGTGCTCGACGCCGAGTTCCTGCACTTCGCGAACACCGGCTGGGCGAGCGAGGAATACTTCATCGCGCTCGACGACCGATTCGCACCGCGCGGCTCGGTCATCGCGACGATCATGGACGATCCATCGATCGTCATCGTCGGCCGCAACACCACCGAATGGCTGGCCAAACTCGTCGCTCTCGAAGGGCTGGACATCGCGCGGGGTGGCATGGGAGAACTCAACACCGAGGCCAGCCGTAGGTTGATCGAAGACTACAAGGCGCTGAACCCCGATCAGGGCTGGTACTGAGGCGCAACATTGTTCAAGGACCACCGGCTATGCCCGCCAACAACCGCCCCAGGAAGACCGCCGCACGAGTCGTAATGCTGGTCTGCGCACTCGGCATCGCGTTCGCCATCGCCGCTTCGATCGTCTACTGGCCGGATTTCGAATGGGAGAGCAGCGACGAAGAGTGGGACTTCGACCCCGCGATCCTCGAACTCCGAGAGACCGACTACGACGCGTACCTTGCTGGGGCCCTCGGCATTATCCTCTCCGAGGAACACGACTACATGGCCATCACGCGCACCGCGGTCACCGGTTCCTGCGACATCCTCGATCTCTCCGCGCTGCAACTCCGGCCCGGCAACTACATGAACGAGCACTGGGACTATGTCTGCGTACTCTCAGTGGACGGACGCTTCCTCGAAGCCCGGCGCATCTGGAACCATGACTACTGGCGATGGAATGACGAGGATCGGGAACCAGATGTGCTCTCCGGCATCGGGCCGTACATCGAGGCGACATCCCTGATGGAATTCTGCATCCCCCGATCCGAGACCATCGGCGCCGACCAACTCGAAGTCACCTTCGTCAAGATGAAGACCCCCGAAGACGGCCTGAAGCCCATCGACCCATCGCTCGGCTGGGACAACTTCGAGGCCTACGAGAAGGTCTGCGAGGCCACTGTTCCGATTTCGTGGCTGGTGCCGTCGTCGTAGCGCCGGGTGGCGTGGGCTTCGCGCAGCGAAGCCCACGAGAAACCGTCATAGCAGCCGAAAGTACCTCCGTTCGCCCACTCTCCACACGAGCTGCACCTCGTCAAAGTCGGCTTCCCTTTGCGTGCCCCCCACTTCTCAGCACGGTTCCCAGTTTATTGAAGCCCTTTTTGGCCACGGCGCTCGATTCACAGAGACCCGTTCTTGAGCGATAGTCAAAGTGCGTCGGGCGAATGTGATCCTCATCACGACCCGACCGCGAAAGGCAACCTCGCCCTCGCGCCCATACCCGATCCAGAGAGGAAGACATCGCCATGAAGGCATTACTATGTTCAACAGTGTTCCTGTGTGTGGGGACGGGCATCGCCAACGCCGAAACCTACGAGGATCAGGCAAGTTTCGAGAGCGTCACCACCTCGCTGTACACCAACGGGTTCGATGATGTCGTCGCGGGACCGCTTGATGAACTCCACTACTCATCCGGCGAGTACAGCTACACCATCACCGCGACCGGACCCGCGAACGGAAGCCTGTACAACTACGATGGCTTCGTCGGCGCACAGACCGGACCCGACGGGATCCTGATCACATTCACCGGCGCAGATGTGACCGCCATCGGCGGAAACTTCTGGACAACAGACGGCGCCGGCCACACCATCGGTGGCTATCTCTGGATCGAACTCGACGACGGCACCTCGTACTTATCGTCTTCGACCGGGCCGGACAATTTCAGAGCCATCACATCGTCCACACCGATCCAGAGTGTCTTCATCGAGATCCCCGGAGACAATCTTTGGATCGCCATGGACAACCTCATGATCGGCCAAACCGTGCCAACGCCATCCACACTCGTCGCCCTGCTCGGGTTCAGCGGCCTCGCGGCCCGGCGGCGCCGACACTGACTGCTAGGTGTCTCCACACCTGAACGGCGGGTGGCGTGGTCTTCGCGCAGCGAAGCCCGCGAGGAGCCGTCATCGCAGTCGAGAATATCTCAGTCCGTTCCGCTCTCTGCGTGGGCTGCGCCCGACTGCGTCGGGCGAGACCACGCCACCCACTATCCCTGCGTGATCGGAACCAGAATGTCCATGTCGAAGTCGCCGTACTCAGCACCGCTCGCGTCTTGAAGCCCCGCAAACGACAGTTGCACCCGAATCTTAAATCGCGCGAGCACCAAACCATCTCGCTCTTCAAAAGTTAAGCGGGTGAGGTCGGCCGGATGGTGCGCGTGAACAAGGTAGATCGAGCCATCCACATACCCGTCAACCGGGTTCACAGGGAACTCGAACCGACGATCAACACAGTCTTTCAGTTTGCCGGGGAGCCCATCAATCCAATCGAAGCGGAAGCTGGTGTCGATGGTCTCGCCATCGAGTTCGAATTCCTTGAGGTAGACCTCGATGGCGGGTGGCGGTGTTTAAGACCAACCGAACACACCAGCAGACGG
>JBICHT010000022.1:0-18100 GCA_043101125.1 Phycisphaerales bacterium JB050 | reverse complement strand
AAAGTTGGGGCCGTGCACACGCACACACTCAGCGCCGGAACAGGTCCCGCAGCCCCTGGTTAATCAGTTCGTTGATGTTCTGCTCCAGCGCGCCTGGCAGGATATCCTGGATCGCGCTCGGGTCGAGTTCCAGTTTCGCGTCGCCGATCGTGCCCCGCGCCCGGAACGGCACCGCCGCGATCAGCGCCAGCAGTGGGTTACGCAGCACATCCCGCTTCAGATCGCCCCCGAGGAAGTCCAGGGGCAGCAGCACCACCACATCCAACCGCCAGTTAACCAGAACGACCGACCCACGGGTCCGCAGCGTGAAATCGCCGAACGGGATATCCACCGTGTCGTAGGTCGCCACGCCGTTCGTGAACCGAACGAGAACGGGCGGCACGGATCCGCCGAGTTGTCCCGCCGTGCGGTTCGCCGTCGCGTTCAGCACCGTCGAGAGCAGGTTGCCCGCCTCGAACCGCACCGAACCAAGATTCAGATTGATGTTGCCGTTGAGTTTCGACAGATCGCCGTCGGTCGGGATCGCCAGCCCCGCACTCGTCACCGTGATCATCGTCGGCTGCTCGTTGCGAGACTTTCGGAAGTCTTTCAGCAGCGGGAACAACGGCTCGAACACGCGTCGGCTCAACTCCGGGGTGATCTCGCTGAGGGTGATGTTGGTGCGCGAGGCCGCGCCGTCCCCCAACACCAGCGCCCCGTTCTCGAAGCGTCCGAACGCCGTGGTCTCCGTGCGCCCGGTCAGGATCGAAGCCGTCACGCGTCCCGAGTTCCGTTCCGCGTCGATGCCCTCCGCGCTCGCCTGCACGCTCACCGTCTCGCCGAGCGCGTCCAGCAGCAGGCCGCGCTGCCCCGCGAGCACATCGATCAGCGCCGTCGGCACATCGCCGCGCGCCGTCGCGCTCAGCACCGGCGTGTCCCGATCCGTATCGAGTTCGCCCTCGATGGTGAACTCCGGTTCGCTGGTTTGTGCGTTGAGCGCAGTCATCTCGACCCGGATCGGTCCCTCGCCGCCCCGCTCGCGCTTCACCGTGCCCTGCACCTTCCCCAGGTCGATCGGGTGCTGCACGCGCGTCCGCTCGTCTTCACCCAGCAGCGCATCGAAGTTCGCGTTCACCATGCCGAACTCCGCATCGATCCGCGCCGTCGCGGGGTCGAACGTCCCGTCCCGCTTCTCGATCGCCAGCGTTCGGATCACCACCGCCGCCGGAGCCGCCTCGCGCAGCCGGATCTCCGAACCCTCGGTGTCGGCGATCAGCGGCGCGATCAACTCGTCAAACAACGCCGGAGCCATCGTCCACACCACCTGGAACGGCTCGGCCAGCGCGATCCGCGACTCCGACCGATCCGCCAGAATCTGTGTCGTCACCCGAGGTGAGGCGATCCCCACCTCAATCCGGTCCGTCCTCGGCGCCAACCCGGCAACCGCCCGGCTCCGGGCGCTCAGCGACACCGAGTTCCCGAATGTGAGCCTGAACGGCCCGTTCGGGCTCGCCTCGCCCGCCAGCCAGCGATCCAGAGAACGCGGCCGCCCCTCGGTCAGCCCCACATCAAACCGACCGTCCGGTTCGAACCGAACCTCGAATGTCCCGAGCGCCGCCGCGCCGTCCGGATCAAACGCCTCCGCGTTCGCCTCGATGGTCGGCCCGTTCGAGCCGTACACCATCCGTGCACTCGCGTTGCGTACGCCCAGGTCACGCGCCGAACCTTCGCGCTCCATCACCCCGGTCACCACCGCCTCGCCGTCAAGCACCGCCCGGGCGTTCAGTCCCGCCAGTTCAAACGCCGCTCCCTCGCCGATCGGGATATTCACCGGCTCCACAAACACCTGCACCGTCGCCGGACCACGCAGCCCCTGCGTCGGGGTTTCGCCGTCCTCGCTCAGCGCAGCCAGCACCGCTCGCAGTCGCTGCGGCGTCGTCGTCACCGTTGCACGAGTCTCACCAAACGAGATGGCGTCCGTCTCCAGACGCGCGGTCGTGACCACTTCCGTCTCACCGCTCGTCACACGAAGGCGCGAACGCCCCGCGATGGGTTCGATGGCACCCCCGACCGCATCACCCGCGAGCATTGCGTCGATGAGTTCGCGTTGATCGGGAAGAAGCGCCGCGACCAGCCAACTCGGTGCACCGATCGTCGCCCGCAGACTCTCCTGCGCCTTGCCGACCAGTTCCATCGGTTCCGCGCCGTCGAGCAACATCTGCAGCGACACGCTCGTCCGGACATCGATGGCCCGCTGACGGGGAGAGCCCGCGATGATCTGTGCATCGAGCAGCCCGTCTTCGGGCGTCAGATGCACCACCACGCTCTCGTACCGAACGCGATGACCGTCTTCGCTCAGCAGATCGAGATCTTGCGCCGTCACGATGGCTCGCTCGATCCCGGCCGCGATCGCGTGCGCATCATCCAGTGTCGTCAGGTCCAGTTCGATTCCCTCGATGCCCGCGCTCAATTCCCGAGGCCCGGAGATGCGCAGCACACGATCGCCGTTCACGACTACGCCTTCTTCAATCATGCGATCCAACAGGAGCGCGGGGTTGCGTGTGATCAACGCGACCGGCTGCGTCGAACTCAACACCGGCCCGTTCAGCAGGAACCCCGCTGTCAGGCCAACTTCCGTCGTGCTCAGCGAGATCGTCGTCGAATTCGAGTCCTCGCTCGACTCAAACGAGATCCGCCCGTCCGCCCGGATCCCGGCCAGCGACGCCAGTTCCCCCGGCTCCATCCCGCCCATCCGCTCCACGGTCGCAAGCGGCAGACCGTTGATCTCGATCAACCCATCCACCCGCACACCCCGCGCGAGCAGCGGGTCATCGGCTTCCACCAGAGCGCCGAGCCCGACAAGCCCGAGGTCCGTCGTGATCGAGAACGCCCCGTCAGCCCCCCGTCCGGTCGCGTTGGCCTCCATTCGTACCGGTGCGCTTCCCGGCGCATCCACCGCCAGCACAATCCGGTCCAGCCCCTCGGCACTCGTCAACCCGCGATCCACACTCACCTGCACCGACGCCGCGAGCCGGTCCCAATCGATCGCACGGTCCTTGCCCACAATCGCGTGAACATCCCTCGCGCTCACCGTCAGCCGGATCGGCCGATCGTCCCGAACCTCCATCGCCTCTAGCGTCTGGGGGGAGAGCCGCTCAAGAAACGCCTGCCCCGCGCTCGATTCGATCGTCAGCGCCTCACCCGGTGCGTCGATCCGGTCTCCGTCGTACACCGCCGCGCCGCGCATCGTCGTCTTCTCGGACACCACCTCGATCGTCAAACGCGGCGATTCAAGAGAAGCGTCCGCACTGGCGAGGTCCGCCCGCGCGTTCGCACCAACCGTCACGCTCAGCGTCTCACCGAAGGCCTCGCGCACAAACCCATCTCCAAACTGTTCGATCCCCGCCACCAGCGGATCGACCAGCGAAGCCGGCACATCGACCAGGCGCAGTTGCCCGGAAGGTCGCACGCGATCAATCGCCGCCAGCGTCCCGCTGTCCGTCAGCAGTCCCGTCACCGTGGCATCGAGCAGCGCCGTCCCGGCCGGGGTGCCATCCACAAGCGCGTGGATGTCACCTTGGGCAAACGCGTGCTGCGAGAAGTCTTCGCTGCCGATCTTCAGGTCGATCGGCTCAATCCGCAGGCGTCGCACGGTGCCGTCCTCGGTGGTCAGCGTGGCCTCGGCGGTTTCGGTTTCGAGTGAGAACAGCAGCGCACCGCCGCGCAGGTCCGCCCCGTCCAGCCCGCTCGTCACGAGCCCGACGGGCAGGTTGAAGGCGGTGGTCCTGAGCACGAACGCGCCCGGTTTCTGGATGGACAGCGATCCTTCCGGGGCGAGCCGCGCGATCAGTGGGGCGGGGATCGGACCGCGAACCGACAGGGCTTCGCTGCCCTTCACCGCCACCAGGCGACCGCCATCCTCCTTCACCGCGATCGCGACGCGCACCGAACCGCGGCCGATCGTGCCCGCGGCCGGGGGTTTCTGCCCGTCCAGATACGCCGTCGCGAGTTGCGCGTACCGCTCGGGCAGGTCCGCGTTCAGCGTGAGGGCAAGCCCGGACCCTTCGACCGCGAGTTCGCCGGTGCTCTTGATCAGCCGCCCGCTTCGGATCGAGCCGCTGATCGAACGCCCGGGGATGTCCTTCCCGTCGAGGGTCGGCACACCCGAGATCGTCAGGTTCGTCTGGCCTTCCAATTCCAGCGGCCCGGAGATCGCGAGTTTCGAAACCCCGATCAGATCCCCGTTCACCCGGTAACTGAACCGCAGATCCTTCAGGTCCAGATTCATCTTGAAAGGAGGCAGCGTGATGGCCTTCGTATTCGGCTGCTGCGCCACCGGCGTCGACTGCCGCGGAGTGATCGCCCGCTCCAGGTTCGTCTGGGCTTCCGGTCGTGCCCGCTCCACCTCCACATACCCGGTCATCTCCACCGTGCCGAGGTCGTTGGGCGATCGCAGCAGCTGCAGCAGCGACCGGTGGACCGTCAGGTTCGCCAGCGCTACGACCTTGCCATCCGGCGACAGCAGTTCCACATCTCGCGCCACCTGCTTGCCGGTCCACGATACGGACAGCGAATCGATCTTGATCGTGCCCTCGATCGACTTCGCCGCGGCGTCCTCGACCCTCGGGATGATGTAATCCCCGGCCAGCATAGGAACCAGCACCGCCACCGCACTGATCAGCAAGACGATGCTGAAGACAGCCAGAATCAGCAACTTCTTGAACAGCCCACGCCGACGGGTCTTGCGGCGGGGGGCGGTGGGACGGTCGGTCATCATCAACTCCGTTCAATCAGGGACTGGCAATCGCCTCCGATTGTACGACCCGCCCCATCCGGGGTTCCGAATTGGCATCTTCTCGTGCCACCGACCGCTCGGAGGCGGCTGTGGAGGTGTCCTGACCCGGATACGGCATCGTGCGACACGCTCATGGAGCAAGGCCCACGCTCAGACACCGCGCGAGCATGCCACACCTCCCACCCAAAACCAGAAAAGTAAACCGCTTAAGCCCGCGTTTGCGCGCGCAGATTGGCTTCGACAAAAAAGCGCGCATGTGACAATTTCAAAAAATTTTCTGCCCGTGTTTCCGGCAGATTCTCGCGACGGTGTGCGCGCATCTCCGCATTTGCGCGCGCACGCTGGCTTCGGCGGCGCTGAGGGTGAGGGCTGCACACTTTTCCTCGCGGCCCACCTAACCCAAGGAGGCCGCCATGCACACCACACCCGACACCGACATCAACACCATTGAAACTTCCGAACTCCTCGCCGTCCGCCACCAGATCGAACTCGAACGCCTGCGCCTCGAACTCACCATGATCCGGGTCCAGACCAAGGCCCTCGAAACACTCGAACGCCTGATGGACGACCCCGAACCGACGGGTAATGAGAAGCAGGACCGTTTCGAAGCCACCAAGCGCAACCGCCAGCGCCTCGCGGCGAACCAGGTCCTCATCCACTGCCGCACCGCCGAACGAGAAAAACGACTGGCCATGTCCAACACAAAGGGTGACCCTCCTTCTCCCCTCCGCGGGAGAAGGTGGTCCTGTGCGGATTCAGCACAGGACCGGATGAGGGGGCGGTCCGAACCTTCCGACCGTTCCGACACCACCAACCTCAACCAAGCCGCAACTCCCACCCCCTCACAGCACTGGCCGACCAGCGCCCAGTGCCACAAAGAGCATCGAGAAGCCCCCAAACCCTTCCCCACCAAGATCGGCAAAACCCTCGCCGCGCAGATCATCGCCGTCGCCGGATCAACCAAAGGTCTGCACTCATAGGAACCCTACGCCGCCCCCTCCCCTCCCCCAACCGGGTAAACTTCCCCGAAACACTTCCGCCTGAACTCTCCAAAGGTTCCGGAGCGATCCCGATGGCCATCCCATACACACTCGAGTTCGAAAAGCCCCTCACCGAGATCCAGACCCAGATCGAGGCCCTTGAACTCGCCCAGAACTCGCCCGCCCCAGGCGCGACCGTCCCGAATATCTCCAAAGAAATAGGCGATCTGCGCAAAAGCCAGTCGCAGATGCTCCGCAAGATCTACAACGGGCTTTCCCCCTGGGACACCATCCGTGTCGCCCGCCACCCCGAACGCCCCCAGTTCCGCGACTACATCTCGATGATCGTCAAGGACTTCGCCGAACTGCACGGCGACCGGCGCTTCGGCGATGACCCCGCCATGGTCACCGGCCTCGGTCGCATCGGCTCGTTCAAGTGCATGCTCATCGGCCACCACAAAGGCCGCGACACCAACGAAAAACTCGCGTGCCACTTCGGCTGCGCCCACCCCGAGGGCTACCGCAAGGCCATGCTGAAGATGCGCATGGCCGAGAAATTCGGCCTGCCCATCGTCACCTTCGTCGACACCCCCGGTGCCTACCCCGGCCTCGGAGCCGAGGAACGCGGCCAGGCCGAGGCCATCGCCTTCAACCTGCGCGAGATGGCCAAACTCAAGACCCCCATCGTCACCATCGTCATCGGCGAAGGCGGCTCCGGCGGGGCACTGGGCATCGCCGTCTCCGATCGCGTCGCCATGCTCGAGCACGCCTACTACTCGGTCATCAGCCCCGAGGGTTGCGCCGCGATCCTTTGGAAGACTGCCAACCCGCAGACCAACTCCGCCGCGGCCGAGGCCCTCTGCCTCACCGCCAAGGACAACAAGCGACTCGGCGTGATCGACCATGTCATCAGGGAACCCGTCGGCGGCGCCCATCGCGACCGGTCCAAAATGGCTGAAAACATCGAGAAATGGATCGTCGAGCAACTCCAGGAACTCAAACGCCTCAAGCCCGCTTCCCTGCCCAACAAACGGTACGAACGCTTCCGGCACATGGGCAAGTACGGCGAGACGCCCCCCAGCGAAGTCTGAGCGACGCACAACAGGCCTCATTCTGACTCGTTCAAGCATTGACTTTTTGGCTTTCAGCCGTACAATGCGGGGCTGCAACGCCTCCGGACGCACTTAAGTCTATGATCGTCATAGACTTAAGTGCAGGTGCCGGGCCCTGCGGGAGTTCGCCGTGGCCAAAAAAGCTGCTGCCAAAAGGTCGCCGTCCAAGAAAAAGACTACCAAGGCCTCCTCACGGAAAACCACATCCAAGAAGGCCGGGTCGAAGGCGTCTTCGTCGAAGAAGACCGCCAGCAAGCGGACCACCTCGAAGAAGAAGGTCACCAAGAAGTCCTCGACCAAAGCGACGACTTCGAAGAAGACTACCACGAAGAAGACGACCAAAAAGACCACCAAGAAGGCGACTTCTTCCAAGGCTCCGACGACCAAGAAAACCACGAAGAAGTCCACGACAAAGAAGAAGACTTCTAAGGCCCCCGCGCGCACGCCGTCCAAGGCGGCCACCGCGAAGTCAACCTCGAAGAAGTCGACTTCCAAGGCCGCCGAGTCGAAGGCGAGCACGAAACAGACCACAACGAAAAAGACGACCACCCGCAAGCCGTCCACGAAGAAGGCCCCGGCCCGCAAGCCATCGAACAAGTCCTCGAAGGCCGCCACGACCAAGTCCGGCAAGCCGACGAAGGCCTCCATCAAGGAACGCTGGAAGGGCTCGTTCGAGAGTGACATGTCGAGTTCGGTGGATGCCGCCACGCGTCTCGCCGCCGCCGCGGGCCTCCGCCCGCTGCACGAGCGACAGACCGCCACCGCCGCGACCGATGACTACGAACGCCTCACCAAGACGCCGTTCAAGAAGCGTGAGTTGGATAAGTTCAAGGAAATCCTGCTCGCCAAGCGCGCCCAAGTCACCGGCGATGTCACGGACATGGAGACCGAGGCCCTGATCGGGCGCGGCTCCGGCTCGCTGTCCAAACTGCCCCAGCACATGGCCGACGCGGGCAGCGACACCTACGACCAGACGCTCAACCTCGATCTCGCCGCGGGTCAGCGCAAGCTGCTCAAAGAGATCGACGACGCGCTCGCTCGCATCGAGAACAAGACCTACGGCATCTGTGAACTGCTGGGCAAGCCCATCAGCAAGGAACGCCTCGAGAACACGCCGTGGGCTCGCTACAGCATCGAGGCGGCCCGACGCAAGGAAATGCTCGGGTACTGATCGACCCTCGCCCCACGGCCACGGCCGGACGGGCGGCACCAGCGACGGAGCGCGATGCCAAGCCCCAACACCGATACCACGGCCCCACCGGCTACACCGGCCGCTCACGACACGCCATCGGCTCCGCCCCGCCTCGCCGGCAGCAGCCGCAAGGCGTGGATCATCCTTGCGCTGACGGTGCTCCTCGCTACCGTCGCCGACCTCGGCAGCAAGTCCTGGGCCTTTGAAAACATCGCCGATGTCCCGGTCGTGCTCGATCGCGCGCAGATCCTTGAGCGTCAGGCGAACGGCGTTGATCTCAACGATCCGAACCCAGCGGAGGTGCTGGTGCCGCTGCACGAGCCGGTGGTGGTGGTGGCGCATGTGCTGGAGTTCAAACTGATCCTCAACGCCGGCGCGGTGTTCGGCTCGGGACAGGGCAAGCGGTGGTTCTTTGTGGGCTTCACGGTGGTGGCGCTGGCTTTCGCGGTATTCCTGTTCGCCCGCTGGTGCCGCGAGAAGGAATATCTGAGCCAGATCGCGCTCGGCCTGGTGATCGCCGGTGGCTTGGGGAACTTGTACGACCGCATCATGTACGCCTGCGTGCGCGACTTCCTGCACCCGCTGCCGGGCGTGGAGTGGCCGTTTGGCTGGGAGATCCTCGGACGCACCGAGGTGTGGCCCTATGTCTCGAATGTTGCCGACGCGTTCCTGCTGATCGGCATCGCGGTACTGATGATCAAGTTGCTGCGTGAGGACGGGGACGCGGGCAAGACGAAGCCGGAGCCCAACGCGGCCTGATCCCGGAATCGGGATCGCTGGGTCTGGCCGCGGGGTCTGGTCAAGGGTCTCGAGGTCGATACGATCGTTAACCGGTGCGGAAGGCGCTGATCGGTTTGCGCTTAGCCTTGGCGCTTCCGCCTTCCCGTTCTTGGCGTTGTTCATCGAGCAGGTGTCCGAGGCGGGCGACTGCTCCGGCGATCTGGGGTGACCACGGGTGCGAGCAGTTCAAGCGGATGCAGTTGGCGTAGTTGCTTTCGGGGTCGAAAAGAGGCCCCGGGGCGACGGCGATACCGACGGCTTCGGCATCGTGGAACAGTCGGAGCGCGTCGTAGCCCTCGGGCATCTCCACCCAGAGCACGCTGCCGCCCTGCGGCTGGCTGACGCGGGTGCCCTCGGGGAAGCTGGCGAGCACCTGAGCGGTCATCGCCTCGACCTGTTCGGCGTAGGCGCTTCGCAAGCGGCGCAGGTGACGCTCGTAGCCGGAGCCTGAGAGGTAGCGGGCCACCGCGAGTTGAGGGGCGACCGGTGTGGCAACATTCAACCGGTGTTTGGCGTGAACCACCTCGTTGTGATGTCGACCTGGGACACACCAGCCGAGCCTCAGACCGGGCGAGAGGGTTTTGCTGAACGACGAGCAGTGCACGACTCTTCCCTCGGTATCGAAGGCTTTGATGGCGGGAAGTTGGGAGCCGTCGAAGGCGAGGTCGCCGTAGACATTGTCCTCGATGATGACGATGTCGTGCTCGCTGGCGAGTTCGACGAGGCGTTTGCGGTCTTCGATGCTCAGGACGCCGCCGAGCGGGTTGGTGAAACTGGCGATGAGCAGCACGGCCGTCACGCTTCTGGCGCGGAGGGCTCGCTCGAGCGCGGAGACCGAGATGCCGTCGACGGTGCAGCTGTCGATCGGCAGGATGCGCAGCCCCAGGCCGCCGATGAGTTCGAGGAAGCCGTGGTAGGTGGGTGATTCCACGGCGATGACATCGCCGGGCTTGGTCGTCGCCAGGAGGGCCAGGTTGATGGCTTCGGTCGCGCCGTTGGTGATGACGATTTCGTCGGCGGCGACGGAACAGCCCGCGCTGACCATCTGGCGTGCGATGGCGGCGCGCAGTTCGTGGGTGCCCTCCATCGGGCCGTAGGAGAAGGGGCGGGCACCCGGGTCTCTGTAGGCCTTTGATATTTCCCTCGCGAGCGCGTCCATCGGCATGAGGTCGGGGTTCGGGATGTTTGCGCCGAGGCCGATCACGCCGGACTGGCCCGCGGCATCGTGCAGGCGTTGCGACAGTTCGGCGGGGACATCCAGGATGCGGAGTTTGGGACGGGTACGGCGCGGGGGTTCGCAGGTGCTTCGATCGCATGGCGAGACGAAGTACCCGGATTGCGGTCGGGACCGCACCAGGTTTCTCTGCTGGAGGATTCGATACGCCTCGACCACGGTGCCCGGGCTGACGCCGAATTGCTTGCTCGCTTCACGGACCGACGGGATGCGTGTTCCGGAAGCCAGGGTGCCGCGTTCGATGAGCTGCTGGTACCGGTCGGCGATCTGATCGGAGAGCGGCTTCGGGTGGTCACGGCTGATGGAGAGGTTGGGCATTGGATTCATTCAACCACAGGAAGGGTTTGCGGTCCTGATACAGTTTCGGGGCTTTGCGCTGGTACAGTTCGCCTCACACGAACTGTACCACTACAAATTTATTCTACTGTAACTGTATTTGTCTGTCGGGAACGCAAGACTTGCATGGTTCAAACGGCACCTCTGCCGGAAAGGAGTCAACCATGTCTCTCTTGCTCTCAGTCCTGGCCTACATCGTTCTTTCGCTCTGGTTGATCGCGGCGGTTTACGCGGTCGGTCTCTGGTGCTGGCTCAGTTTGGCGTCCGGCGCGTGGACGCCCTCGGATCGTGGAGCCGGTGCTCCGGATGAACGGCGCCACGAGCCTCCGGCTGCCGCAGGGCATCTTCCCTATCGTGGCGTGTACCGGACGAACACGGCGCGAAGGAACAGTGCATGAGGACTCTTGTGGTTGGCGGAGAGTTGGCGGGCAAACAGTGGTCCGCATGGCCTGCGCCCGACTGCGTCGGGCTTCGACCATGGCAGCCTCGATATGAGTGCACGGGCTACGCGACGCGTCCCCCGTCCACCCCGCCCTGTACAATTGTCACCCCCACCAGAAAAACAAGTCCTCCGAGGCGGTCTGGCGCAATCGCTTCACTATACCGATAACGCCCGAAAATTTGCCCGAATGGCGCTTATTATTACGGAACTACTACTGAGAATCGTGCGAATACCAAAGAGTTTTCTGGACAGATCACCAGAACCCGTTAGTCTAGATTTGTTCCCAACGAAAGGTCTCCATGCCGAGAATCGCCATCGCATCACTGCTGACGCTCTGCGGCACGACGCTCGCCGCGCCGTTCGTTCCCGAGCCGTTGATCAAATCCGGCGATCACCTGGACGCGCTGACGATCCCGGAAGTGTTCCGGATCATCCACCATCCGACCATCAATTCACACGGTGAGTGGGCGGTCTCGGTTTCGTCCGGGCAGGGAACTTCTCTCGATTATTCCTCAGTTGTGTTGGGCAACGACGGCGTCCGCATCCCGGCCCATACTTTGCCGAGCGGCGAGTCGACGCCGGATTATCCTTCGTTCGGCGATGTCGATCTGAACGACTCGGGGCAGCTCGCGGTGGCGATCACCTACCTCGCCGCAGATCGACTCGGAGAGATTCATGTCGACGGTCAACTCGCTGGTCTCTCGCTGACCGGCAATCGAAACATGGAGGCGGTGCGGATCAACAACGCCGGCTATGTACAGGCAGAGGATGAAGGATTCACCGGGAACTTCCACTGGGCTTCCCAGAGAGACAGCAACGGGAACTGGCAGCAGGGCGACATCTACTTAGGGCGGAATGTCCAGACACCCGTTGGGCTTGTGGTCAATGACATCCTCTCCATTGGCCGATCTGCGGTTGGCCCCGATGGCACACTGGCGTACTCAGGCGTTTTTGAATACGAAGATGCAAACGGGGAGTTCATTCGCAAGCGGGCTGTTGCACGAGGAGCTTCCTTTGTCGCTCGAGTAGGGGAGCCTGTGACGTTCGGCGACTACCAATACAGCAGCGTTGGTGCGACCGTACAGATCAATTCTGCGGGCGAGTTGGCGTTTCATGCGGCGTTCACCGACGGCGCGAGCCCACCTCAGGGCGGCGGGGCGATCGTGCTTGCCGGCGGCACGCCTCTTATCACGAGTCTGGACCAGATCGCCGATCTTGAGGCGTTCGAGAATTGGACTGTATCACCCCGTGACTTTAGCCTCAGCGACTCCTTGGATGTGCTCTGGATGGCGACCTCGGATGTGGCCGTGTCACCTGATGTTCCAGAATTTTTTGGCTCCGCAGCAATCATGCTGAACGACCGATTGCTGATGAAGACCGGCGACCTGATGCCCGACGGTGCCCTGTTGTATGACTTCGCGTCTTGGGAACTCAGTGCAAACGGCCAGTGGGCCATTGTGTCCGCCCGCGCTGAGATCCCCGGCGTGACAGGTTTGGGCACAGCGGTGTACCGCATCCAGGTGCCGTCGCCGGGTCCCATCACGGTGCTTGTGTGCCTTGGAGCAACGGCGAAGCGTCGCCTGCGCCGAGGTTTCCATGCGGGCGCAGGTGTTCCTGCGAGCGGTTGAGTGATTCGATGGCCTCTTTGTTGGCCGCATGGCCTGCGCCCGGCGGTGCCGGGCTCCGACCATGGCACCCTTGGGGGGCTCAGCTGCCGGGGGTTTCGCCGCCGCAGTTTCGTTCGATGGGGACGAGGCAGAGGAAGCGCATGCCGTTGGGGCCGGCTCGGAACTGGTGTTCCTCGTCGGCGGGGACATAGACGACATCGCCTTGCTTGAGGGGGCGGTATTCGCCGTCGAGGAGGACCTCGCCGGTGCCGCTGACGATGTAGGCCTCGTGCTCGTAGTCGTGGCTGTGGCGTGGGGCGTGGCCGCCTGGCTCGACGGTGAAGCTGCGGAGGGCAAAATGGGGTGCGCCGTCGGCTCGCCCGATCATGACGCTCATGGAAACGCCCTTGACGCCGTCCATCTCTACGGGATTCGCCGCGGTTTCGTCGATATTCCGGATCAGGCCCATCGTTTTCCCTTTTCAAAGCAACTTAGACTGATTGACTATGCCCGAAGACTCCATGAACGATACACCCGCGCACACGATCCGGGCCCAGGCTTTCCCGCTGGGTCATTACAGCACGAATTGCTACCTCGTGTATGACGAGGACAGCAAGGAGGGGTGGGTGGTGGACTGCTCCTGGGGGCCGCGCCCGATGATCGAGCAGGCCCGCGAACTGGGGCTGAACATCACGAAGATCGTGCTGACCCATGCGCATGTCGACCATATCGCGGGTCTGGACGAGGTTCGGCAGGCGTTTCCGGATGCGACGGCGTACCTGCACGAGGACGAGGCGCACTGGCTGGGGGACGCCGCGGCGAACCTGTCGGCGGGGCATGGGCAGCCGTTTACGACGGAACCGGCGGATGTGCTGCTGAAGCACGGGCAGACGCTGGAGTTGGGCGAGACGGTCTGGACGGTGCATCACACTCCTGGGCACTCGCCGGGGTCGGTGACGCTGCACTGCCCGGCGCTGAGTGCGGCGATCGTGGGCGATGTGCTGTTCCACCGGAGCATCGGGCGGGCGGACTTCCCGACTTCGGACTATGACCGGCTCAAGAAGTCGATCACGGAGGTTTTGTACCGTTTCGCGGACGACACGGTGTGTCTGCCGGGGCACGGCGAAGCGACGACGATCGGCGATGAGCGCCGGTATAACCCGTTTGTGCCTGACCCGAGCGTGGCGGCACGCTAAAACACGGGTATGACGAGCACTCCCCCACCCGGTTCCCATTCCATTCCCCCCGTTCCGAGTTCGATCACGCTGCCGTCTGGCCTGCGCCAGAGCGCGGTGACGACGCGTCTGGCGGTGGAGACCACGCCGTATGACGACGGCGGCGTGCCCGCGCTGTTGACGCACCCGGAGGATGGGTGGGACGCGGAGGGGGCATCCCCCACTCCTGCGCCGGTGTGCCTGTGGTTCCACGGGCGGACGGTGAACAAGGAACTGGATGCCGGGCGGTACTTGCGCTGGAAGCGGATGGGGATCGCGGGGTGCGCGATCGACCTGCCGGGGCACGGCGAGCGGTCGGGCGATCCGGCGATGCAGGAGCCGGGTTCGACGCTGCTGCTGGCCGAGCAGGCGGCGCGGGAGATCGATCTGGTGCTGGAGGATCTGGCGTCGGAACGGTTCAACGGGGCGTTTGATTTGAGCCGCGTGGCGATTGGCGGGATGTCGGCGGGCGGGATGGTGACGCTGCTGCGGGTGTGCTCGCTGGGGCTGGAGAACCGGTTCAAGGCGGTGGTGCTGGAAGCGACGACGGGGGATTTTGCGTCGATGCACTGGCCGCGGGTGAGCGCGGAACGGGTGGAGGCGCTCAGCCCGGTCAACCATGTGGCGGACATGCCGACGGTGCCGATGCTGGCGGTGCACAGCAAGGTGGACGAGGTGGTGCCGTTCGGGCCGATGGCGGCGTTCATCGAGAAGGTGCGCGAGGAGTACGCCAGGCGCGGCGCGGACCCGGAGTTGGCGCGGATGCACGCGTGGGACGAGACGGGCGCGCCGAGTGAGCACATGGGGTTCGGTCGGGTGACGAATGAGACGAAGAATTTGGAGAATGGGTGTTTGGGGGAGTGGTTGGGGGTACCGTGAACGCCGATACTCGTCCGCAAGTAATTCTCGAACTCGAAGAGCAACTGCAAAGTCAGCGGTGGCGACATGTCTCACACCTCCACGACAAGCGCACGTTTGGTAACAGCCAAGACATATTCGTGCGATCGGGGGTGGCTCTTCAGATCGTGCGCGATCGTTCACAGTGGTTCTTTGATGTTGGTCGACATCCTTTCTGGTTTCGCCTGGTGTCGCGCAAAGTTGAGTACTTTGATCTTGACCTGTTCATCGGCTTGCTCGAACCCGATACGGAGTTGGATGTCGATGACCTCGATCGGCGCGTGAGTTTCATAGTTGAGCGGCTAAACGAGATCTGCGGCGCCGTGAAGTCGAAACAAGGCATCCAGCGACTGCGGGCAATTCGCGCGAAACGGAACATTCCCAAACGAGATTGAGTACGCCACACAAACCATCGCACCTGCGGTGCGAACCCCTCACCCCGGCCCTCTCCCGCAAGGGGAGAGGGAGGATCAGTCGCCGTCGGTGTTCGTCGAGCTTGGCGCGTCTTCCGATTCCATCGCTCCGACGGAGACTTCGGGGCGGTTGCCGTCGATGCCAGTTTTGCGGTCGACCACGACGGTGCAGACGGCGGTGATGATGACGGCCCCGATGAGGTTGAGCCAAAGGCCTTTGCGGACCATGTCTTTGATGGTGATGCGTTCGGAGCCGAAGACGATGGCGTTGGGCGGCGTGGCGACGGGGAGCATGAAGGCGAAGCTGCAGGAGAGGGCGGCGGGGATCATGTAGGTCGCGGGGTCGAGGCCGGCGGCGATGGCCATGGCCGCGAGGATGGGCATGAGCAGGGTTGCGGTGGCGGTGTTGGAGGTGACCTCGGTGAGGAAGGTGACGCCGAGGCAGAGGATGAGCACGACCAGCACTGGCGGGAGGTCGGTGACGGACTTGAGGGCGAGGCCGATCTGTTGATCGAGGCCGGTTTCGTTGAAGGAGGAGGCGATGGCCAGGCCTCCGCCGAAGAGGATGAGGATGCCCCATGGGATGTTGACGGCGGTGGGCCAGTCGAGGAGGCGTTCGCGGTCGCCGCATGCGTTGCGGGTTCCGGAGGGGATGAGGAAGAGTGCGACGACGCCGAGGAGGGCGACCGTCGCGTCGGTCACCAGGGGCTTCTTGTCGATCGACGGATCCGCGTAGAAACTCGCCCAGCCGCCGAAGGGCGCGGAGCGGGTGATCCAGCCGAGGGCGACGAGGGCGATGACAGCGAGGACGCGTTTCTGGGCGGGGGTCCAGGGGGTGCGTTCTCGCATCTCGAAATGGCCGTAGGGCTCGATGCCTCGCGTGAGGTAGAAGGCGGCGACGGTGAACATGAGGACGAAGACGGGGATGCCGACTTTGAGCCAGTCAAAGAAGGCGACATCGACGCCGACATTCTTCATGTACTGCGAGGCGAACACGCCGTTGGGCGGCGTGCCGATGAGGGTGGTGACGCCGCCGATGGACGCGCCGTAGGCGATGCCGAGCAGGAGCGCGACGGCGAATTTGCGAGCCTCGGGCTTGCGCTCGATGACCGCGATGGCGGCGGGGAGCATGATGAGGGCGGTGGCGGTGTTGGAGATCCACATGCTGCAGAAGGCGGTGGCGAGCATGAAGCCGATGACGATGCGCGGGCTGGACGAGGTGCCGACGAGGCGGAGCATGCCGCGTGCGACGCGCAGGTGAGTTCCGGATTTCTCGGCGGCTTTGGAGAGCATGAAGCCGCCGAGGAAGAGCAGGATGAACTGGTCGCCGTAAGCTCGGGCGAGTTGGGCGTGGTCGAGGACATCAAGGAAGGGGAAGAGGGCGAAGGGGACGAGGGCGGTGGCGGGGATGGGGATGGCCTCGGTGCACCACCAAGCGGCGCAGAGAATGGTGACCGCGGCGGCGGCGGACGGGGCGTGGTCCATGCCGACGATCGTGCGACAGAGCAGGTAGACCAGGCCGGCGAGGACTGGGCCGAGCGGTAATGCGATCCGGCGGAGTTTCATCGCCCGGTGGCTCCTGTGGGTTCGAGCAGCACACACCATATCGGGCGGCAGCGGATGCGGGTACCTTGCGCGGGTGAAACTGACGACTCTCAATCCGTTTCGAGGCCTCGATGAGCCGGTGCGCGTCTGGGCGTGGGGCATGTTCGACCTGGCGAACCAGTCGTTCACGCTGCTGATCAACACGCTGCTGTTTGCGCTGTTTTTCAAGCGCGTGGTCGTGACCGACCCGGATCGGGGCGACTTCCTGTGGTCGCTGACGGTGGCGATCTCGCTGTTCGTGGTGGTGCTGGCCGGGCCGGTGCTGGGGGTGCTGGCGGACTACAAGGCGTGGAAGAAGGAGTTCCTGGTCTGGTTCGGGCTCGCGTGCGTCGCGCTGACCTGCGGGCTGGCGCTGGTGCCGTCCGGGGCGAGTTCGAGCAATGCGCTGCTGATCGCGATGCTGATCTATATCCCCGCGAACATCAGTTACAACATCGGAGAGAACTTCCTGGCGTCGTTCCTGCCGGAGGTGGCGAACCGGAAGAATATGGGGCGGGTGTCGGCGACCGGGTGGACGATGGGGTATGTCGGCGCGTTGCTGCTGCTGGCGATCACGGCGCTGCTCATGAAGTTTGTGATCTCGGATGGCACTGAGAACTGGCGGCCGCTGTTCGTGTTCGCCGGGTTGTGGTTCGCGGTGATGGCGTTGCCGACGGTGCTCCTGCTGCACGAAAAGGCGCGGCCTCGGACGCTGCCGGCGGGCGAGACGGTGGTTTCGGTGACGGTGAAGCAGTTGCGGGCCACGGTGACGCACGCGCTCGCGTTCCGGGACCTGACGGTGTTCCTGTGCGCGTTCTTCATCTACGGGTTCGGCGTGCAGGCGATCATCTTCTTCGCGGGCGTGATCGCGAGCGATGACTTCGGGTTCGGCGATGCACGCCTGGTGATCTTTATGCTCGTCAGCACGATCTGCGCGGGGTGCGGGGCGATCGGCACGGCGATGTTCCAGGATCGGCTGGGGCACAAGAAGACAGTGTGGACCTGGCTGGGGGCGTGGACGGCGGTGGCGGTGTCGCTGGCGGTGCTGTCTTACGGGCGGTCGACGAACCCGGATTTCCCGGTGTGGCCCTTGTGGATCGTGACGGGGCTGCTGGGGGCATCTCTGGGCGGGATCGGGGCGAGCACACGGGCGACGGTGGGCTATTTCACCCCAGCGCACCGGACGGGGGAGTTCTTCAACCTGTGGGGGCTGACCTACAAGTTGGCGGGTGCGATCGGGGTGCTGATCTTCGGGATTGTCCGGTCCACGATGGGGTCGGTGCCGTCGCTGGTCACGCTGGGGCTGTTCTTCGTGGTCGGGGCGGTGATCCTGATCTTTGTGAACGAGACGCGGGGCGGGCGGATCGCCGACGAGGCGGAGGCGGCCTTCGACCCGGATCGACCGGCCGATCCGGAAGTGCCGGTGGTGGAGGCGGGTCTGGGCTGAAGCGCGGATCGTGTTGGCCGGGTGCGGCTACACTCTGGGCATGAGCGCTTCCCCCACTGCTTCGTCTTCGCCGCTTTCGAATGTCCCC
>JBICHT010000021.1:0-2921 GCA_043101125.1 Phycisphaerales bacterium JB050 | reverse complement strand
GATTGCAGCAACAGCAGTCAGAACGCATTTCATGATGTCATCCCTCTACATAAACAGGTGTGGGCATCTGAGCCCGGAACAAAAGCCGCGATGCCTGTCACCGCGTGCTGACATCAGTATTCACGATCATCCGAGCAAATCTACCCTATATAGGGTGTCTTGCCAAAGATTTTTGAATGCCCGGTTGAAGCCCCATAAAACGGGGCCAAAAGCAAAACAGCACCGGTATTCACCGGTGCTGATCAGGGAATTCAGACGACAGATACCGCTCAGCGACGCCGACGCAGCCCAATCATCCCAAGGCCCGCGAGCGCCATGCCAGCTGCTCCGGGGAGGGGAATGACGGTGGACGCCATCGCCGTGAAGTTGTCCCAGTAAATGTCGTAATCTTCACCGTAGTTGAATCCGTTGAGGATGACATTATCGATCAGCATGGTATCCGTATCCGCGAAGACACCCACGGAGACACCGTTGACAAAGTACTCCACGCCAACGCCGGGAACCAGAGTAAACGCAAGGTTCACCCAACTGCCGAAGTCCGACGAAGAAAACGACACGGCACTCTCCCACGCACCACCGAAGTAGTCGTAGGTCGAGATCCCGTCGTTTCGGAACGCCATGATCGGGTAAGCCGAGATGCCGCCACTCGAATCGCGACCGGTCGCCCAGATGCCCGCGTTCCGATCCGCACCTTCCCAACTTCCATCGACCCACAGATCGATCGAAACCGAAACCGACGCGCCCGTCATTCCGAGGTCATACTTGCGACCCTGGTAGTTGTAGAAACTGTTGGTCTGCTGGTCGCTGGCACGAATGCCGTGACGCAGCACATCCTCTCCACCAAAATCAAACGAATCAAACTCGCCCGGAGCGTACCGGTCAACATACCAGGCACCCGGAGTCTGACTCGAAGCCAGCGGAACCGGACCCGTGAAGTCAAAGCTCACGCTTTGCGCCGAGGCCGAAGACCCGACGATTCCAACAGTCGCCGCGATCATCGCGGTCGCAATACTCGTCTTCATTTCTCTCTCCTACATGCACAGATGCACAGCACAGTTTGTCCGCGTGGCCCAGTCTCTCCAAGGCCAACGCGGATACGCAGACTCCAATGTAACCGCTGGACGAACCTGATCCAATAATCACCCAGTCAAATCCGCGAAATCGTCGGATTTGGAATACTGGGCAACCTCCAACCCTGCAATACCCTGCCCACCCCACCTCGCCTGGCGACGCGACAACCCAAGATCGAAGCACTGCGCACGAAAAACCCGGAGAAAACACCGGGTTTCGAACAAACTCAAGTTGTCGAACTCCTCAGCGACGCCGACGAAGCCCGATCAGGCCGATGCCCGCGAACGCCATACCCGCGGCACTCGGAAGAGGAATGACAGTGGACCCGAGGGTCTCAAAGTTGAACTCCGTCTCCACACCGTCGAAACCAATCACCAGGTTGTCGACCGCGCCTTCGAACTCTCCCGACCAGCCTGAGCCGACGCCCATCGAGATGCCATACACGACCCAATCGCCGTCGATCGTGCCGACTCCGCCAACCCAGTCCGCAAGCGTATTTCCATAACCCTCTTCAGCAAAGGTCATACCCGCGCCGTAGGTCCAGAGATTGGCCCCGTTCCCGCCGTTGTAAGAGAAAATATCCTCGGTGACCCACGAATCGGTCGGCACATTGGAGCCGTTGTAAGCCTGCTCAAAGACCAGACCACCCGTATGGACACCGTTCGTCACCAGCAGGCGAATCGCCGGATGCTGAACCGCCGCATTCGTGCTGGATGAATCCCGATACCAGTCATAACTCAGAGACGAGAGACTGCTCAGCGTGCCCAGAGCAGTGCCGGGGATGTACTCGATATCGGCCTTGCCGCTCCCCGAGGGTGTGCTCAGGAACGCGGAACCATTGCCCGATCGCGCGTAGGTGCTGTTGATTCCAGCAACACCGTTGCCTCTGACATTGTTGTAGTAGAAACCGGTCGCACCGACCGCCTGACTCGCCCCGGGGCTCACCAGCGTCGGGTCGCTGAACGCGTCCCCACCGGCAGTGTTCGACCACACAACCGTCTGCCCCGAAGCCGAAGCCCCAACACAGCCGATCACCGTCGCGACCATCGCGCCCGCAATACGCTTGTTCATCTCTATTCTCCTCCGAAACAAAGTATGGTCGATTACCTGAATGGCATCTCTCCTCAATGCCGCGATCATCGAACCAACACTTCAAACTAACCGATTTCAGAAGAAAATCCACTCCGACCCGCTCAGGACCGCGATTTCTCGGAGAATTCCTCCCCACGAGCATCCGATCGCCTGTCCATCCGGGCACCGAGCACCGGGCCACGGGCACCCGCCGTTTCCGAATCTGGCGACAAAAAAGCACCGGTCCATGACCGGTGCAATCTCCAGACCATTATGAGCCAGCAGGCCTCAGCGGCGCCGACGCAGCCCGATCATGCCCACGCCCGCGAGCGCCATGCCGGCCGCACTCGGAAGAGGAACCACGACGGTCCGCATGGTCACCGCCCCGAGTTCACCGGCGGTCACCGAGTCATACGCGACAAGTTCGAAGGTGTAAGTGCCGACCGCGTTGCGATCGTAATCGGTGCCGAACTCGCTGGTGAACGCGAAGTTCTTCGAGTTCTGGAACAGGTTCGCGATCCCTGACTCCGCGAACACATTGCTGTCATCACCGGCGAACAGAGCATTCAGGTTGATGCTCTGAGCAGGATGGGCGTCGTTGTCGAAATCGATGTTCAGCACAAGATCGGTATTCGCCAGGGTACGGTCACCCAGCGCGATGCTGTATTCGAAGTTCCACCACCAGCGGTTCGGGTTTCCCACCTGGGAACCGGGCTGAACCGAGTACACGCCGTCGCCATAAGACGGCGTCGCGCCGTCAGCGCCCTGACGCTTCTTCG
>JBICHT010000020.1:0-8550 GCA_043101125.1 Phycisphaerales bacterium JB050 | reverse complement strand
GGTAGCCGGCGGGGTCTTGCTTCTGGAGGTCATCGAGGCGATCGCCCCACTGCTGCACGACTTTGTTTCGGTTGTAGGCGGAGTCTTTGCCGCCCATGAAGAGGGCGAAGGGGAGGTTGCGCAGGCCGAGTGGTGAGGCGTCGTTGGGGTGTCCGGCCATCATGGACGCGGCGGCGTAGCGGTCGGCCATGCGTGGGGCGAGTTGGTAGACGCCGTCGCCGCCGGCGGAGTAGCCGAGGAGGTAGACGCGGTTGGGGTCGACGCCCCACGAGACGATGGCGGACTCGATGAGGTGGTCGAAGAGGGCATCGATCTCGGCGCGGTGCCAGAGGTTCCAGGTGTCGGACGGGGCGCGGGGGGCGATGTAGATGCCTTCGTCGAGGGTGTAGAGGCGAATCTGGTTGCGCCACTGCTGGTCGTTGACTTCGGGCGGTGCGCCGCCGCCGCCGTGCATGGAGATCCAGAGGCTGTGGCCGGATTCGGGTGCCTCGCCGAACTCACGCTTGAGGAGTTTCATGTCGGGTCCGCCGGCGTTGATGACGAGGGCTTCGAGTTCGGCGGCGCGTTCTTCGCGGATCGAGTCGGCGTGGGCGGTCCAGAGGCGGTTGGCGGCTTCGGTGGCGGCGGATTCAGAAAGGGCGAGTTCGTCCCAGTAGAGTTCAACGACGCGCCCGGGCTGGTGGGATTCATCGAGGGTGGCGAAGCGGGTTTCTCCGATCGTGGTGAAGGCGATCCAGAGGGGGCGTTGATCGGTGTTGGGGAATTCGGCGACGCGGTTGATGTCGATCGGATCGGTAAAGGTCTCGGAGGATTGGTTGGTCCCGAGGATGTTGGCGATGGAGGCGAGGCGTGTGCCGCCCCGAGATGACCACAAACGCAGAGCGAGGACGGGCTCGGTGTCCTTGTCGGCTTTCCGTTCAGCAGCGTAGCGAGGGGTGACATCGACACCGGGGACGGAGCGGTCGGCCATGTTCCAGGCGAGGGGGAAGCGGTGGCCGGTGGTGCGCCAGGAGGAGGCCCAGATGGCATGGAATTCGTGGCCTTCGATAGCGTTGGAAGCGGGACCGGAGAACCAGCCGCGGTCGAGGCCGTTGGCGTCGTACTCCGCGGCGCCGGTGTATCGCCAGCGCTCGCCGTCGTGGATCTCGACCCAGGTGTGGTTGCCGTTGCGGTCGGTCCAGTTGGCGATGCCGGCGACGCGCGCGGGGATGCCGACGCTACGGCAGGCGTCGACGAGGAGGATGGAGAGGCCGGTGCAGGAGGCGAGGCCGCTGTCGAGGGTTTCGGCGGAGTTCTGGTTGGCGCGCTTGCGCTGGGTGGAGTAGCGGACGCCGGTTTTCTTGAAGAGTTCGCGGTTGAGGGCCTGGGCGGCTTCCTCGGCGGTGGTGCACTGATCGACGATCGCTTCGGCGATGGCTTTCACCCGCTCGCGTGTCGCGGCGCGCGGCTCGTCAAGGACGGCGTAGGGCAGGACATCGTTGAGGAAGAGGTCATCGGAGACTGTTTTGGCCCAGGGGAAGTTCTCGCGGGCTTCGAGTGCGACCTCGATGGCTTCAAGGACGATGGCGGGGTCGATGGCTTCGTCGCGCTGGGGGTGGTGCTCGGCGAGGAAGGCCGCGGCTTGGGTGCCCGCTTCACCGAAGCGTTCGCTGGCCTGCTTGCGGATCTCGGGCCAGGAGGACTGGGCGGCGGCGATGGGGGCGAGAAGAAGCAGAGCGACGGCGATGAATCGGGATTTGAGCATGCCCCAGTGTATGGGAGGAGGTTCCTCGGACGAAGTACTGGCTGGAAGTGGGCGGATGGGCGATTTGTGCTATTTGCGGGAGTCTGCTTCCCGGTGATGGAGGGGCTTTGCGCTCGCGGCGAGGGAGGGCGCGGGTATATTCCGGTTATGTCGGAGGAGGTTGAGGGACATCCCGTCGCCAGGCAGCCCGGCGAAGTGACGCAACTGCTTGAGCAGGCGCGCCAGGGGTCCGATAAGGCTCGGGACCGGTTGCTGGAGATTGTCTACGACGAACTGATGATTGTGGCGCGGTCGCACATGCGTGGCGAGCGATCGGACCACACGCTGGGGGCGACGGGGCTGGTGAATGAATCGTACCTGCGGCTGTTCCGGGCGACGACGGGCGAGGATACGCCAGCGAGCTTTGAGCATCGGCATGCTTTCTATAAAGCCGCGGCGACGGCGATGCGCCGGATCCTGATCGACCATGCTCGGGCCCGGGTGGCGGCCAAGCGTGGGGGCAAGCAGGTGAGATCCAGCATTGGGGGAGCGGTGAGTCTGGATGTGCTGGAGGCCTCGGCCCAGGCGGATCCGGTAGATCTTCTGTCCCTTGACGACGCGCTTTGCCGCCTTGAGAAGGAGGACGAACGGGCGGGGGCTGTGGTGCGTCTGCGGTTCTACGGCGGGCGGTCCGTCGAGGAGATTGCGGAACTACTCGGGGTTTCCTCCCGGACGGTGAAGCGGGACTGGGAGTTTGCTCGGGCTCGGTTGCAACAGTTGATGGAACCGGAAGAAGGTTGACAAGACGAGGCATGGACGAGCAAGGATCAACCCGAGAAGAGCGAACGGATCGGGATGGGGTCTCTGTGAAGGAGGCGTTCGCCTCAGCACTGGATGTGCTGGAGGATGGTGGCGACTTGGAAGCGGCGTTGGCGGGGGTGGATGCGGCGGTGCGCGAGGCTGTGGCCGACCTGCTCGCGGCGCACCAGCGGGCGGCGGGGAAGTTGCTGGACGCGACCGATGACACCCAGACCGGCTGGAGCGGGTTGCAGCGCGATGCGGACGCGAGGCCGATCGCTGTCGAGCCGCCGGTGATCGAGGGGTACTCGATCGAAGAGGAAATCGGCAGGGGCGGGTTCGGGATCGTGTACCGGGCGATGCAGCGCGTGCCCGTGGAGCGCGTGGTGGCGGTGAAGTTGCTCAGGCATGAGTTGGCCTCGCGTGGGGTGGTTCGGCGGTTCCGGGCTGAGGGTCGTCTGCTGGCGCGGATGAACCACGAGGGGATCGCGCGGGTGCTGGATGCGGGTGTCGACGGACGGGGCCGGCCGTTTGTGGTGATGGAGTTCGTGGACGGGGCCCCGATCACGACGGCGTGCGAAGCGAAGGGGCTGACGGTTCGGGAGCGGGTAGCGCTGATGAGCGAGGTGTGCGAGGCGGTGCACCACGCGCACCAACGGGCGGTGATCCATCGTGACCTGAAGCCTGCGAACATGCTGGTGGAAGATGTGGACGGTAAGAACCGGGCGCGGGTCATCGACTTTGGTATTGCGAAACTGCTGGACGCCGACGAAGGGGAGACGGTCACGATCGCGGGCGACCGATTGGGGACCCCCAAGTACATGAGTCCCGAGCAGCGTGAGGGGAGTGACGCGGCGGATGTGCGCAGCGATGTGTACGCGCTTGGCGTGGTGCTTTGCGAGGTGCTGACAGGGCGGGTTCCGGGCGCGGACGAGCAGGAAGACGGGGCCCGGTCGGGCCATCGGTCCGGATTGCGCTCGGGATCGATGAGCGGGCTCAAGCCGAGCGCGATGGCGGAGATTGACCCGAAGACGGCTTCGCGTGCGAAGTGGCTGAAGGGGGATCTGGATCGGATCGTGATGAAGGCGACGGCGCGGTACCCGGAGGCGCGGTACCCGTCGGCGATGGCGATGGCGCAGGATCTGAAACGGTATCTGGAGGGACGACCGGTCACGGCGACACCTCCGGGGCCGGTCTATCTGGTGCGGAAGTTCATCGCTCGTCACCAGGCGATCACCGCGATGGCGGCGTTGCTGACGATCGCGGTGGTCGGGAGCGTCGCGGCGCTCAGTTACGGGATCCGCGAGGCGAAGCTGGGACGGTTGGAAGCGGAGAGCGCGCTGCTGGAAGAGGCGATTGAGCGGGCGCGGGCGCAGGCGATGTCGGACTTCCTTCTGGGGAACATGCTGACGGCGATCGATCCTGATCTGTATCAGGGTGAGGACCGGTCACTGCAGGCGATTCTTCAGTCGACCGCGGACGAGGCGGTGGCATCGCTGAAGCAGGAGCCCATGGTGCTGATGCGGGTGCTCGAGCGGATCGGCCAGTCGCAGCGGGCGATCGGCGACTCCCACGGTGCGGCTGCGACGCTCACTTATGCCTCGGGGCTGTCGGCCGAGCATCGGGGGATTGGCGCGCCGGAGACGATCGATCTGGATCTGGATGTGATGCTGGCGCACTTCAGTTCGAAACAGCCGCTGAACTATCGCGTGGAAATCGATCGGCTACAGAAGCTCGCGGCGGAGAATCTGCCGCCGGGGCACGCGGTGCGGTATCGGACGGAGTTGTACGAGTTGCACGCGATGCCACAGTCTGAGCGTGCGGCGTATGCGAAGTGGATGGAGCAGCGCATCGCGGCATCGGAGCACAAGGGGAGCGCGCTGCACTACGAGGCGATGCGGTATCTGGCGAGCATCCTGCTCCATGATGATCCTGAGGCATCGCTGGAGATCGCGGAGCGTGCGCTGGCCGACGCGATCGAGCGGTACGGGGCGCGTCACTCGCAGACGATTGAGGTTCGCTTTACCTTTGCGCAAGCGCTGGACCATGTGGGGAGAAATGAAGAAGCGGAGCAGGAGTTCCGTCTTTTGCTGAAGCACGCCGCGGAACTCGGTGGCGAGCAGAGTGTGTACTACCAGACCGCACTCAGCAGCGTGATCAGGATGCTCAATGATCGTGGCGAGTACGCGGAGTCGCTCGCGCTGGCCGAGGCGCAGGTGGAGCGGGCGATCGCTCAATTCGGGCAGCGGTCGGGGTACTACATGCTTGCGTTGCGACAGGTCGCGCGTTGTCACGCCGCCGCCAGTCATTGGGACGAGGCCGAGCAGATGTATGAGCGGGCACTCGGCATGTATTCACGGATTGAGTGGACGCAGGTTATTGAATCCATGAAGACCCGGATTGAGTACGGCGAGATGCTGGTTGAGGCGGAGCGACCGGAACGAGCGATGGAGGTTCTGGAACCGGTCATCGCCGGCACGAAGCTGGATCGATCGATTCGTATTCCGGCGATCGTGTTGACTGCGGAGGCGATGGTGATGTCCGGGCGAACCGAGGACGCCACGGGCTTCGTCGAAGGGGAATTGGCAGAATTCGAGCGGGCAACGGGGGATCGGCCGAAGGCGTTGGTGGAATGGCTGGGGTCGAGGGAGCGGGGACGATCCGAGGCCGACGGGGCGTGACGAGTAAAAACTTGAGGGGTTGTTGGCGGAAACGGGGCGTGCTTGCCGCGGGTGAGCCTGCCAGCGTGCGCTTGGAGGATTCATGGCGCCGCTGGTTCGTCTGGAGAGGGGGAAGAGAGGGCGGCTCCTCGACAAGGGGAGCCGTCTTTTTGGTGCGTGGATCGAAAGTCTGGGGCGGCGCGGATATGGTCCGGCCATGACGACGACTATTGCGAATGTGCTTTCGATTGCCGGGTCTGATCCCTCGGGGGGTGCTGGCATCCAGGCGGACCTGAAAGCGTTCAGCGCCCTCGGGGCGTACGGGTGTGCGGTGATCACGGCCTTGACGGCCCAGAGCACTCACGGAGTGACCGGGGTGCATGTGATCCCGGCGGGGTTTGTTGAGGAGCAGCTCAACACCTTGCTGGATGATGTTCGGATCGACGCGGTGAAGATCGGGATGATCGCCAACGCCGACATTGCCAGGGCGGTCGCGGGAGTGCTGCGGGAGCGTGCGGTCGGGGCGGTGGTGCTGGATCCGGTGATGGTGGCCAAGGGCGGGGATCGGTTGCTGGACGAGGACGCGGTGGCGGTGGTGCGGGAGCGGTTGGTGCCGCTGGCGACGGTGGTGACGCCGAACCTGCTGGAGGCCGGGGAACTGCTCGGGCAAGTCTCTCCCACTGACGAGCGCACCATGGAGGGCGCGGCCCGTGAACTGCTGAAGATGGGGCCAGAGGCGGTGCTGATGAAGGGCGGGCACCTGGAGGGGAAGAGCAGCGATGATCTGCTGGTGAGTCGCGATGGTATGACGCGGTTCAAGGCGGCGCGGATCGACACGAAGAACACGCACGGGACGGGTTGCACGCTGTCATCGGCGATCGCCGCGCTGTTGGCTCGAGGCGGATCGGTCGAGGAAGCGGTGCGGGGTGCAAAGAATTACATCACCGGTGCGATCGCGCACGCGGATGAGTTGGAAGTCGGCAGTGGACACGGGCCGACGCACCATTTCTTTGCACTTTGGGACATGGGCAGAGGCACCTGATCCCGAGCCAGCACAACCCCCTGAATCTGGACAACCTTCGTCCTTCCGTGGTCTTGGTTGGCCCGGGGAGTCTCTTCGAAGTTAGGGTGTCACCGAGCGCTGGGCGATAGGGCCCCGGCGGGAGGAACAGTGCGAGTGATCGCACGGAGGAGGAGACAATCATGAAGACGATGAAACTGCGGTGCAGCGGCGCGTTGGTCGCTGCTGCGGGGATGTGCGTATGCTCGAGCCAGACTCGTGCGGATGTGGAGTACGCGTATTATGTGAATTCCGGGATCTGGGGCTTTGACATCAGCCACATGTCTGACCTGGATCAGGTCCGGGACGGTCTACCCGGCAATGGTGGCATGCACTGCGTGCCGACGGCATCGATGAACATGTTCGCGTATGTGGCGAACCACGGTTTCCCCGAGGTGTTCCCGGGACCGGGGTATTGGCAGGCCTCGTCCGGACCGGCGTACGACGAGATGACCACCAACCTGCTGCTGCTCGGGCTGGTGATGGGGACCACTCCCGAAGGCGGGACGGGCGGGACCGGCTGGCAGAACGGGATGGAGGCGGTGCTCGACGGCACCGGAAAATTCGACATCATCAACAAGTGGTCGGGCGGGAGTTACTCGCCGACCGTTGGTGAGATGGCCCAGCATGTCGCGCTCGGCGGCATCGTGGCGTTCGCGTACGGGCGGTACGACATCATCGGCACGGTGAACGGCACGCAGGTGCTCGACCGGAAGGGTGGGCATGCGGTGACGATGCAGAAGGCGCTGGCGAGCACGCCGACCTTCTGCACGATGTGGTATCGCGATCCGGCTGACGGCGGCAGCGCGTTCACGCAAAGCCCCTACGGCAGCCGCGTGATGCAAGTGGTGCGCGACCAGTACCGTCTGGACTGGCAGCCGCTGACGGTGCTGAACATGGAACGCATGGTGATCACGCCGCCGCCGAGCGACGGGCGGGTGCGGATCATCGACCAGTACATGGCGATCCGTCCGAAGGCGGGGTACGCGTTCCAGCCGTCGTCGAACGGTCTGAGCATCATTCTGGCGGACATCAACGAATTCTTTGTGGGCGAAACGCACCACATCGACCTGAGTCAACTCGGCGGCCCGATGATCGACGGCATCGTGAACGCGGAGCAAACCGGGGTGTTCGTGCTTGTGGATCCGGCCGCTGGCGGCGTTGAGCGGCTCTACGCGGTGCATCCGTTTGAGGAGGAGCCCCGGCTGGTGGGCGAACTGCTGCGCGCGGACCATCTGGCGATCAGTCCCTGGGGGCCGGTGTACGGCGCGAGCGCCGCGGCGTTGATGTGCATCGACCCGGACTTGGTGGACCCCGAGCCGATCGAGATCCCGATCCCGCTGCCCCCGTGCGATATCTCATTCGACGCGCTGAACCAGCAGGTGGTGCTGCTGTCGCCGAACAGCGTGCTGATGACGACTCCGGCGGATCTGAAGGGCCCGGTGCAGCAGTTGAGCATCCCGGCTTCGGTGCCGCTGGCCTCGACCTCTTCGATGTCGGTCAGTCCGGCGGATGGGACGATCTGGATCATCACGCCGGGCAGCGATTCGATGTTCGGGCTGACGCCGGTGATCGGTGGTCCGGTCCTGGTGGAGGAACTGGAGTTCGAAGAGATCGTGCGCCCGCTGAGCATCGATGTGGACGACAAGGGCACGCTGTTCGTGAACACGATGGACGGTCTGTTCTGTGTGTCGCAGGACAAGGCGGGCAGTTGGACCGTGAAGGCGGACGAGTTGTTCGGCGATCTGCCGCAGGGCAGCACCTTCTTTGCGTCGAAGAGCATCACGAACTTTGACCCGGAGAACCATGTCGGGCCCGACTTCCGTCATCTGTTCCCGGAGGAGATCCTGCCGATCGGCGAGTTCGAGCCGGACTGCCCCGGCGATGTGGTCGCGAACGGGATTGTGGACCTTGCGGATTTGAACTTCGTGCTCGCGCAGTTCGGCGAGACGGTCGACACCGGGACGCTGGGTGATGCGAACCACGACGGTGTCGTGGATCTGACCGACCTGAATCTGGTGTTGGCGAACTTTGGGGTGGAGTGCGGCGAGTAACGATCGCGCAGACCTGTGAGTGAGAGAAGAGTGAGCCGATCGGGCGGCGGCGGGATCATCGCGATGATTCCTCCGCCGCTTTTTTGTCCGTCAGCGAGCCGCGGCTCTGATTGGCGTTCGCTGCGGCGCGATGGCCCAACGGTCGCGGGGCGCAGGGGTCACTTCGCCGGGGGTGATCCCTCGATCAGGATCTGGGCATAGGGAGCGCGGCGGGGGACCATGTCGGCGAGGGTCAGATCGTCGAGTTCGCGGGCG
>JBICHT010000019.1:0-6848 GCA_043101125.1 Phycisphaerales bacterium JB050 | reverse complement strand
ATCGATCCCGCGCGGGTAGCCGTTCCCGCTCAGATGCTCGTGGTGATCACGGGTCACCTCGATCGCGATCGGATCGGTGATGCCCAGTTCTCGCAAGGCGCGAACACCGCTCATGGGATGAGATTTGATCGCTTCGAATTCCTCGTCCGTGAGCCGACCTTCCTTGTTGAGAATAGCCGGATCGATCTCTGCCTTGCCGAGGTCGTGCACCAACCCCGCACGAATCATGGCACACGAGAACTCGTGATCTCCGGGACGAACAGCCCTCGCGAGTAAGCCGCAACCGATCGAAACATTCATCATGTGCGTTGCGGTATAGAAGTCGTGCCCGCTCATGTTGAGCAGACACGAAAATGCCGCGTCGCCTTCTTGCGACGCGATCTGCCCGATGCTGTTTCCGACCTCGAACAGTGATTGGATCGCTTCCGGCGAAGTATTCTCCATCGCGTCTTCGATCAGTTTCGAGCAGATACCCGTGATAATCTCTCTACGCTCTTTGCCAGAAAGCGACTCGTCCTGCATGACACAGTTCACTCGGTTGGAGAGCATCGCCTGATACTTGGCGTGCTGCCCAACCTTGATGTACAGGAACTGCACACCCTGCTCGAGCAAACGGTTCCGGTCCTCTTCCTTGAACGGCAATCCTGCGTTGCGATACAGCGTGGGTTCGGAGTCGGCGGACGGGCGGATGTAGAGGTCGAGCGAGAGTTCGGCCGAATCCAACGACGCGAGTGGCGCCGGGAAGTATTCGCGAGTGGCTGAGGCTTGTCGCCCGACGATGGCCATGGGGCTCCTCCAGGATTATGGGCCAGCGCCGTGCCGGTCACGCTCGTCTGTCTTCGACACGAATCGCCCACGCCTTGACCGGGACACCGCCCTCATCAGGGTTCGCTCGGATTCTGATGTTTTCGGACCTTACAGAGCCGACATCCGCGAACGGTTCACCCTGTCTCCATCCCCACGCGCTGAGTACCGGAACAGGAACCGAGGCGGCAGGCCGCCAAGTCACTCGATTGCATGGCCCCGGATTCAGAGGGCGTTGTCGCCGTCGGGTAGAGCCATCGCCACCTCGACCAGCGTGTCGAAGAAGTCATCGAGGTCCGACTCCTCGAGGTCAGCATTCAGGAACGCCGCACGGATCACGCGCCGGTCGTCAACGATGCCGTACCCCACCAGCGATTTCTGCTGCTGACGCAGCGTTTCGCAGATCAGGTCACTGGGTTTGCCGGTGACCTCGAAGCAGACATTGACCGACTCCGGCTCCTTGCTGAGCGTGCAGCGCGGATCAGCCTTGACCCGGTCCGCGAAGTATCGCGCGAGTTCGTACAGCCGGTCGATTTTGCGTGCGTAGCCCTCGTCGCCGAGGTGCTGCCACGCCGCCCACAATTTCAGGCAGTCGTTTCGACGCCCGCACTGCATGGACTTCACGCCGTGGTTCAGGTCTTCTTCATCGGACTGGAAGAGGTAACTGGCCGCCTCGCTGAAGTGCTTACCGAGCAGCCCCTTCTGCTTCACCAGGATGACCGAGCAGCTCAGGGGCACGCCCATCATCTTGTGCGCATCCCAGGTGAACGAGTCGCTGCGTTCGCTGCCCTTCAGGTGCTCTTTGTGTTTCGTAGACAGCGCGGTCGAACCGCCGAATGCACCGTCCACATGCAGCCAGAGGCCGAACTCCTCGGCGACATCAGCGATCTCGTCGATCGGGTCGTACGCCCCGAGCACGGTCGTGCCACAGGTCGCGTTGATGCAGAAGGGCTTCGCTCCGGCTTCGATGTCCTGCCGGATCTTCTCTCTGAGCGCATCCGGTCGCATCCGACCGCGATCATCGGTGGCAACCCGCCGAATACTGCGACGCCCCAAGCCGAGCATCGCGGTGTTCTTGGCCATCGAGTAGTGATCGAGTTCGGAGCTGTACAGCGTCATCCATGAGCCGTCGTGGCCGTCGCGCTGGCAGCGTTCGTTGAACTCGTTGCGTGCGATCATCACCCCCGCGAAGTTCGACAGCGAACCGCCCGGCGTGAAGATGCCCTCGCCGTCGGGATACCCGACCTTCCGCCCCATGTGCGCGCCGAGTTCCTTCTCGATGAGCACATGAGGGCCCGCGGCCTTGTAGGTGTACATCGAAGAATTCAGGAGCACCGCGACGATCTCGCCGATCGACGCGAGGTCGTGCCGACCGGCAAAGAGTTGGTTGAAGAACCGACGCGACGCGGTCCGCGGCGTTGCCAAAGCGATCGTCTGGAGCTGATCCATCACCTCTTCGGGCGAGTGGCCATGCTGGGGAATCGAAAAATCGATCGCCTGACGCATCTCTTCCGGCGTACGAAAACGGGCGACCGGCTCGGTCCGCTCGGCCTCGAGCAGTGCATGAACGAGTTCGGCGAGCCGAGGCGTCAGGATGGGCTGCTGCCCGGCCTCGGGCGTCGCGAAGGTGGTCATCAATCTCTCCGGTATCAGAATCAGCCCGCGTATCAGACCGAGGCGGGGCGAGGGTAGGTCGTCATCTTCAGACGGGGCGAGTAGGCGTGCAGCGTGATCAGGTCGCTGTCGGTCTGGTTGGCGACATCATGGATATCCCCGTCGTGGGCCGCACAGATGTACCCCTCTGGCATGTCGTGGCTCTCGACCGGGTGAACTTCCTTCCCCTGGCCGGTGAGCTCGAATCGGGTTTCCGTGCCCTCACCCTCGATGACCCGGAACGCACAGGCGGAATTCCGGTGATCGTGGATCGGTGAACGCTGACCAGGACGCCAGCAGAGCAGGGCCAGATCAAACCAGCGGGAGCGTGCGATCACGTTACGCTTGTAGCTCCGCAGCCCGAAGTTGCAAAACGAGCCAAAGTCCTGGCGCGTCATACGCGTGGACCGGAGCAAGGCTTCCAGACGGCTCAGGGATGCGGGTCCAGTCAGTTGTTCGAGGTAGCCGAGGAGGGGTTCGAGACCCTTCGGACAGTCGATCACGCTGGCATCTTCGGACATGTTCTCCACCAAACGAGTTGTGGCGGCACGCCGAATGCGCCCGCCGGTCTTCCCGACCATAGGCACTTCGGCACGGTTCTGCATGCGTTTTTGCGATTGCACGGCGGACCACCGCACCTTTCACACCCCGAACACTCGCCCGGATTCACCGTCACAATAGGGAATCCCGGCCTCAGGGCAAACTATTGTAGCCAAGAGCAGGTTTTGAATTCTTTGGAGTATCGGACGAGATTTTGCGCTATTCGGTGATATCGAAGTGCATGGTGATTTCACAAGGCGCAGCTGGGTAATCCAGATCCGTACGGAACGCGCGGAAGTGGTCCGTGCCCTCCCAACCCGCGCGGGCCAGGGCCTCGCTGATCATCTGCGGGTAGAACGGGATCCGGGTGGTCTGCACGCGAGGCGGATGCCCGAGTTGCCCGGTGGGGAACGGCGCCATCAGATGACCGCCGACCGCCGGGGTGCCTCCCGCCGGACGATCCTCGAGCAGCCCCCGCACGGTGGTCTGGGTCGGCCTGAAGTGGCTCAGGTCGTTGTGCAGCAGCAGATCAAAGTGCACGCCCTCGACCGGTGTTCGGATCATGAGCGAATACTTGGCCGAGGTGTTGTCCTCTGATCGCCGGTAAGGCAAGGCATCGCGATACACCTCGCCCGTAACGCAGGTGAGCGCCCCGCTTCTCCCCACCGGACCCGGAGCGATCTGGTCGTACACCCAGCCATTGGCCCCGATGAACTGCTGGAGTTCGGGAAGCGGCTGCGAGCAGTACGCCGGGAACAACGGAACGGTCGGCCCCGTCTTGCCCGCCGGATCGAGCGGTTCGCGCTCGAATTGCAGCCCCTTGCCCGTATCACTGGTCGCCCGGAGTCGCCGAATGATCCAGGGCACATCGGGCCTGAGTCGCTCGAAGTCGATCAGGCCGGAGACTTGAACCCCGTCGAGCATGCCCTCGGTTCGTTCCGACGGACGCAGCGCGAGCATCAGGAACTGCACTCGGGCTCGCACGCCCCAGATTGCCGAACCGGCTCGGTAATAGGCCTTGCGCTCCTCGGTCTCGATCCGTTCGTCGCGCCCGCCCGAGGCGAGCATCGCTTCAAAGGACCGGCGGTCGCCAGCATGCTGCTCCATAAAGTCACGCAGTTGGCGATCGGCTTCCCGAGCGGCATCTAACTGGGAAGACTCCGCGCCGCGTTTGCGTAGCGCAGTCAGGAAAATCTCGACCCCCCCACTCCCGGGCATGTGGCGAGCCGCCCCAGCGAGGTCGTCGTCTTCCATGAAGCGGACGACCTTCCACGCCAGTGTCTTGTCCAGCCCCAGTTCGCGTCCGACCTTGGTCGGGCGAGCCCCGGCCAAACCAGCTCCCGCGAGCAGATCGACCAAAGCTGCCTGCATGGCCCGGACATGTTCCGCCGCGCTGGCGGCGAAGGGCTGCTTTTTCAATTCTGCCGCGGCTTCGTGCCGGGAATCGGTCATTGTTCGATTGTACAGCACGGAAGAAAACTCCTATTGAGAGGGAGTGTACGACAGCGAAAGTATTTCGCAAATTTCTCTAGAGAATTTTTTGACACCATACATCCCCGGCGCATCCTATCTGTATCCAAATCAACCAAGGCGACCGGATCTGGTTCCGTCGCCGGAGGAACCACCTTCAGATTGCACGGAGCACAGACATGAAACGAGTCCTGATGAGCGGCTTGGCAGTCGCGGTTCTCGCCGGAGCCGCCTCGGCGGGCGAGATCTCCCAAGCCATCGATATCAACATCACCCCTGAGAACGGGCAGCAAGCCTTCAGCATGCAGGGGTTTGACACCATGGGCGGGCAGCGTGTCCTCAATGCGGTCCGCTTCCATATCAATGCCGAACTCAGCGTCGATTTCGCCGCCCTGAACTATTCAGACTTTGCGATCCCCGCTGGCGACTGGCAGGTGATTCCCGGTTTCACCATGTTCTTCTACGCCGAACCCGAGGGATCGGGAGGAGAAGGCGACTCCATCTTCGCCGGTATCGGTGGAATCGGCTGGGACGGCGTCACTGGTGATCTGCCCGCGGGCAGCGGCAACCCGTTGTTCGGCGAACCCGGTCGCTTCGAGTTTTCACGGAGCGGTTCGCTGGATTCGACCATGCTCGACGAGGGCGCGGTCGCACGCAATTTCTTCACCTCGAACGCCCAGATCGATGCCTCGCTCGCACCGTTCTCATTCCCGGAGGTCTTTGGCCCTCCCGGATCGAACATCTCCCTCGAATCTCTGGTGACCCAGACCGGCACCCTGACGATCACCTACGAGTACTCCACCATCCCCGCCCCGGGTGGCGTGGCAATGTTGGGTCTCGCCGGTTTCGCGGGTCTGCGTCGTCGTCGCTGACCGACAATTCGCCCACGCCCGGGCCCTCCTCCTGGGAACGAACCGCCCGATCCCCACGGATCGGGCGGTTCCTGTTTTTGAACTGATGCAGAAGTCAGTTGCGGCTGCACCTGAACCCGGTCGGCACCTGATTCATGACACCGGGATCGACATGGTCGTCTCAGACCGCTTTCGTGCAGACCGGTCAATCCACGACTTGGGGTTCTGCGGTCTTGCCTCGGATCACCGAGTACACCCATTCCGTGCAGAAACCGGTCGCGAGGAGTGCGACGAAACCTATGGCAGAACCGACATCCGAACGAACGAGATAGGTCAGAAGGAACATCAGGACGGTCGCGCACCCGATGATCGCGCACCACACAGGCACCGGCGAGGCTTTCGTGTCTCCAAGCAGTCTCAGGTGCGAGATGCAGACAAATCCGTACACCACGAGAAAAGCAGCACTGCCCGTGTTGGCGATCGCGCTCAGTGGTACGAACGCCGCCAGCAGCGCAACCAGAGCTGCCGTGACGAAGAGCCCGGCGCGAGCTCCCTGCCAGATCTTCCGATCCAGAAACTCCGGAAGTTGTCGTTCATGGGCGACCTTGAAACTCACATTCGCACCGCCGAACAGCGTGGCGTTGATCGCGCTGGCCGTGCTGAACAGCGCGGCAACACCCATGGCGATGAACCCCGCGTGTCCAAGAGCAGGCTCCGCAGCGGCTGCGAGCGCGTACTCTTTCTTCTCCAGGATCGCATCAACGGACAGGTTTCCGAAGGCCGCGATGGCAACGAGGATGTAGACCACAATCGCCGTGCCGATGCTGAGGTAGATGGCCCTCGGTAGCGTCGTTCTGGGATCAGCCATGTCGCCTGCGGCGTTCGTGATCAGGCCGAACCCTTCAAACGCTAAAAATGTCGTTCCGAAACTGAAAACGATCATGTGCATCGGTTTCCAATTCGCGGGCAGGAGAAGATCCGGCTGGATGAAAAACGCCGTGATCGCAACGAAGCCGAGCAGTATGGCGAGCTTGATCGCGACGATCACACTCTCTGCCCTCCCGACCGCGGCGCTCCCGACGATGTTCAGAACCAGAAAGCCCACCACTACTGAAACCGACACAACCGGTTTGAGCCATCCCCCGCTCACCGCACCTTCGCCGCCACCGCTGAAGAGTGCCACGGCGTATCCACCGAAGGCGCTCGCGTACAACGCCAACGCGAGTATGTATCCGAACCACAGAACTACATTGAGGGTCCCGGACAGCAGGTTGCTGCCGAACCCACGGATCAGGAACTCAACCGGGCCACCGCTGGAAGGAAAAGTCGCACCGAGTTTCGCGTAGGTATGACCGCAGAACAGCGCGAGTATGCCAGCACCTAGAAAGCTCAACCACGCCCCAGAACCCGCCATTCCGCCGACTAGGCCGTGTCTGACGGCTCAATGAGCCGAAGATACCTATCGATGAACGCCAGCTTGATCATCGACAGGTAGTGCACCGCCAGCTTCTCGTACCGAGTGCTCAGACG
>JBICHT010000018.1:0-25360 GCA_043101125.1 Phycisphaerales bacterium JB050 | reverse complement strand
ACTGGTTAGCCATGCCCTCCTTGCGTCCGAGTTCTTCTTCGATGGCGAGGGCTTTGCGGATCATGGCCTCGGCCCCGTCGAGATCGCCGCGGGTCATGAGGATGTTCCCGAGGTTGCCGTACTGGTTAGCCATGCCCTCCTTGCGTCCGAGTTCCTCGTTGATGGCGAGGGCTTTGCGGTACATGTCCTCGGCCCCGTCGAGATCGCCGCGTGTCATGAGAATGATCCCGAGGTTGCCGTAGTCGTTGGCCATACCCTCCTTGCGTCCGAGTTCCTCGTGAATAGCGAGTGACTTACGGTACATGACTTCCGCCTCGTCGAGATCACCGCGTGTTTCAAGCGTGTTCCCGAGATTGCCCGAATGCTGTGCGATTCGTTCTTGCAATCGCGCCTTCTCCGCGGCGGCAAGCGCAGCACGCAGCCATGTCTCCTGATCACGCGTGCTCTGCCGGATCGAGAGTATGTCGGCCGTCCCGGGATACCGATCGACGAGAGCCAGGGCTTCCTCGCTCTGATCTTGGTGGCTGTACGCCCAGTCAAAGCCCGCTTCGATGTTCTCCCGCTCCCGGTCGTAGAGAGCAAGCCCGTCCATGGTTCTCTCGCCACCAGGCTCTCGGTACCACTGATCGGCAGTGTCCAGAACAAATGAAAAATACTCGGCATGGCGCAACCCGGCGTCGAACCGTTCTTCGCACTGAGCGCCCGTGTAGTCGCGCACCAGATCATGCAACCGGTAGCGGCCGGTCTCCTCGTCCCACTCGACCACGCTGAACCGATGGAGTTCGACCAGCGCATCGACGGCTTCATCACCCTCCGCATCCCAGACGACGCCAACGGCAGTCGCATCAAAGTCGCCGGGGAACACGCACAGCATCCGCCAGCGTCTCGCCAGTTCCGGGTCGCGCTCCTCGAGCAGGGCTTCCGACAACGCGATCGATGCCGCGATGGTCCTCTCGCCTTCCTCGCGGTAACGATCCAGTTGCTCGAGGCGTGCATCTTTCAAGCGTTCGATGTACCGCTCCACCGAGAGAGACGGCCGCTCGGCCAGCGCACCGCCCGCGAGCGTGATCGCCTGCGCCAGATACCCGCACTCCTTCGCGAGGTCCCCAGCGTGATCCCCGATGCGCGCACACAGTTTGCGCAGCAACGCCTCGGCATCCGCCCCGTTCAGCACATCAAGATCGAGCGGCTCAAAACCCGGCAGAGCAAACTTCGTCCGCGAAGTCACAAGCAGCAGAGATCCTTCCGGCGGAAGCAGGGGCTTCACCTGCGATCTCGACCCCGCGTTGTCGAGCAGCAGCAGAACCCGCTTCCCATGCAGGGTGGCCCGGTACATCGCTGCCACTTCTTCATCTGTTTCAGGAAGCCGCTGTTCCGGCTGAAACGCGTGGATCACCTGCCCCATCGCCTCTCGGCTGCGCAGCGGCTTCTCGCTCCCCCTCGCCGTGCCACGCATCTCGATGTACAGACGAGCATCCGGATACCCGTCCTTCAACCGGTGAGCAAGAGCCACGGCGAACGCCGTCTTCCCGATGCCACCCATCCCACGCACCGCAGAAATCATGGCACCGGTCGTGATCCGCCCCGCGAGATCATCGAGTTCCGCACCACGCCCCGTGAACGCCGGAGGGATCGGCGGCAGCGTGAAACGCAGGCCTTCTAGCGAAGCGTGTAACTTTGGTAGGCGATCTTGGATGGCACCGATGCCATCGAGGACCTGGTCGAGCTTCGCGTCCATACCGTTCAGCTTCTCGATGACCTCAGGCCGGAACTTCTTCTGTTCGATCGCCTCATCGAGCAGGTTGCTGAGCGCTATCCGGAATTCTTCATTCCCCGCTTCCGCCGCCTCCGCATGTGTTTCAATCGCAGCAGCCAACTCCGGATGCTCCCTGATCCGGTCGGCCACCTCGCCGGGATCACCCGAGTCAAAGACCGCCGCGATCACCGAAGCAACCCGACGGATCCGCTCGTTCACCGCCTCCGAATCTCCCGGCTCGTCCTCGCCGGTCAGCGCGATCGCAAACTCATGCTGCTTCCGAGCGAGTTCTCGAAGTCCCGCGGCGATCTCATCGATCTTCTTGCCATCCGCATCCGCCTTGAGCCCCCGCCAGACCGTCGCCCCTCCCGCCACACCAGCCAGCGCCACGAGAATCCCACAGGCGACCGGATTACTGACCGCTTGGGTACTGACCGCCATACCAAGCCCATGAGTGCCACCAAGAGCACAAGCCCCGGCAATGAACCGTCCGAGCGTACTGGTGATCCGGGCTGACTTGGCCATCGCCCGATCCTACTGCCCGTCCCCCCCCAGGCAAGGGAAATTTCGTCGATGCACGATCTATAATACCCCAGACCGCTGAGACCCAGCACTTTGACCACTCGCCTCACCTCATCCCGACCCTCCCGCACACCGCGAACCCCGCGCACCAGCGCCCTGCTGTCGCGCGTCATGCTCGCGCTGCTCGTCCTCGTCTGGAGCATCACCCCCGCGTTCCCGCGCGCCGGGGCCGCCTCCAGCACCGTCCCCGCGCTCCACGCCGCGCCCGCGCCTCCCGCCATCCTCGTCACCCGCACCGACTCCACAAGCCTCGTCCTCGCAGGGCGCAGTGGCACGCTCGCCACCGATGACGCCGCCGACGAACCCGACCAGGCCCGCGGCCCCAGCCCGGCCCTGACCCGCCAAACCCAAGTGCTCGCAAGCGCCGCGCGCGGCGGGTTCATCGCACCCGCGCACCCGGCCGCCGCACGCCTCAAGCGCACACTGCGCCTCGCTGGGCGAGCACCCCCGCGCGCCTGACTCCGTCGCGCGCCGTACCCATCACTGACACACACCGCCGACCACGCGCCCTCTAGCGAAAGCGCGTGGCATCGCGCACACACTCCCGGCCCATCCGCGCCGGCCATCAAAGAGAACACCAATGTCCAACACCGCACCCCACGCGCCCGCTCCCGTTGCGCAGTCGTCCCCCGCGCCCGCCACAGAATCCTCAGCCTTCAGCGCCGACGACCACTACGAAAGCGCCAAAGGCTGCTTCATGCTCTCCCTCTTCATCGTCGGCGCCCTCGCCGTCTGCGCCGTCGTTGGCTACGCCATCCACGCGTACATCGAATACAGCGTCGGCTGAGCGAATCAACCAGATCCTCGGATCGGGCAACTGATCCGATGGCCCGCACCCCAGGAACCCGCAATGGGAGGCCATTGCGGGCGTTATCCGCTGGTCTGAGCCTCCTGATTGCGACTCAATCTCAATGCGGCTATCATTCACCGCCCAGCATGACTTCCCCCTAAGGACCAGCATGGTCAGCACCTCCGACCCATCCCAGCCCAAGCCGCTCAGCATCCCGCTGACCCAGCTTCCGCGTGGCACCAGGGCCCGGATCGCTCCCTCCGATGCCTCCTCTCCCGACGCCGCCATGCTCCGGGCCATGGGCCTCAAGCCCGAAGCCGAGGTCCGCGTCTGTCGCCTCGGCCAGCCCTGCATCGTCGCCGTCATGAACCAGTGCGGCGGAGGATGCCGCATCGGGCTCGACCGCGCGATCGCCGATCGCGTCATGGTCTGCCCGGCAGACTGATAGAAACACAACACATGGATGACTCTTCGAATCCGAAGTCCGGTGGTCGCGTCGCCCTGCTCGGCAACCCCAATGTCGGCAAGACCACACTCTTCAACCGGCTCTCCGGCTCACGCCACAAAACCTCCAACTTCCCCGGCACCACCCAGGAAGCCGTCCTCGGTCACATCACGGTTGCCGGCGTTGAGCACCGCCTCATCGACCTGCCCGGCATCTACTCCCTCTCGCTCGACTCCTCCGAGTCCAGCGTCTGCCGCGCCGTCCTCGCCGGAAACCTCGCCCCCGAAGGCGAAGCACCCGCCAAACCCGACACCCTCGTCGTCGTCGCCGACTCCACCAACCTCCTGCGCAACCTCGCCCTCGTCGCCGAGGCCGTCCGCTGCAAACTGCCCACCGTCGTCGTCCTCAACATGATCGACCTCGCGCGACGACGCGGCATCCACGCCGACGAGTCCCGCCTCTCCGAAATCCTCGGCTGCCCCGTCGTCGCCATGTCCGCCAAGAGCGGCGAGAATGTCGAAGCCCTCCAGTCCGCCATCGCCCGCGCCACCCCGCCGACCGCAGCAGTGGGGGACTCCGAAGCCGACGCCGAACGCTGGGCCGATGAAACCTACGCCGCCATCGCCGCACCAGCCCCCGAAGACATCGATGAGGACCACGACGCCCTCACCGACCGCCTCGACCGCGCCTTCACGCACCCCGTCCTCGGCATCATCGCCTTCGCGATCACCATGACCGGCCTCTTCTGGGTCATCTTCTCCCTCGCCGCCCTCCCCATGGACTGGATCGACGGCACCTTCTCCGACCTCAGCAGTTGGATCGAAACCACCCTCCCCGAAGGCGCAGTCCGCGACCTGCTCGCCAACGGCGTCGTCGCCGGCATCGGCGGCACCGTCATCTTCCTCCCGCAGATCTGCCTGCTCTTCTTCCTCATCGCCCTCCTCGAGAGTACCGGATACCTCGCCCGCGCCGCCTTCGTCATCGATCGCGTCATGCGACCCTTCGGCCTCTCCGGCCACTCCTTCGTCCCGCTGCTCAGTTCCCACGCCTGCGCCATCCCCGGCATCATGGCCTGCCGCGCCATCCCCGACCGGCGCGACCGCCTCGCGACCATCCTCGTCGCGCCCTTCATGAGCTGCTCCGCCCGCATCCCCGTCTATGTCCTGCTCGTCGCGATCCTCTTCCCCGAAAGCCCGGCCATGCAGGCCGTCGCCTTCACCGGTTGCTATGTCGTCGGCGCGATCGCGGGCCTCCTCAGCGCACTCATCGCCCGCAGGTCCTTCCTCAAGGGCAAGTCCAGCGGCATGGCCCTCGAACTGCCGACCTACCGCGCCCCCGACCTCCTCCTCGCCCTGCGCACCGCCGCCGAGCGAGGCTGGGTCTTCCTCAAGAAGGCCGGCACCGTCATCCTCGCCATCTCCATGATCCTCTGGTGGCTCGGCTCCTACCCCCATGTCGGCCCCGCCCCCGAGTCCGAAGCCCTGCGCACCCAGGCCGCCCAGATCGAAACCGCCAACCCCGATCGCGCCGCCGAACTCACCACCGAAGCCGACATCCTCGACCAGCGCTACGCCACTCAGAAATCCTTCCTCGGGCGCATCGGCTCCACCATCCAGCCCGTCTTCGCCCCCCTCGGCTACGACCGCCAACTCACCATCGGCGTCATGGCCTCCTTCGCGGCCCGCGAAGTCTTCGCCACCACCATGGCCGTGCAGGTCGCCGGCACCGACGACATCGAAGACGACGGCATCCAGAACTCCATCGCCACCGCCACCCGCGACGACGGCACCCCCGTCTTCACCCCCGCCACCAGTTGGTCCCTGCTCATCTACTACATCCTCGCCATGCAGTGCCTGCCCACCCTCGTCGTCACCGCACGCGAAGCCGGCGGCGCAAAGTGGGCCGTCCTCCAACTCGCCTGGATGTGCGGCACGGCCTACCTCGGCGCCCTCATCGTCTACCAGACCCTCACCGCCACAGGCCTCGGCTGATGCCGAACCTGCCCCCCCCAATACCCTGGACAGACTGGCAATTCTGGCTCGTCACCACCGCCGCCCTCGCCGGCCTCTGGACCCTCGTGCGCATGTTCCTGCCGAAGAAAAAGCCCAAGGGCACCCGCACCACCCTGACAATCTCGGCGAAGGGGCGGGGGGAGTGAGCATGAGCATCAGGAACCGGTGAGCCGCCAAACGCTCACAACAGCGGGCGAGATCAACGCGGGTGCGAGTTGCGTACTTGGTTCGATGAACCGTGGTGGTACTCGCCCATATGTTCGGTGGGGATCATTCCCGTTGCTTGTACGAGATACAGTCAAGCGGCGAGTTGCAGCACCGCTGGGTCCGGTATAGTCGGAGCTGTGCGGTAAGTCAGACGATCTAGAATGTTGAGCATTTCCTCCGAGAACGGGGCAGCATAGCGTGAGCAATCGAGCAGTTACAGACGACGGGCTCAAGGAAGCGATCAAGACATTTGTAAGCCGCATGGATGCGTTGGCTTGGGTCGTGCCGCAAGCGATACTCCCCCTAGCCTTGATGGAGGGCGCGTCGTCTTTCAGCAATGCTGGTCGAATGTTCCACGAGAATCAGGAAGAACGGGATGCGATTGAACTGAGTGCCATGATTGCAAGTGGAAAATTTGCGGCCCGAGTGCTCTCCGCAGCGGATGCCGTCCCATCCGCGATGTTTACGAGTATTGTTTCGCAGTTCGACACATTGTTTTCTTGTCTATGTCATTACGCAGCATTTCACCGGCCACACATTATCAATAAAGAAGAATTTAAGGTGCAGAGGCGTTCGCTTTTCTCGATGAGTAGCGTTCAGGAATTGCAAGATCATATTCGGACTAACGAAGTGGACAAAATTCTGCGGTCGTCAAGGATGGAGCAGATCGAATGGCTTCAGCCCGTCTGTCCTAAGCAATTCGACCTTAAAGAACTCATTGCTGATTGGCTAGTCGATTTCGAAGAGGTCACTGAGCGTCGAAACATTCATGTCCATAATGGTGGCCGGGTTTCAAAGCAGTATCTTGACAATGTGTCAGAACGCTGTGAGTGCCGTGTGGGTGAATTGGACAAGCTGGCCGAGATATCGCCAAAATATTTGCGCCACGCCCACGACGTGCTCGTGCAGGTTGGTTTGATTGTAGCGTTCACAGTGTGGAGGTCGATCTCGTCGCGAGATGATGCTAGTGTAACGGATCGGGCAGCTCTTTCCTTGACATATGACATGTTCAAGGGTGGCCAGAACGATGTGGTTGCAAATGTCCTGGGTATACTGACCGAGCGAATCATGGTTTCGGCAGACGAAAACTATTGGCTCAAGTGCGTAGTCAACCGACTTCAAGCGTTGAAAGCGGCAGGCCGAACGGCAGAGTATGACCGAGTCATCGCGTGCAAGAATTGGGAAACCCTTTCAACAGAGTATCAGCTTGCATATGCTCTTTTGAGCGAAGATTTTTGTAAGGCAACGGAGTTGGCAGGGCGATGCATTGCGTACGATGTGGTCCAAGAGATCGATGTTCTCGAATGGCCGCTGTTCAGCAAAATAAAGAGATACCCTGCCTTTGTTGCGTTGTGCATCGACAAATTTGGTCGATCTCCTCACGATGCACGGGCACGCATTCGGGAGATGCTCATTCAGCGGGATGATGTTAATAAGGCCATGGATAGGCTTCTTTCGTTCTCCGATCACAAGATGGTAAAGAAGGTCAGGGAGACGCTCGAATCGTCCTCGGCCAGCGAACCTGGGAAGGATGGCGAGAGCGACAATGCCGGGTGCCATGGTCTACGCGAAGCGTAGCCCATGTCGAACCTTCCATGCACGCTAATCATCTCCTCCTCCGCCGCCGTTTCTGCTTGACCACCGGAACGCTCCGCCCTGTCCCGCAACGCGGCCGCACTCCAAACGACGGGTAAATCGTCCTGAACAGCCAAGTCAGGATCACGATGCAAAAGGTGATCGGGATCGCCGGCATGAGGTACCACGGACTCAGAACAAAATCATCAAGCGCACCGATCGATATGAAAACCATCGAGAGAGACCAACACCCGAGAATCAGCCCGATGCCGTAGAAGGTCCAGACGAGAAATTTTTGGATCCACGCCAGCCGATCGCTCACCAGTTTCGTGGCTTCGATGAGTTCGCGAATGTCCGCGCGGTCCGCGCGCCAAGGAGCGGGATTGTGCCCGCTTGCCATCGGCGGCTGCGCTGACGGCTCAACGCTCGGCGCGTACTCCTCGCCAGTGAAATCCGCCGGGTCATACCCCAAATGCGAAACCCGATCGAACGGCGAGTCCGACACTTCCGGCGTGCCATCGGCACGCCTCGCGCGCCCGACGAACACTCCCGCATCCTGACCGACGATCCCCTCGGCATCAGCCGCCGAAATCGCCTCCACCGACCGCTCCGACTCGACTCCGGTCTGCCGATCAACCACCGTCACGATGTACTTGTGTCGCAGCACCACTCGGTACCTCCTCACCAGAACCACCATACAGGCTCGCCAATCTCCGTTCTATCAAAAAGTCCAAAAATACACCAAACAAAACCCTTGACCCAAACAAAAGCCGTGCGCATCATGCCCGCATGAAGAAGCCAAAGAACCGCCCCAAGACCCGTCGCCGTTCTCCCTCCCCCTCTCCCTCTTCAAACCTAGTGGGACGGGCATCTTGCCCGTCTCCTACCCCTTCTCCTTCACACCCTTCTCCCTCTCGTCCTGCTCCCTCCACCCCCGAGGACCACCAACTCGACCTCCTCCTCCGTCTCTGGGAAGACGGCTCCCACACCCTCGCCGACATCGCCGATGCCCTGCATCTGCCCATGCCGGCCCTCGTGAAACTCCTCAAGCGACCCGACATCGCCGAACTCCTCGAGCAGATGACCGAACTGCTCGAACTCCGCCTCCGCCACATCGCCGCCAAGGCCGCCCCGCGCGCCCTCGAAACCCTCGAACAGGTCCAGACCGAGGCCGAGATGGAGTCCACCCGCACCCCGATCTCCCCGCAGGCCATCAAGGCCGATCGCGAAGCCAGGACCAAACGCAACCACCGCCGCCTCGCCGCCACCGCGATCCTCACCATGCACCGATCTCTGAAGGCGCCCGCCAAGGTGGCACCGGTCTCCGATCGGTGCTCTGGCCACAACACCACAGCACCAAATCACAAAGACACCGGCCAAGCACCGGTGTCATCACAGCAAGCCATCGCCGCGTGATCGGACGAGGGGGCGCCTCGAACCTTCCGACCATCAAAGTGCAGTTGGGATCGGAACCCGAACGCGCAAGCGTCGGGTCACAAGCAGCCGGCCGCTCAATGCCACAAACCTCTATCGCTGCCCGCCCTCACAGCCCCAGCCGCTCGCCAACCTGCCCGACCGGCACGCGCTCGTCCAGCATCCGCTGGTCGCACACAAACGAATCGTCCGCCTCGACGGTGAACGCCCCGCCGTGCTTCGCGCTCAGCGCGCGCACGAGGTCGTAAAAACTCGCCCCCGCGCGGTTCCCGTCCACCATCGCCACGCCGCGAAACCGACCCGCCGCCGCCTCATCGCGCAGCCACGCCAGCGCGCCAGCCGTGTCCGCCAGAAAACTCGTCGCGGGCTTCCACTTCCGGCTCGCCTTCACCACGCCGTCCTTCTTCATCGCGTTCGTCAGGAAGTCGATCATGTGGTTCGACCCCGGCGCCTCGCCGATCTGCCAGCCCAGGCGCGCCACCACCGCCTCCGGGTTCGCCGCGAGCACCTTGCGCTCCGCCTCCGCCTTCTCCCCGCCGTACCCCTCGGTCGCGTCCGGCTCGCTCTCGATCGTGAACGGTCCCGTCGCGTCATCGGAAAACACCATGACCGTGCTGGTGAACACCAGCGGAATCCGAGCCGCCGCGCAGTACGACGCGAGCCGCGCGCTCCAGTCCACGCTCACGATCCGTCCCTCGTTCTCGACCCCCGTCCCTTGGGAGGCCACCGCCAGATGCACCACCGCCTCTGGCTTCACCGCATCGAGATACGCAGCGCAAGCCAGCGCGTCATGCGGCGGCGCCACCGACCGATCCCACCCGATGACCTCGTCTCCACGAGATTCCAGAACCGCCCGAAGAGCCGAGCCAACCGTGCCGCGAGATCCGGTGATGAGCGTGCGCATGCCCGAACCCTACCCGACGGTCCTCGCTGGACACAAAACAGGGCGGCCCCGCGGCCGCCCCTCGCAATGCACGCCGTGCTGCGGGTTTCAGCGTCGCCGACGCATCCCGACCAACCCCGCACACGCCAGCAGCGTCGCCGCACCGGGCGCGGGCACCACCTGCATACGCAGCGAGAGGTCGTCCCAGCCGATCGCCGAGGTCACGGTGCCGAGCCCGCCCTGGTTGGTGCTTGTGAGCTGGATGCCGAAGGCGAACTGCATCTCGTCGCCCGCGAAGTCGGGGTGGCTGTCCAGATCGAGGCCGGTATCCGGGATCACCTCGATGAAATCCTCGCTGGTGAACCCCGAGAAGTTCCGCGTCTGGGCCGGTTCATCGAACTCGAAGCCCTCCCAGCCGTTGGTGCCATCGGCGGTCGACATGTACACGCTGCCGCCCTGCATGATGTACAGACGCGGCCCACCGAAACTCGTCAGGTCCGGAGCCAGCGCAACCGGAAAAGTGAACACGCTCGCGCCGATCGAGGTGATCGTCCCGTCCGTCGCGGGGTCGTGCGTCCAGCCGTCCATCACGATCGGCGCGTGGATCACATTGAACACCCCCTGCGGGATGTTCATCGCGTACTGCTGGAGCATGAAATGGTTCACCGGGTTGCCCGCGGAGAACCGGTCGCTGGTCACATTCGCGAACTCGCCGCCGTCCGGAGCCGACGACCAGAACGGTTGCATCGCCGACCAGGAACCGGCCTCGAAGTCGCCCTCGTTGAAGATGACGGTGCCAGCGAGAGCCGGAGCCGACGCCAGCGCGAGCAGCGCGCCAGCCAATACGGTGTTTCGATGCTTCATGGTTGCCTCTGCCTCTCCTCTTGATCCTCGGGAGCAGCCACCCCAACCGCGGGGTCACCCTCCTCCCCAGACCAAGCGGCAACCCAGCCCACCCGGGGACACGCCGCAGACAAAAATCTCTCCGCGACACAACACCATGCCCCCCGACGCTCGCTACAGATCGGTCAATCCCCGAGGCCACCGGCTTCATCGGTGATCTGCCTCATGTGGCGCCCGGGCATGCACAACCAGGGCAGCGATCGAGAGCGGGGCGTCTACCTGCTCGGCTCTCTGAACCGTGGATCCACGCTCAAGGGCCTGTCAGGGGTATTCCTGAGCGTGGCGCGTGACGAAGCGGAGCGGCGAGTGGTATATGTGTGGGCGAGAACGCACCGGATTGGCCAACCGCACTATTGATACTGGAGCCAAATCTGATAGCGTTTCTGGAGATACGAGGCCATTTCCTTCATTTCATCGGTTCAGTTTGCAGGCATACATGGAAAACGAACAAATTGGCGACAGCCCTGTTGTGCAGGATATTCTTGTCGAGAAGATATGGATTCATTCGCTATATCGAACTATTGAAGTTGATTCTGCGGCCAGCCTATTCAACGAGATTGATAGAGCTTACGAAATAGCATCAAATAAATTTTACATAGGCACCGAGTATCTACTCGAAGCAAAGGACATAATTGATTATTTAAAAGACCAATTTAGAGATAGTGGACTAGAATACGAAACTAGAAACCACGCGTGGTTTTCTCAAAATATATCTGATGATATTAAAAGTTCTTTGGCAAAATATTTTGATTTACTTATACCAGAAAAATCTGCCGTTCTTGACAAAATGAAAGATGGAGACGAATCGTATTATAGCCAGGGTTTCTATCACGGCGCTGTCGGATACATCAGCAGGAGAGCCTCAGATCCGCAGTTCGTGGGATATGAACTGGGTTATGCACATGGATTCGCGTGCCGCATGAAAGCCCAGATGAGTGGGCTGGGTGCTTTTAACCCACTCGCTAAAACTGCAAGGGGTGTATCTTCAAGAATCGAAGCAATGCAAGAGCAGGCTGGGTCTCTTGAAAAGCGATTTGAGAGGCAATGGAATTCTTCAGAGCAGGTGAAAAAGAAGATAGAAGGCCTTGCCAAGATTCTGGCTGAAGAAGAAGACCGAATTGACCAGCTCGAAAAAACTTCCAGCGATGCCATAGAAGGAATAATCGAACAGCATCGCGAGCAATTGGCTTTGCGGGAGCCTGTTAAGTATTGGGAGAGCAGAATCAAAGAGTACACCGAATCCCGAAAGTCAGCTGCTGCAAAATATTTCATTGGCGTCACTGTCGCAATTATTCTCTTCATCGCCTGCCTATATGTACTCGTGGCGCCAGAGACTGCGTTGGGCGGTATCGCTGAAAAAGCAATGTCCCCGCTATCCATCTGGGAAAGGACCGCACTTCTCACTGTTCCTGTTGCCCTGATTATCTGGGTGGTTAGGGTTCTTCTTAGACAGTATCTCAGCGTTATGCACTTATATGAAGATGCGAAGCATCGATTAATTGTCTTGGAGTCGTACTTGTCGATGCTTTCGTTGGAGGACCGTCCTGTGACTGATGAAGAGCGATCTATTGTTCTAAAATCCATTTTTATGCCAATTGAAGACGGGCTGGTTAAGGACGAGTTAACTCCGACTCTATGGTTCTTTGGCCGCCCCAAGTCGTAGGGCAATTGATGGCGATGACGAATCAGCGCGGTCCCGACGCCACGCGACCCGCGCCGATCACAAGCATCGGTGCAATTGCGGAAAGTGTTTTGGGGGGAGGGGGCTGGGGGAGGGGAGCCCCAGCCGCGTGCGACGGAGGGGCAGTCTCTGCCGATGATCGGTGTCAATCCCCGCGGAGCCGCCAGCCCGGGACGCGATTCCTCGCTGGTCCTGAGCGACCCCGGCGACCCCAGCCAGCAACAGGTACCGAAGCACGCGGCCGGGAAGACTGGCCCGAAGGCCCGTTCGAAGTGGAGCGGAGGGGACTCGAACCCCTAACCTCCAGCTTGCAAAGCTGGCACTCTCCCAATTGAGTTACCGCCCCGACACGACCCGAAACCACAGCGCGGCCTCGGGACAGGGTGGGGGATTGTACGCCACAAGCACCATTCTGTCTGCACCCCAAATCCCGGGCGGATGGGCGATTTCCGGTTTTTTCTCCCCGTGAACGAGGTTTCACGGCGAGTTCACGCTCCGGAAACGCCCCGGGAGAAGAGTGTTCATGGATCGCCGGTGGGCGTGTGCCGCCTCGATCCGAGTCACACTCCGAAAGGGATGACCATGCACGAGTCAGACAAACCAACCGAACCCGCCGCGAATCAGCGCACCCATACCGACCTCGCCGACCCCACTGCGGGACGCGAAGGGCCCGCGACCCCGAGCGGGCATGGGCCGGAATACGCCGGGCAGGATCTTGAGCCGCGTTTCGAGCACAATTCGCTGAGCGAAGAGCAGGTCATCGAGCGGGCGAAGTCGCTCGGGATCGAGGGCTACGACGCCATGCTGAGCGATCAACTCCTCGAAGCCATCCGCAGGAAGGAAGACCCGGAGCGGGTCGATGCGACCCGGGCCGCCGACCAAACCAACCCGGAAAGCCGTCGCGACGCCCCGCCCGAAGCGCTCTAGAGCAGACCAACCACGCCCCGTTTCTTGCTTCAACCACTCCTTTCACACTCTTGGAACGAACTCGGGGCTTCATCGACCACACGCGTCCGACCATCGTCGGGATTGCCGGATCACTCGGGAGCGGTCACAATCGCCGCTCTCGACCTCCGGCGAGTCCGGCGGTGAGCCGGACGCGTGTGTTTTTTGCGATTGAGGAGCAGGTCATGGTGAGCGGGAACAGCGGCGAGCAACAAGCGGACATCGGGCTCGTCGGATTGGCGGTCATGGGCCAGAACCTGGTTCTGAACATGGCCGATCACGGCTTCACCGTCGCGGTCTACAACCGCACGACCTCGAAGATGGAAGACTTCGTCGCCGCGAACCCGCCGAGCGTCTTCGGCGATGGAGGAGGCGGGCTCATCGGCTCGGCCGAACTCAAGGACTTCGTGGCCTCGATCAAGCGTCCGCGCAAGATCGTCATCCTCGTGAAGGCCGGTGCGGGCACCGACGCGGTGATCGACAGCCTGGTGCCGCTGCTCGACCAGGGCGACATCATCATCGACGGCGGCAACGCCCACTGGGAAGACACGATCCGGCGCGAGAAGGCGCTGACCGCCAAGGGCCTGCGCTTCATCGGCTCCGGCGTGTCCGGCGGCGAAGAGGGCGCCCGCTTCGGCCCCTCCCTGATGCCCGGCGGTGACCCGGAGGCGTGGAAGGAACTCGAGCCCATCTGGACCGCGATCGCCGCGAAGGTGGACGCGACCACCGGCAAACCGATCGAGGGTGCGGCGCCCGGCAAGCCCGTGACCGGCGGCGTGGCGTGCACGACCTACATCGGCAAGGACGGCAGCGGCCACTTCGTCAAGATGGTGCACAACGGCATCGAATACGGCGACATGCAGATGATCTGCGAGGCCTTCCACCTGCTGCGCGGCATGGGCGGCCTGACCCCCAAGGAGTGCGCCGAAGTCTTCGCCGAGTGGAACCGGGGCGATCTTGATTCGTTCCTCGTGGAGATCACCGCGGACATTCTGGCGTTCGACGACCCGCGGACGGGCAAGCCGTTCGTGGATGTGGTGCTGGACGCCGCGGGCCAGAAGGGCACCGGCAAATGGACCTCGACCGCCGCGCTCGACATCGGCGTGCCCGCGCCGACGATCGCCGAGGCGGTGTTCGCGCGCTGCATCAGCGCGATCAAGGAAGAGCGAGTCGCCGCGAGCGATATCCTCGCCGGGCCCGGTCACGACAAGGCCGAGGCCGTTCGCACGAAGTTCTTCGGCTCGCGCGAAAAATTCGTGAAGGCGGTCGGTCAGGCGCTGTACTGCTCGAAGGTCTGCTCGTACGCGCAGGGCTTTGCGCTGATGGACGCCGCGGCGAAGGAGTACGGCTGGACACTGGACTTCGGCGCGATCGCCTCGATCTTCCGAGGCGGCTGCATCATTCGCGCCGGGTTCCTGCAGAAGATCACCGAGGCGTTCAACACCAACCCGAACCTCGCGAACCTGCTGGTCGATCCGTACTTCCGTGATGAGATCGCGGGGGCGATGGACGGGTGGCGTGGCGTGGTCGCCGCGGCATCGCTGGGCGGCGTGCCGATCCCGGCGTTCGCCTCCGCGCTGTCGTACTACGACTCGTATAGGCATGCGGTGCTGCCGGCGAAGCTGCTGCAGGCCCAGCGGGACTACTTCGGTGCGCATACTTACGAGCGGATCGACGAGCCGCGTGGGAAGTTCTTCCATATCGACTGGCCGGTGCAGGGGCGACCGGAGATGGAAGCCTGAGCAATCAGGGTGGCGTGGTCCCGCCCGACGAAGTCGGGCGCAGCCTGTGAGGCACTCGACACGAAGAGGACGGGCAAGATGCCCGTCGCACCACTCATACTCCGTCCCATCAAGAAAACAGGGCAGGCTCGGAGCCTGCCCTTTTCGTGTGCTGAGCGACGGGGAGAGTTCGTTGGCGGGCTCCGCTGCGCGTCGGCCGCGCCGTCCGACCGCTCTGTGTGTCTTGTGACCGCGTCGGGGTTACTTGGCCGGTTTGCCGCGGACGAGGTTGAAGAGCAGGGAGATGATGAACAGGACGAGGAAGACGAAGAACAGGATCTTCGCAATGTCGGTGGCGCCCTCGGCGATGTCGCCGAAGCCGAAGACGGCGGCGATGATGGCGATGATGAAGAACGCGATGGCCCAACGGAGCATGGGATGCCCCTTTCAGGGTGCGGGGTGTCCTCTGGGCTGTGACGACGGTCACTCCCATTCCGGGCGCATCGTACCCCGGGTGTGGTTCGTTTCAGCCATCAAAATCGAAATCGTGCGCATTCCTCCTGCTTTGGGGTTGAGTTCGTCCCCTTTCTTGGGGTTGGTTGGACTTGGAAGCACTTGCTCGCGTTCCGGGCTGGGTACTGGTGTCGTGTGGACCATGCCAGCCGAGCAAGGAGGGCACAGGCACGATGCGCGTCCCAGCAAGAGAAGAGGGCAGGCGGGAAGCCTGCCCCCGGAGGAGATTGGTTGATGGTGGGCGCGTTACTCCGCCGAGCGCCGGGGCATGGCGCTCGCGACGAGGCGGACGGTTTCGGGAGTCGCCGGAGTCCAGACGCCGTCGTTGGTGGCGAGGTTGGGTTCGAAGATGATGTCCACGGTGCCCTTGATGAGTTTGGGGCCGATCTCGTACCGGAGGGTGAATTCCGCGGAGCGGACCTCTGAGAGCATCATGAACTCCTGCTCGACACCGGTGTTGACATCGATGAGGACGAGCCAGAGTTCGCCGGGTCCTTCGACTTCCATGTCTTCTGGGAGTTCCGGCGGGTCCTCGAGGGCACCCCAGGTGCGCAGCAGGGGTGGCTCGCCGGAGTAGCGGAACTCGACGCGGGTGACTTCTTCGATCGCGCCTTCGTCGTCGAAGCGTGAGGCGAACTCGAAGTAGTCGGCCTTGAGCGGGTTGGCGTCGGCGTCGAGCACATCGTTGGGGAACGGTCCGAACTCGGATCCGGTCCGGATCATTCCGAGCAGTCGGTTAACGGCGATGCGCGCCACGACATGGTTCGACGCTGAGTCGGTGGAGGTCTCGTAGACCTTGAACATCGCGTCGAAGGCGACGAGGGTCGCGGCCATGATGGAGGCGCTGATCGACAGGGCGATGAGCATCTCGATCATGCTGAACGCGCGTCGGGTGCCTCGGCGGACCGAGCGTTTGATGGTGCGAAGGGGTCTCATGGCGATGGGCCTCAGCCTTCTTCCTCGTCGTCGGGGATCTCGTAGCGGCCTTCTTCGTAGGACGAGCGGTGGGCCTTGATGCGGATGGGGGTCGCCAGACCATCGGGGAGGACGATGTCGGGGTCGTAGTTGATGATCACGCGTCCGAAGCCGTTGAAGGGCACGGGGCGTCGGGCGAAGTCTCCGGGGACCCACTCGGCGTCGGAGTCGACGATGCCGTCGAACCATTCGTCGGGGTAGTCGTCCGGATCGAGGCCGTCGAGCAGCGGCGAGCCGATGGGGATGAGGTTGCCGGTTTCGGGGTCGCGTGCTGAATCCCAGCCGAGGTCGAGTGTGCCGTCGCCGTCGAGGTCGGCCAGGTCGCCGAGTTCGATGCCTTCGGGGTCGCCGTCGTCGGGGCTGAAGTAGCCGAGAGTGATGTTGAAGTCGGCGGGGTCGCCGACGGGTTCGCCGTAGAGCAGCAGGGGGGCTTCGCCGAAGACGGGTTTGAAGTCGGCGATGAGGACGCCGTCGATGCGGGCGTTGCCTCGGATGTCGATGACGCCGGCGATGATGGCGCCGCGCAGGTGGACATCCTGATCGGGGCTGGCGTTGTTGAGGCCGATGTCGGCGGACCAGTTGGGGAGCATCAGGGAGCTGCGCCGGATCTGTTCCATCTCCGACTCGGTGGGGTTGTAGTCGGGGTCGTCGGGGTAATCGGGGTGCTGGCTGGCGAATCGAGTGGAACCGGTGAAGGTGATCTTGTTGCGCCGGTTCTGGAACACGGTCGCGCGGTCGCCGACGATGGATCCGACGAAGACGCAGTTGTGGAAGCGGATGTTGTTGGAGACGAGTTTGGTGTCGGTGCACTGGTCACCGCCCGCGCCGTCGCCGTTGATGTCGATGCCGACGATCAGCGGGTCGGGGAGGTCGTCGTAGCCGATGTCGCCGGGCTCGGCCCAGGACTTGTCGAGGGCGATCTCGGAGTCCTCGCCCATGGGGTACATGTCTTCGAGTGCGCCGGTGAAGCGGTTGCGTTTCTTGGTGCCGTAGAACGCCCACGAGGGGTGGGTGTTGTCCTGGTAGGTCTCGACATAGGTCACGCCGATGAAGGTGCAGTCGATGAACAGGGCGTTGGTGCCGTGGGGGATGGTGACATTGCGGAAGGTCAGGCCGGTGTAGGTCGGGCGTTCGTACCAGTCGGCGGGCGAGGGCGCGGCGAAGGGGGTGGCCTCGACGGTGATGGGCGGTTCGTAGCCCGCGCCGAGTTGCATCTCGACCTGTGCGTTCAGATCGGAAGCTTCGTCTTCGGCGATCTCGATCAGGCCCTCGGTCGCCGCGGCGAAGGAGTCGGGGGAGATGTCGGGGATGTCGATGTCGTCGGCGTTGAAGACGATGGGCAGGCCGTCGTGGTTGGGCATGACGGCCCCGGAGACGAACTGCTGGTAGTTGCCCCAAGGGATGCCGAAGTCGTCGGTGGAGTTTTCCCAGTCGGAGCGGTTGGCGCGGAAGAAGACCGAGCCGCGGACCTTGGCGTAGCGGTCTCTGTAGTCGAGCACGCCGTCGCGATAGCCGAGGGTGATGTCATCGTCGTCGATGTCTTCGGCGTCGAGGATGTCGTCTTCGTTGTTGTCGTTGAAGGTGGAGTAGTCCCATGCGCCGTCGATGAACTGGCCGTTGTACTTTCCGTTGCCGTTGCGGTCGGGGTTGGCCGAGTCGATCATGAGGGCCATGGCATCGTCGTAGGTGAACTCAGCGCTGAGGAGTTCGTTGGGCGTGCCGTCGCGGAGGGCATCGGAGAGGGCGATGCGTCCGTCTTCGTTGGTGTCGAAGTGGTTGATGAAGATGTCGAAGTCGTCCACATAACCGTCTCGGGTGACATCGGCGAAGGCGCTGTCGGCGAGGCCGTTGCCGGAGTAGTCGATCGCGTTGAGGTTGATCAGTGGGACGCGTTCGTTGGCGTGGTTGACGCGGAGTCGGTTGTCGCCATCGGTGTCGTAATCGAGGAGTGCCTGCTTGAAGTCGTCGAGTTTGGTGTTGAGCGTGCCGTCGAGGCCGTAGAAGTCGGACTTCATGTAGAGGGGTGGGCCGTCGAGGAGGCCGAGTGCGGAGGAGTCGTAGCGGATGCCCAGCGGGCCGTTGACCTGGACATTGCGACCGATCATGAGGCGCGAGGGTGCGAGCACGGCGTGCTCCACGCGTTTGACGATTGAGAAGTGTTGGTATGCGGTGCGGGTGACCCAGCGTTCGCGGGTGAAGTCCCAGTTGTAGCCGGTGACGACGACGAGGACTCGGCCGTCGGGGTCGAGCGAGGGTGGGACATAGGTGATCTGGACGGCGGTGGTGATCAGGCCGTCGCCGGAGCGTTCGAGGCCGATGGGGAGTGCGATGACCCAGTCGGGTTTGTTGGCCGGTTGCGTGATGGGCGCCGGGACATTGTCTTCGTTATCCCAGGAGACCAGGTTTTCGCTGTCGTCGGAGTCGTGGTGCCACTGGATGGCTTCTCGGATGCTGGTGGGTGTGCCGGGTTCTGAGCGTCCGTAGGGAGCGGGCTGTGGCGGCGGGGGGGCATCGAAGCCTGCGTAGTTGCCGCTCCAGAGTGCGCTGGCGTATTCGGGTGAGACTTCACCGATGGGGACAATGAAGCGCGAGGCGGCCTCTGCGAGTCTCGACTCGGCGAGTTGGAGTCCGGTATCGACGGCGGACATGGCCTTGGTGACGCGCTGGTGGGAGACGGAGGATCGGAGGTTGCCCTGGGTGACGATGGCCATGGTGGTGGCGAGCGAGGCGAACATGACCAGGAACATCATCGCGAGGATGCCCACCACGCCGCGTCGCGACCGCGCCCGGCGAGCGAGGCGCCTGAGACCATCTTTCACGGTTGCCTGGGGGTTGTGGTGGGTGTTCATGGGGAGTTCCTTCGATGAAGGGGAGGGTTGGTGCGGGCGTCGGCGGATCGGAGTGATCAGCGATCAGCGAGGCGGCACGACCCAGGAGATCTGGCTCATCGGCGGCGCGTGGTCGTTCCAGACGCCGTCGTAGATGACGGTGACGGTGACGCGCAGGGGGTATTCGTCCACGGCGCGTCCGCCGGAATCAGATTCGTTGGTGGTGATGTCGATGGCGACGGAGTAGTCGTAGGGGTCGACTTTCTCGACGGTGACGAGTTGTGACCAGCCGCGCATCGAGACTTCGACGAGTTCGCCGTCGATCTCGATCATTTCGGTGGAGCCGTCGTGGAGGACCTCGGCGATGACTTCGCCGAAGGAGTTGATGGGTCCGGGGAAGCGTTGGCTCATCACGAAGCCATCGGGGAAGCCGGTGGCGTTGCCGAAGACGAGGCCATCGAGGTCGTCGATGTCGTTGATGTCGGCGACCTGGGGGTCGTCGCCTTCGAGGCCCCAGCCCTCGAGTGTGGTGGGGTCGGCGGGGTCGGTGAAATAGAGTCCGCCGGCGAAGCGGTCGTGGTTCGGGAGTGATCGGGAGAGTTCGCGGATTTCCTGCGCGAGGTAGGTGGCGGTCGCGGAGTGGGTGGACCACATGTTGGAGTAGAGGAAGTGCATCATCGATCGGAGGATGACGACGACGCCCATGCCAATGATGAGGACCGCGAACATGGTCTCGATGAGGGTGAAGCCCCGGCGCCGGCTCGCGCGGTGACGGCGTACCGTCGGTGTCGGCGTGGAAGCGGGTCGGGATGGCCTTGGGGCCGGGAGCATGGCGAGAGTCCTCGGGGGGTTCAGGAGCGGAACGATCCTGGGCGGGTGTCCGCTGCCCTTCATTGGACGATCTGGCTCATCTTGAAGATGGGCAGGATGATCGCCATCGCGATAAAACCGACGATTGAACCCATCGCAACGATCATGAGGGGCTCGATCATTCCGGTAACCGCTTTGATGGCGTCGCGGAGTTGCTTGGCGTAGTAGTCCGAGATCTCGTCGAGGACCTCTCCGAGCTTACCGGACTCCTCGCCCGCGCCGATCATCTGGACGACGGCGTGGGGCATGAGAGCGGACTGCTGGAGTTGGAAGGTGATCTTGCGGCCCTGCTTGACGCTGCCGTAGACGGCGCGCCACATGCGCTTGTAGAGGCGGTTGCCGGAGATATCACCGGTGATGGCGATGGTGTCGAGCATGGGGACACCGGCGTTAATGAGTTCACCCATGGTCTGGAGCGAGCGGCTGATGTACAGGGCTCGGAACATGCGCTTGAAGACGGGGACGGTGAGTTTGCACTTATCGAACCACCACGCGCCGGGGTCGGTCTTGAGCAGCGCGAAGAAGCCGATGGCGACCGCGGCGAGTGATCCCAGGAGGATCGGGTACTGAGCGCGGACAAACTCGGAGAGGCCCATGAGGAAGGTGGTGGCCCAGGGGAGGGCGTCTTCCTTGCCTTCGAAGACGCCGGCGAACTTGGGGAGGACGAAGGTCAGGAGGAAGACGGTGACGCCAATGGCCATGGTGGCGATGACGCCGGGGTAGATCATGGCACCGACGACCATCTTGCGGGTCTCGATTTGCTGTGAGGTGTAGGCCGCGATGCGATCGAGCATTTTGCCGAACGAGCCGGACATTTCCGAGGCGCGGACCATGTTCACATAGAGCGGGTTGAAGAGTTTGGGGTGGCGGGAGAGGGCTTCGGAGAACTGCTTGCCGGACTCCACATCGTGCTTGAGGCCGAGGATGATCTGCTTGAAGCGGTAGTGGGTGGTCTGTTCGGCGATGCCGTCGAGGGCGGTGCGGATGCCGATGCCGGCGCGGACCATGACGGCGAGCTGGGTGGTGAAGTCGAGGACATGCTTCTGGTTGGGCTTGCCCGAGTTCATCTCCTTGAGGCGCTGGCTGAGCGCGCCCTTGCTGGAAGACGAGGGGACGGGAGCGATGGAGAGCACCTGCGCGCCCTGTCGGCGGAGGCTGTCGGCGGCGGCGGCGACCGATTGGGCGTTGAGAACGCCGACGGTGGTCTGGCCGTTGCCGGATCGGACCTGGTAGCGGTAGGCGGGCATGGTGGTCGAGCTCCCTGGGCGAAAAGCGAACGGAACAGAACGGGGTAGGGCGACGGGGCCCCGTCAGCGGGCGCGGATCAGGCCGCGAGTTGCTGCTCGAGTTTGTCGGGGTAGGCGGCCTGGGCGATGGCGTCTTCCTTGCTGATCATGCCGTTGAAGTAGAGCTGGCTGATCGAGGAGTCCAGGCTGGACATGCCCATGGAACGGTTGGTTTCAATGACATTGGCGATTTCGAAGGTGCGTCCTTCGCGGATCAGGTTGCGCACGGCGGGGGTGCACAGCAGGATCTCGACGGCGGGGGCCATGCCCTTGGCATCGACGCGACGGAACAGGGTTTGGGAGATGACGGCCTGCAGGGTGTTGGCGAGCATGGCTCGGATCTGGTTCTGCTGAGCCGCGGGATACATATCGATGATGCGTTCCACCGTCTGGGAGGCGTTGGTGGTGTGCAGCGTGGAGAGCACGAGGTGGCCGGTTTCGGCGGCGGTGATGGCGAGGGCGGTGGTTTCGAGGTCTCGCATTTCGCCGACGAGGATGATGTCGGGGTCCTGACGCAGGGCGTGCTTGAGCGCGGAGGCGAAGGAGGGCATGTCCTGGCCGAGTTCGCGCTGTTCGATCAGGCAGCGGTTGGAATGGAGGACATATTCGACGGGGTCTTCCAGGGTGATGATGTGCTTCTGGTAGCGCTCGTTCATGGCCTGGATCATGGCGGCGAGCGTGGTGGACTTACCCGAACCGGTGTCGCCGGTGACGAGCACGAGGCCTCGGGGGAGGTAGGTGAGTCGGGTGATGACCTCGGGGAGGTTGAGGCTGGCGAGCGGTGGGACCTTGGTCTTGATGGCACGCATCGCGATGCCGGGGACGCCCTTCTGGCGGTGGGCGTTGACGCGATAGCGACCGAGGTTGGCGACTTCGTAGGAGAAGTCGGCGTCCTGGACCTCGGAGAAGGTCTTGATGGAGTTTTCGTTGGCCATGTGCCGGACCATGCTCTCGGCGACCTCGGCGGTGATGACCGGGAAGTCCATGGGAGTCATCACGGTCTGGCAGCGCATGACCGGAGGGTGGCCGGCGACGATGTGGATGTCGGACGCGTCGGCTTCGGCTGCACGGCGGAGAATGTCATCGATGGTCATGACGGGCGCTCGCTCCGGCTGGCCCGCGTTTGAGGCGGGCGTGGATGGTGATCGGACTTGGTCTGCGCGGGCGTTTGGCGGCTGCCGCGTGTCTCGCGCACGGGGTGGTCATCGGCCTTGTGTGGGCGCGGAATCAGCGTCGGTTGCGCGGGATGAGGCGGACCGTTCGGGTCGTGCCGTCACAGGAGGGTGAACGCGGGCTGCGGGAGGTCCGAGAATCAGGCGAGGCCGATCAGGCGTCGCAGGCGCGAGCCGAGGGCTTTGTCTCGGCGTGGGCGTTCGAAGAGTTCAGCGTCGATACGCTCGAAGATGCTGCGTGGCGGGACGGGGGCGTGCTGCGTGCGCAGATCGTCGAGGGCGGAGCGGAGTTGGAGGCGGTTGTGCTCGGAGAGGTCGGTGCGCCCTCGCCAGGTCGCGTCATCGCCGATGTGGAAGGTCAGGTGCAGGTCCTTGTGCTCGACGAGGCGGAAGCCGGAGAGGGCGTCGAGGTTGGCGAGCATGGCGAGGCCGATGTACGGCGCGCCGATGCAGACGGTGCCGAGGCGGAGGTCGGGCAACCAGTGCTGGGGGAAGACGAAGCAGTCCCAGCCGGCGTGGCGCTCGCCGGGTTCGGCGATCATGTCGTCGAGTTGGTCGGGCGAGCTGTAGTGGCCGGGGATGGTGCGCCGGTTGATGACATGGGCTGGTGACTGGTGTGCGTAGAGTTCGGCGACGGCGTTGTAGAAGTGGGGCTGGAGGGAGATATCGAGGTTGGTATAGATGAGGAGGTCGTCGGGGGAGGGGTCTGGTGCGACCGAGGCGCCGTGGCTCAGCAGGTCGGTGATGAGCGGGAATTGCTTGGTGGTGGGGAAGATCGCGGCGTCGATGACCGAGCGGGTGAGTGCGGGGGCGGCGACGAGTGGTGGGGTGACCAGATCAAGGTCTTCGGGAAAGCCGACGCCGACGGGGATGACCTCAAGGCCGGAGGCGGCGGCGTGGGCATGCGCGCGACGGATGGACTCGAGCGTGACGGCCTGGGCGATGGCGTGCTCGGAGCCGTCGGGCGCGTGGAACGGGTTGATGATGTGAACGATCCGCATTGGTTTCAGCGGGTTCCGAACCCGAGGCGTCGGGCGCGACGGATCAGTTCGGGCCTGGAGCGGTGGACATAGACATCGTTGATGCCGATGGCGGTGGCGCGTTCGTAGCCTGCGGCCTCGATGATGGGGCGGACGGGGCTGGTGTCGGGATCGGCCTTGTCTTCGACGACGAGGACGGTTGGGGAGAAGCGCGCGAGGTCGAAGCCCTGGAAGAGGCCGACCTCGCCGCCTTCGACATCGATGACGGCGAAGTCGTAGTGCTGTTCGGGGTCGGGGGCCTCGGCGAGGACCTGGGTCATGGTGGTGTAGGGGACTTCGACGGCGTTGACCCTGGCGGCCTTGGCGGCGAGGTCGTCGGCGTGCTGCTGGTTGGTTTCGAGGTAGGACATGACGCCGGAGTGCTCGTCGCCGACGACTTCGTTGAAGGTCACGGTCCCGGTGGACCCGGCGGGGCCGAGGGCGGCGTGGACGACATGGCTGCCGGGACGGGCGGCCTTGCAGGCCTCGAAGTTTTTGCGGACGGGTTCGATGAGCACCCCGGACCAGCCGAGGGCTTCGAAGGGGAGGGTGACGGAGAGGTGCTGGCCGTCGTGGGCACCGACTTCGATGTAGCGTCCGGAGCGTTTGCCCTCGAACAGTTCATAGAGGAAGACATCCTCGTTTTCCTGGGCGGTGAAGCGGAATCTGGGTGTGCCCGGGCCGGGTGTGGAGGCGAGTGATCGTTCGGCGGCGGCGGTGGCGATGGCCTTGCGTGCTTCGAGGGCTCCGGTTTCGAGGCGTTCGACGCGTCTCCAGAGTTGCTTCTGGCGTCGTCTTACCAGTCTGAACTGGGAGATCAGGATGAGCAGCCCGGCCGCGAGCGCGATCAGGACGACAATCTGGAGGGCGGCGAGGGCGTCGTTCATCGGGCGGATCGTACCGGAATGGCTCTCCGGGGTGGAGTGGTGGGCGATTGGTAGGTGTCTGTGGGCGCAGGAACTGCGCACTTTGGGGAAGATTCTTGGTCGGGTTTGGGTCCGGGGTGGTTGGGTTTCGATGGGAGCGTGGGAACGGGCCGATACATCCTGACATCGCGCAAAACGGCGATTTCGCGGTCGAAAGGTTTGACCGGAGCGGGGTTTCCGGGCAATTTGCAGAGAGGTCTGATAAGTTGCGTACCCACCGGATGGTCGCTTTACAGAGGTTTTCCGGCTGGCGCGTCGTTCGCGATGGGTTCGGTTTATTCGTCCCAAGAGACCTGTCGAGTGAACACGCGAAGCGGGTAGACGTCGGATAGTCCATCCTGGTTATCCGGCAACGGGGTGACCGATCACACGATTGACATGGCCGGCAAGGCAGCCGGTTGGAAGAAAGGATATGTGGGAATGAGAGCTTTCTTGCGAGCGGGGCTGGCGGCGATAGCTGCAACCGTCCTGGCGACGACGACATTCGGAGCTGGCGTGCAGATCACGCAGCCGCGTGTCGGCGACAACGAGTTTGTCGGGCCGAACACGGTGGTGACCTTTTCGGTGGATGCGGGTCTGGACGGTCTGAGCATGACCGACGGCCAGCCGATGACCGTGGAGGCTCGCCTGATTGGTGCGGACGGCACGCTGTTTGGTTCGGCGGTGACGGTCACGATCCTTGGCGGTCCGGTGAACTACAACAACGCTGGCAACACCGGTCTGCAGATTGACATGAACGACCGGAACGGCGACGGGACACCGGGCGACTTTGTGTTCAGCACGGCCCAGTGGTCGAGCATCGTGAACGCGAGCGGTGGTGTTCGTCTGCGTGTGTTT